>CAYJNU010000384.1:0-8037 GCA_964371005.1 uncultured Verrucomicrobiota bacterium | reverse complement strand
TCTACACACTGGGCGCCATCGTGTATGCCACCAAGATTTTCAACTTTGTGCCGGGCAAGTTTGGCTTTCACGAAGTCTGGCATATTTTTGTGATGCTGGGCGCGCTGGCGCATTACATCGCCATCCTGACCTACGTGGCCCCGGCTCGTTAGACCGCTACGCCCAACTGACCCATAGCATTGGGCTCAACGATATGGGTGAGGCGCTCCAACTGAACTCGCGTCCGGCGTCAGCGTTGCGGGGAGCGACACCGCCAGCCAGGAGTTGCTGCGGGTGACGTTCGGCGACGGGCGGGCGGACTAGCATGATTGAGAATGGTGCCGCTCGTAGCGCGTGCTGTTTGAGGACGAGCCCCGCCTTGACTACGAGCGGCGGACAACTACAAAGACCCACATGAAGTATCGGCGTTTGGGACGAACGGAACTGAAGGTCTCAGTTATCGGGCTGGGTACGTGGCAATTCGGCGGCGAATGGGGACGCGACTACACGCAGTCGGAGGCAGATGCCATCTTGGACCAGGCGGCAGCGCACGGCATCAACCTGATTGACACCGCCGAGTGCTACGGCGACCACGTGTCCGAGTCTTTGATAGGCGATTACCTTTCGCGGCACGATCGTCAGGGTTGGATTGTCGCCACGAAGTTTGGTCACCAGTACCACGGTTTTCAGAACCGCACCTGGCATGCGTCGCCTGCCGACGTACAGAAGCAGTTGGAGCAGTCCCTGCGGGCGCTGCGGGTGGAGGCGATTGACCTCTACCAGTTCCACTCCGGCAGCGACGCCGATTTCGAGCAGCCGGAGTTGTGGGCCATGCTGGACCGGCAGAAGCGGGCGGGCAAGATTCGGCAACTGGGGATTTCGATTTCAAGCAAAGGCGGGCCGCTGCAAGCCCAGCAGGCGCTCGGCGTCGGCGCGGAAGTCTTGCAGGTCGTTTACAATCGGCTGGCGCGGCGTGCGGAGCAGGATTTCCTGCCCGACGCCCAGAAGCATGATCTAGGCGTCCTGGCTCGCGTGCCGCTGGCCAGCGGGTTCCTCTCGGGCAAGTTCGACGCCACGGTCTCCTTCCCTGCAAACGATGTCCGTGCGACGCTGGAAACGAGCAAGGTGCGAGCATGGTTGGCTGACGTGGAAGCCATCAAGAGCACGGAACTGCCGGCGGGCGTGCCGATGGCGCAGTGGGCGCAGGCCTGGTGTCTGAGGAATCCGCTCGTCAGTGCCGTCATCCCCGGCTGCAAGGACGCGGCACAGGTTGCCTCCAATGGCAAGCTGGGCATTGATGCGACGAAGAAAATGCCGGGCGAAGGCTTCAAACGCCCCTGGCCGCCGCTCATCAAGATGGATGCGGCGGTGAAGGCGAAGGTGGAAAAGCTCTTCAACCCGTAGCAGCCGACGTGAGGCTCAAACTGAATGAACGCAAACGAACTCTTTCTAAAGCACGCGGCAAAGCACCTCGGACAATACCAAGGAAACCTTCGCTGGTTTTGTAAGGCTGTTGAAAACGGCCATGTGCCCTCCGCAGACGACGAAACCATTCGCCCACACGTTCAATCGCTGAAACGATACATGGGCATTGCTACCACATTAGAGGAAGATGAATTCTTGCTGAGGTTCGGCTTGATCGTGCCGGCATTGATGCGAGGCGTCCGCCCGCCGGGGTCTGTCCTGAATCCTGATCGTGGAGGGTTTTCCGACAAAAGACTTGAACAAGCAGCCGGGCAGGTCAGCCGGTTACTCGAAGCTCTCCGTTTCGGGCGTCGTTATTTGGGGGTCTCAGTTCCAGTCCTGTCACCGCTCTTCGAGAGATCGCCCAGCAGATAAAAGCCGTGATCGTCTCTGGCGAAGCCTGGGTCGAGATTCATGCTGAGCTGTCTGATGCGGAGGCCCGGTTGTTCGCCGAGCGAGCGTCTGTATGTTTGGACGATTCGTCAGAACCCAACAACCTCGCTGTATCTATTCTCACATGTCTGGCAAACTTCCGGCGTGATGGACTCGGTCCGCAAACGGTTGAAGTCTTCCGAAGAGAGCTTTTCTGGCCTTCAAGCATCTACCGCGATGCACCTGATGATGTCGCGCACCGGGTCATTGAGCGCATCGAGAAGGCCGAAGTCCTTCAACTCAATCACCTGCTCTTGGCGCTCGCATGGACGCGCGGCGAACCTGCTTTCAGGGCGTTCCTGAAATGGAGAAATGCCCCGCCAGTCTGGGCCAGTGGTTTGCATGTGCCTCCTGAAGATTACCTTCACCATGCAGGTGTGGCGCTCGACGCCAATGCCAGGCGCAGAGATTTGGTTTCTCTGTCTTGTCATCAAATCGCGCCGTGCAATGATTCGTCGTCCGATGAGTTGGTTGTTCCCTGCCGAATCGAGATTGGGGAGCATTGCCCAGCGTGCGGTGGTTCTCTCGCCTGGCTTTTCGATTTCACAAACCTGTCCCGGGATTTGTTTTCGGGCGAGAGAAGCGGCGCGCCGAGGCGGGTGCTCTGCTGTCTCAATTGTGCGTGCTTTTGTCCGGCGGTGTTCTCGCGGTATCACTCGGATGGGACTGCCGAGTTACATCCTCCAACCAAGTCTGAAGAAAGCAGCAGCTTCGGTGGTCGGCCCGCTTCGGTTCGGAAATTGGTTCTCAAACCACAACCACCGTTTGCTGCCTCCGAGCCTTTTGGCATTGGTGACGCGACGAGTTTGGGCGGCGGACCAATGTGGCTTCAAGACGCTCAATATCTCCGCTGCCCTGAATGCCAAAACGTCATGAAGTTTCTGGCGCAGTTTGATAACCGCTCTATGACGCCACCGGAGGAAGGCATCTACTATTCTTTCTTTTGTCCAGACTGCCGAGTCGCTGCCGTGAACTACCAACAAACCTGACTGTTAGCCCGGCAAGGCCGCGTCCAAAGCTCAGGCTCATCCTCCGCAGAGAAGCAACGCGGCTGCGTTGACCGAGTTCATGTTGCATCTGCAACAAAGTATTGCACAGGGCTATTCGGGTTTGAACGTGCGCAGTTGCCGGCTGGCGTCCCGGAGCACTTCCACCCGCCGCCGCCATGTCCGTTGCCTCAGGTAATCGGACGGCCGAATCCGGCCCGGCAGCAGCGGATCGTGCGTCACCGCCTCCAGCCACGCCTCGCGCTCCGCCGCCGCCCGCCACGCTGCGCTGGATTGCAGATCGCAGATTTCAGATTGCAGAGCGCGCCACCCGGGCGCTCGCCGAGGATTTTCAGATGCCGGGCATAGCGGCGGTTGATGGGCTCGAAGTCCCACGCGCCCGCGACGATTTCCGCGCAGCCTCATCCCTCACCCGGCCGGCCGGCCACCCTCTCCCATCCGATGGGCGAGGGAACGCGCGCACAGCCGCGCTTCCAGCAGGAGGAGCGATTCCACATTGATCTTCCCGCCACCGAGAATCTGCCGCTCCTCCGTCAGCGGATCGGGCGTGATCCACACGCTGGTTTGCACGTAGCCGAAGCCTTGCTCGCGCAGGTCGCGGCGCAGTTGTTCGCGCTGGGAATGTTGTCCCGTGGGCACGTCGAAGAGCACGACCCGCCATTGGCTGGGCCGTCTTGTGGGGACGGTGAGTTAACCGGGCATGATCGCCCGCTTCGCCGCATCGTAGCGATGCCGCAGCCCCGTTTCGAACGCCTGCGCTGACATCACTACTGCCACGGTTTGTTGCTGGCCGAACTCGATGTCGCACACCGGTCGTTCTCGCGAGCGGAGGCATTGCAGCCAGTTCTGCATGTGACCGGGTACCGGTTCGCTGCCGACTGGCTTCCGCTCAGCGGGCTTGGCTTTCGTGCCGCCTTCGGGCGTGATCGTCCACGCTTCCATGTCGAGCGTGGCCTTGGTGCCGTGGATCGTGAAGTGCGTGCCCGCCGCGTTGCCCAGGCTCATGGCGAAATCGAACATGAAGCCTTCCGGATATTCGAGGATCGTGTGGAAGGTGTCCGAGTGCTCACGGCCATCTTTCCAGACGTAGTTGCCACCGAACGCCACGCCGCGAGTCGGATACTTCGCGCGCATCAGCATGCAGACGAGGTCGGCGTAGTGCGGCAGCCAGAGGCCGGCAATTCCATTCGTGCAAAACCGGTAAAGCTGCCAGCGCCGGAGCAACTTCGCGTCGAACGGTTGCGATCCCTTGCCCATGAGAAACGCTGGCCAATCCACGTCGGCTGCCTGGCAGTCCGCGTAAGCCCGGGCCCAGCGGGCCTGGTTGAAATGCATCCCCACCGAGAAGCGGCTGATCGTGCCGAGCACGCCGGACGCGATCTCTTTCGCTGCGGCGACGTGCTTGCCGTCGCTGCGCCGTTGCGTGCCCACCTGCACGACGGCCTTCTTCGCGCGAGCCAGATCAAGAGCCTTGTTGGCTGCGTCGAGGTCAATGGACATCGGTTTCTCGACATACACGTCTTTGCCGGCTTCAAGCGCGGCGAGCAGGATGGGCGCGTGGCTGAAATCCGGCGTGGCGATGGTCACGGCATCCACGTCCTTCATCGCCAGCAGGTCCTGGAACTTGCTGAACATCTGCGGCGCGGCGCCGAACGCCTTCTCGATCTTGGCGGCGGTGGCCGCGCGGTTCTTTTTCCACACGTCGCAAATCGCGGTGACCTGAACATTCTCGGCTTTGGCGGCCTTGATGATCTCGGCAAGCAAGGCCTGGGCGCGGTCGCCGGCGCCGATCATGCCGATGCGGATTCGGTCGTTTGCGCCGGGCGCGCTGCGCAGGATCAGGGGGCTGATGCTCAAGGCCGCAGCCCCGATGGAGGTTGAACGCAAAAAGCTTCTACGCGTGAAGGTTCGATCTGGCTGGGTCGGAGCGAGCGTTTGCATCGGATGGAAGTATTGCCCCAATTGGGATGGACCGCTCAAGTAAAACCTCCGCTCTTCTTGAATCTCCGTCCGGCTGCTTGGAACAGGAACAGGCAGACTCCAGTGTCCTGAACCGGCCTCGCGGCGAAGTGACGAAACTCTGTCCCACGTGGGACAAGGATTCGCCATCAGGTTCAAGGAGAAGGCGCAGGCCATCAACCAGCTCTGCAACTGCGCTACGAGACAGGCTTGTGGTAGCGACTCATTGGACTTCCAGCCGATAAAACGTAGCCGCCGCGGTGGGTTGGAAGAAGAGCCAGGTGAAGTAGCCGTCGCCCCGCCAGTAGCTCTCGACGGGCTCGCCATCGGCATCGGCCGTGATGAGTTGTCGCCGCCATGTCGTTGCGTCCGGCGCCGCAAGACTCTCGGCAGCGTGAAGACGATAGGTCTTCCCCGGAACGCTGTAGAAGGCCACGCCTAGTTTGCCCACCTGGGAGAACCAACGCACGGCGTCGAGGAAAGGGAAGTCCACTTCCCAACATGGGTCCGTGCCGGCGAGATACTCCTGCCGGTTGCTGAAGCCATCGCCGTCGAAATCGTCGCCGGGGATCACGTCGGCGATGTCGGTCAACAGGCCGCCGGAGTACCAAATGAGGTATTCCTCCCATTGGTCGGGCAGATCATCGTCATCGGTATCCTCCCCCAGGCACAGGTTGTGCAGAATTTGGCCGCCGGGAAGGCCGACCTGCGGCACTTCCTGCGCATCCATGACCGGGTACTCGTGGCCGTTGAACTGAACGAACAAGAGGATCGTTTCACCGGGACGCGCTGCGTAAGTGGCGTAGAGCTGGTCGGGGCCGTCATCCAACGGAACTTCGACACGGTAATTGATCGCGGGGCCGATGCCTTCATCCACGAGGCCGCGACCGCACTCGACATAGAGTCCCTGGCGTAGAAGCCGCGCGATCACGACCGCACGGTCCGTGCGGCAAAGGGGCCAACCGCAGGCGTCCAGGACTTCGCCGAAATAGACGAACGACGGATGGGGCAGTTCAGCCCGAGCCACAGGAGACAACAAACCGCCCACGGCCCACAGCCCAAAGACGATCCACACCAGGCCGCGCGGCTGAGCCTTGGCAGCCGGTGTGTGAGGACCGCCGATCCGCCGCCAGCAGCCGCAGAGCTGTCGAAACGTTTTCATGGTCAGTTGCGATTTCAAATCTCAGAGTGGCTGCGGCCCGGTTCAGTGGCCCGCATAGGAGTAGGTTTGGAAGAACAATTTGATGTCGCTGACGCCCCCTTCGCCCGTGCCGCCGTAGATGAACCAGTCGAGGGCGTGCGCGCGGTCGCTGTGGAGCGTCCCGGCGGGGATGATCAGCAGCCATTGCGTGTTCCAGACCGAGCGTCCGATCAGACGCGAGTTGTAAGTCATCTCGCTCGCGTTGAAGCCGCGGTCGTGATAGGCGCGCAAGGAGGGATAGCGGCGGGCCTGCGCCCACGGCGCGGCCAGCGTGTCGTAGAGCGGAATCCAATCGGGCTGGGTGACTTCTTCGGGGGTGGCGGGAAACGGCACCGGGATGGCTTGGTCAAGCACCTGCCACAGGCGCAGGCTCTCGCCCAAATCCGTCGGCGAACGCATGACATCGAGGCCCACCGGGATCAGATAGATGCGGGGCTGATTGGCGAGATAAACGTCTTGTGAGCCATCGGTGACGCGGTCGTAGTCCGTGAACCACACCCCGACGCTCCGAATCTTGGTGGCAAAATGCGAGGAGTCGTAGGCGCCATCGCCCCCGGCAAGGTCGCGCCCGAAAAAGTTCTTCGCGAAATCAATGGTCGAACTGAACGGGATCACGAGGCCGGGTTCGCGATCCTGCAATCCGCTTTGCGAGGCGAAGGGCAGGCAGTAACGCCGGAAGGCGGGATGCGCGAGCAGGTTGTCCACCGTGGCCTGCTCCAGCACCTGGCGCCAGCGCGCGTCGCCCTCGGTGCCGGGCGCGATGCGGAAGAGCTCGGTGCGCAGCGAGAAGCGGCTGGTTTCGGTTTGCGGGTTGTTGAAGCCGAGCCGGCCTTGCAGCACGCTCCAGTTGGCGTTCAGGCGCGCCAGCACGTCGGCCAAGCCAGGCTCACCGATACGGGTGGCGCCCAGCGCCGGTTGCCCGCCCACGAGACGGCCAATGGTGCGCGAGCGAATGATGTCCTTGAAGAACACGGCGCCGGCATCGAAATCACTGTCCGAGGCCAGCAGACCAGTTTCGTAGTCGTAGGCCTTGGCGGTGAGATACGTGTAACGGGCAGCCAGCTCGAAGGCATCGCTGTAACGGCGCAACGCGTCGTTCCGGAAGATCCGGAAGGCCATGTCCTGGTACCGTCCCGCAGCCACGCGGTTGGCGGCGGCGATGCGGACGCTTTCCCGTTCTGCCAACAGCCGCTCGCCGTCACTGATGACGGAGAGGCAGTGCTCCCGCGCCCGCTCGACTTCTTGCAGGGCGGCAAAGAGCTGGGCGACCGTGGTCTCTTGCTGACGCGCAAGGTCCAGGATGGAATTGCGCATTTCCTGATCGGCGAGCTGGATTTCGCGTTTGATGGTTTGGACCTTGTATTCAGACTGGCTGACGGTGTTGGCCAGCTTGAACATCTCCCAATAGTTCTCCTTGGCCAGAAACGCGATCTTTGCGACCTGCTGGATGGTGTAGCCCACGCCGTAAAGCGACGCCTTGACGCCGGAAAGCGTGTCCCCGCCATTGGCCATGCCGATGATCAGGGAGCTGGGCAGCGCACGGGAGATCACCTGCTGCATGGATTCCTGCATTCCAGCCAGGCTCTTGGTGTAGTTGGCCTGCATCCGGCCCCAGGTTTCCACAGCGGCGGTGAGGACGGCCTGGCTGTTGGTGGTGGCGGCGATTTGCTGCTCGTATTGCTGCACATCGTGCCAGCCCACCGCGTCGGCATAATACCAATGGTATTTCTCGTTGAGCCGCTCCGCGTCGGCCGACAATTCACGCAACCCGGCACGGAGTTCCAGCAGTTTGACCAGATATTCGCCGTACGCTTGCTGCACTGCGCCGGGGCTGGCGCGCTGGCCCCAGTCCGCGGGTTTGGCCACCATCCCGTTGGCCGCAAAATGGTAGGTCACGGTCACGTTGGTCGAGGGCAACGGGGGATCGTCGCCGCTGTCCAACATCATGTCGGCAAACTTGAGGATCGGTGAGATCACCGGGGTGTTGTCCCGGAT
>CAYJNU010000383.1:0-8047 GCA_964371005.1 uncultured Verrucomicrobiota bacterium | reverse complement strand
CTGCCGCTTTGGTGCGCACCTGGACCTTCGAAAGCGGCAGAGGGCTGCCGCACTCCAAGACGCTGGCGCGGCGATGCAGTCTCCAGACGGAGGGACGCGTTCAACTGGGCACTCACTGTTAAGCATGGCGGCGAAGCCTTTCCATCGTCTGTCTTTCGAAACAGAGCTCTGGAGCAAGGGCTTCATCTGTGTGGCCGGCGTGGACGAAGCCGGGCGCGGGCCGTTGGCCGGGCCGGTCGTGGCGGCGGCGGTCATCCTTCCGCAGGGTTGGCGGGACGGCGGTTTTGATGAGCGGCTGCGCGACCTGAACGATTCCAAGCAACTCACCGAAGCCCAGCGCGAGGCGTTCTTCGCCATCCTGACGGCGCATCCGGACATCCGCTTCGGCATCGCGACGGTGGACGCGGCGGTGATTGACCGGATCAACATCCTGCAAGCCACGCATCGCGCCATGAACGAGGCGCTCGCCCAGTTGCAGCCGCCGCCAGAGCACGTGCTGGTGGATGGCAACCCGGTGAAGTCGTTGCGCTTCCCGCAGACGGCGCTGGTGAAGGGCGACGCGCGCAGCTATTCCATCGCCGCCGCCAGCGTGCTGGCGAAGGTCACGCGCGACCGGATGATGCTGGAGTTTGACCGGCAGTTCCCGGGCTACGGTTTCGCCGAGCACAAAGGCTACGGCACGCCGCAGCATCTGGCCGCCATTGCCAAACTCGGCCCCTGCCCGATTCACCGGCGGAGCTTCGCGCCGCTCAAACCGAAGCAGTCAGAGTTACTTTGACCACAGATGGACATGGCGCGGCTGACGCCGAGGCCAAATCCGAAACCCGAATCTCGAAATCCGAAACAAATCCAAATGCCGAATGTCCAAACACGAAGCGGGCGGAGGCATGCGCTGACGGCAGAGTATGTGTCTCGGGGCGCGACTGTGGGCGCAACACCAGTCGCAGCACATGGAGCGATCTGCTGCGCTCCCGAACGGCTGCGGCTGGTCTTTCAGACACAGCCGCGCTCCTCCGGTCGCGGTCTCGCCGCGCTGTGTTCATCCGCGTTTATCCGCGGCTGACCGAAATATGAGTCTTCTCGCGCGCATCAGGGCCAAGCTGACCGGCAAGGAAAAGCCGGAGCACCTGCGTCGCGGTGAACTGGGTGAACGCGCAGCGAAGACGCACCTCCAGCAACTCGGCCTGAAGTTCCTCACCGCCAACTTCCGCTCGGCGCGTGGCGAAATTGACCTCGTGTTCCGCGATGGCGATTGTCTGGTGTTCGTGGAAGTGAAGACGCGTTCCTCGGAGGAATGGGGGCGGCCCGCCGCCGCGGTGAACGCACGGAAGCGGCGGTTGCTTTCCCAAACCGCGCTTGATTACTTGCGGCTGCTCCGGAATCCCCAAGTGAAAATCCGCTTCGACATCGTGGAGGTTCTGCTGGCCGACGGCGTGGTGAGCGAGGTGCGGCACTTGCCCAACACATTCCCGATGGCGCGCCCGTATCGCTACGGTTGAAGCGTCATTTCCAATAGAAACTCAGCACGGGCACGTCGCGCGGATTGTTGCGGCCGACGATGGCGATGAAGGTGCGTTTGTAGCTGTTGACCTCGGCTTCCACGGTGACTTCGAACGTGCGGCTGCGTTGGTCAAAGTAGCGCATGGCCACGGCGGCCTCCTGCGGGCTGAGACCCGCACTCGCGAGAAAGGAGGAAACATTCATACCCATGCTGCCCGCGGGAGTGTCGTCCTCCGTCCCCTCGGTTCCGTCGTAACCCGAGCGCAGCATGATGATCTGGGCGGCGCGCGTCTCATCAATGAACGGCACCATCTGCAAAGCCACGGTCGAAGCGGTGTTGATGTTCAACCGGCCGGACGAAAGGGGCGTGAACAGGTCCACCAGCCCGACCGGGTAGGAGACCGCCGCCGTGATGGAGCCCAACTGGTTGAGCTGTTGCTGCATGCGACTGGGTGTGGCGTTCGTGCTATTGGGGCCGAAGAACAACTCCGGGGTGACCCCGCGCACCAGCAGCAACTCGGACATGTCGTCAATCGGCCGGTTCTTGGCGAAATAAGGCGGAATCATCCGCTGGTAATCGTCGCTTTCGGCCCCGTTGATGTGCGTAGTGTCATCGGGGTCAATCCAGTCCTGGATGGCCGCGATGACGGCGGGAAACTCGCCGGCGTCGGCCCCCATGAGAATGAAGGCGTGCTGGAGCACCGTCTCGTCCGCCAGGTTGATGTTAAACTTCCGCTCCAGGTCCACGATCTTGACGGTGAATTTGCCGTTGCCGAATTTCACGTCTTTGAGGCTGATGTCGGCGAACGAACTGTTCGAGGTGCAGAAGCCGCCCGGCCCGCCCGCCCAAATCTGATTCAGCGAATCGTACGGTTCACAGCCGAGCTTCAGTTGTTCCGAAAGGACGAACCGCGCCAGCTCCACGCCGGAACGGCCCATCCATTGCAGCTCGGTTTCCGAGTTCGAATTCCGCGCCAGCTTGGTCTCGACCTTCATCGAGTAGGCGAAGCCGCCCGCCAGCACAGACAGCACCAGCGCCGTGATCATCACGATGATCAGCGCAATGCCCTGGCGGGGTGGGCGGAGTTGAATCTTCATGCGATGGCGGGCTGAAGAGTCATGGCTGCGCGGCTGGTGGCGGGCTGCCGCCGGGAATCGGAGCGCCGGGAATGACCGGCAAGCCCGGTTGGCCCGGAACCCCAGGCGTACCCGGAGCTCCCGGCATCATGGGCGTTTGGAAAAACGGGGGCACCCCCGCACTGGTCAGCGCCACAACACGCGTGATTTCCCGAACCGTCTGCACCGAACGGTTGTCCGTGTGTTGAAGGCTCAGCCTGATCTGAACGAGTTTCGGCAGTTGGTTCGTCTGCAGCCATTCGTCCACCCAGTCTTTCACGCGCTCATCCCAGAACCCGATTTCGAACTGCTTGACGTTGCGCGCGAGAATGAGCGGAAACTCCTTCTCATCCTCGTCCAGGTCCATGATGATGGGCTGCTGCCGCAAGACGAGGTCGGTTTCCCCATTCGGGCCCTGCTCGACGGTGTAGGTCAGCCGCCGCACATCCAGATCACCAAAGCGTCCGCTGCGGGGAAAAGACTTGGGGAGGCGGGCGACGAAGCTCAGCGTGGCATCACTGCCGTTCTCCGCCACAAAACCGTAGTAGTCCGCGTTCCGGACGAACAACTCGGCTGTGCTGAGCGAATCTTCAATAGTGTGCAAGGCGATGCGCGAGCGTTGGGCGGCGGCGGCAGCATCGAGCCCGACCTTCGAGGCCCGTAGGATGGCCGTCCAGCTCGAGTAGATGGCCGCCACGACCAGGCTCAGGATCGCCATGGAAACCAGAATCTCCACCAGCGTGAAGGCAGCGCGCGGTCTGGATCGTGGGGTTCTCATCTGCGGAAGCCGATCCCCGGACCCGACTGCGAATCCGGCCGGAACAGCAGGATGGTCATGGTGGAAGGTGTAGCGCTCTTCCGCTGCTCGTTCTCCACCAGAATCTCCACGCGATACAACCCGTTCGTGATGGGGAAGACCTCGTACGAGCCGCGGTAATCCGGATAAAGATCGCCGAAGTCAAAATCAAACGTGCCTTCCTCCAACCGGTTGGAGAGGCAGAGATGCGACGCCACCGCGCCGGCGTCCACATAATCTTCCTGCAAGCGGCGGGCGTTGCGTAGCGTGTTCGACACCATGCCCAGGATGGCGAACACCACCATGAAGAACAGAGCCATCGCGATCATGACCTCGATCAGGCTGAGCGCGGTGGTTCCGCGGCGGTTGCCCGGTTGGCCAAGTGCGGGGTTGGCGGGCAGGAGTTTCATCGGGTGCCGATGGAGTCCACTGTCGCCAGACTGGTGGTGACTTCCAGCGAGATTCTGCGGAACTCGTTCTTCTCCGAACGCAGGATGACGGTCAGTTCGTCGCAGGTTCCATTCGGATGAAAACGGACGCGCGCTTCTTCCTGGTCCTTGTACTCGATGAAATTGACGTCAATCATCTCGATGATCAGGCGGTCGGAGATTTGCGCGGACAAACCGGAGCGGGGTGCCGCGGCACGAGGCGGCGGCGGCTCGGATCCGAAGTCTTCGGTGGCCGCCCTGGGCGCGGGCGCAGCGGCGACAGTGAACCGCCGCTCCTGCGGATAAATGCGCAGTTCCACCGTGGTGCCACGCAGGATGGCCTGCGCACGGGCGTTGCTGCACACCTCCACAATGTCGGCCACGGCCTGGCGCATGCCTTCTTTCTTGTTGAGTTGGTAGATCGTCGGGATGCCCATGGCCATCACAACGGCCAGGATGCTGACGACGATCATGATCTCGATCAGCGTGAAGGCGATGGTCCGAATCCGAGCGTAACTGCCCCGACCGCAGCCGGTGGAGAAGGAGAAGCCGTGGAACGCCCTCGCGGGGTTGGGCGAAGCTCGATGAGCGCGGCTTGGTCGGCCGCGCTCCGGTTCAAGGGGCGGGCTCACCGTGCAATGTTGGAGGTGATGGCGAACATCGCCGACAACACGCTCAACAGCAGGAAGCCGACGCCGACCGCCATGACCACGATCATCACCGGCTCGATCATGTTCGTCATGACGCGCAGGGCGATGGCCAGTTCGTTCTCGTAGGTGTCCGCCACGTTCTTCAAGGCACCCGGCACATCGCCCGTATCCTCGCCGATTTTGACGAGGTCCACCATCAGTTGGGGAAAGAGTTTGCTGCGCCCGAGCGGCTGGGCAATGGTCTTGCCATCCGTGACTTCCTCGCGGGTCCGGGCGATGGCTTCCCGGAGCAGCCGGTTGGGCAAGACCTGCTCGGTGATCTTCAACGCAGTCAGCACCGGCACGCCGTTCTCCAGCAACGTCGAAAGCGTCCGCGCAAAAGTCGCGAACAAATTCAACCGCACCACCTTGCCAAAGACCGGCGCGTTCATCTTCCACTCGTCCAGCTTGCGCCGGCCTTCCTCGGTGGACTGGAAACGCTTGAACAGCACCGCTCCGACGATGGCGATCGCGAGCATCAGCCACCAGTAACCGGAAAAGAGGTTGCTCAGGGCAACGAGCATCTGCGTCATCATGGGCAACTCCACCTGCATGCCCTCAAACATGGTGAGGAACTTTGGCAGCATGTAGGTCATGAAGAAAATCATGATGGCCACGCCCACCACGGCGACGAATGCCGGATAGACCAGCGCGGAGGTGAACTTGGCCTGCACCTGCGCGAACCGCTCAAAATGATCCGCCATGCGTCGCAAGACCACCACCATCGCGCCGCTCTGCTCGCCGGCGCGCACCATGTTCACATAGAGGTCGGAGAAAATGACCGGCTGCTTCGACATCGCGTCCGAGAGGCTCTTGCCTTCCATAACCTCCTGGCGAAGCTGCTTGCTGACCTCGGCAGAAATGCCTTTCGTGCCGAGATGCGTCATGCTGTTCAGCGCCACGGTGAGCGGCATGCCGGATTGAAGGAGATTGGCCAGTTGCTGGGTGAAGGTCGCCAGTTCCTGGAGCTTCGGTTTGCGTGGGCGATTGAGGTATTCGCGCAGGGTTGGCGGCAGCAACGCCGAAAGGTCCGTCTTGCCCGAGACCTTGGGACGATCGGCGGCGGCGGCCGCAGCCGCGGCGCCTTTCGCGACATCCACGGTCACGGGAAAGAGTCCCAAGCGCTCGATCTGGACAAGCGCCGCCGAGCGATCGACGCCATCCAAGACGCCTTCCACGACTTCCCCGGTTCGACGCCGGGCTCTGTATGCAAACTGCGGCATTATGTCATTTGTCTAAACCCGCTCCCGAGCGAAAGTTGCTGGTCAACCTGCGCGCGCGCCTCCCGCGGCAGGCGGCGGCGTGGCCACCGATTCGTTCAAACTGCCCCGGCGATAACCCTGCAGATCCAGCGTAACGTGCGCATAACCGATCTGCTTCAACGCCTCGGCGACCTTCCCCGAAGCGCCGTTCACCAGGAGTTTTGGCAGCTCGGTCGCGCCGATTTCAATGCGGGCCAAATACTGGAGGGTGTCAGATTTCGGATTTCGGATTTCGGACTGCAACTCGTGATGGCGCACCCGCACATCGTAAAAGCCCAGCTCGCGCAAGACGCTTTCCCCACGCTCGATCATGCTCAGCTTGGCCGGCGTGACGGCTTCTCCGTACGGGATCCGCGAACTGAGGCAGGCCATCTGCGGCTTGTCCGCCGTGGGCAAACCCATCTGCGCCGAAAGCTCGCGGATTTCCGCCTTGGTGAGGCCAGCCTCTTTGAGTGGCGCCCGCACCTGGAATTCGGCAGCGGCCTGCGCGCCGGGGCGAAAATCGCCGATGTCGCTGGCATTCTCACCGTAAGCGATCACCGCAAATCCTTCCGCCCTGGCCAGCGGAGCGAGTTCCGTGAACAGTTCGGCCTTGCAGAAGTAACAACGATTGAGCGGGTTTGCCAGGTAGCTCGGATTGTCGAACTCCTTGGTTCGGACCACGCGGACCGAAAAACCGAACTGTTGGCCGAGCGCCAGCGCCTCAGCGAGTTCCGCACGAGGCAGGCTCGGCGAGTCGGCGACCACCGCCAGCGCGCGGTTCGCCAGCGTCTGATGGGCGACCAAGGCGAGAAACACCGAGTCCACGCCGCCTGAATAGGCGACGAGGCACGATCCATACCCGCGCAGCAAGGCGCGCAGTTGTTCCAGTTTCTCTTTCGGCACAGGCTGAAAATGGCATTCTACCGCCACCTTGTCGAGCCGGAGGAACGGGATCGCCGCCCGCCATCGCCAGCCACATATGCAGGGCGAGTATCCGGGGCGGGGGCAACGTGTCCTTCCTGCATGGGCGCGGGGCCTGGCGGCCCTGCCACCAGGTTGATGAACGCGATCACCCCAATGACCGGGATTTCCGCTGGTGGTTTTGAGCGAAACACGGGACACCGTGATCACGCGGCAGCCAATCCGTACTTGACGCTAGAGCGGAATGGGTTTTGGATGGCCGCAATGAAAACACAATTTCTCGTCGCTTTTCTCGGGGCAGCCGTGCTGGTGGCGGGCTGCCATAGCAGTCTGGACGGTCGCAAGCATGCTGGCGTGCCGTTCGTCAAGGATACGGTCGAAGGCCGCTACGAACGTCCCGCGGACCAGGTGTTTGCCGCGGCGCTGCAGGTGATCAAATTCAATGGCACGCTGGTCAACGAAAACACCATCCACGGCACAAACATTGTGCATGTAGCCGAGGGCAAGGTGAATCAGCGCACGGTCTGGGTGCGCGTCGAACCGGTGGACCCGAAGGTTTCCTGGGTGGTGGTGCAGACCCGCACGCCGGGGGGTGGGAGTGACCTGGACCTCGCGCACGAGTTGGAGAAGCAGATCGCGCTACAGCTTCGGTAGCCCGCGTTTCAAACCGATATTCTGTTCGTAAGAGCCAAGCTTCACGGTTTGGCTCTTTTCCTTTCCTTTGAACTCCAGCGCCAGAAGGTCCATGCGATTACGCGCCAGATCCGCCACCGAATGGTCCGGGAACATCTCGGTGATCCGGCCGAGCGAGGTCCAGGCAGCTTCGAAATCCGCGCGATGCCGCACCTGCAGGTCCGCCAGGAGATTCAACCAGTGCGCCACGGATTTCGCCGGCTGGTTCGGCTGGCTGATCAACTGTTCCAGTTGATCCGCCGCCAGGTCGAGCCGCTGGTAATGATCGGCGTAAAGGACCGCCAGTTTCTCCCGCACCTCGGTGTCGAGCGGATGCTGTTCGAGGTGCGCAACGCATTCGGCAGTCAGTTTGGCGGGATCGGTTTCCTGGGGCTGCAGATGCTCCGAGCTGCGCAACAGGCCGATGTTGTCCACTCCTTTGCGCATTGGCACCAGCGGCCGGTCGTGAGTGGACAACAGGAAGGCGGTGTCTGCGAGGTGGGCAATCCGCTGCCCCGCGACGAGTGCCATTTCCGTGTTCGGACATAACTCGGAGATCCGCTCCAGGGCCTGCCGGGCCGCGTCGCGGTCCTGCGCATACTTCAAATGCCAGTCAGCCAGTGTGCTCAGCGCGAAGGCGATGTTGCGCGCGATCGTGTCGTCGGAGAGGAAGATCTGTTG
>CAYJNU010000382.1:0-8076 GCA_964371005.1 uncultured Verrucomicrobiota bacterium | reverse complement strand
ACCTGCGCCGTGATGGAGGCGTCGTCAATCACTTCGCCCATGGTGCGGGCCGGTGGTTCGGTGGCCACCTTCAATTCATTCTTCACCTCTTTGACGCCTTCGATGTCCTTGGCGTACTCCTCCGTCAGGTCCTTTTGCGCCTGGCTGGAGGCGTCCCCGGTCAGGGTCACAACCCCGTCCTTGACGGAGATCGAGGTCTTGGAGCCGCTCACGCTGCGACGGTAGAGCAACACGGATTTGACCTTGAACTCCAGCCAGCCGTCCGAATGTTCATTGGCTGATTTCACTTTCAATTGATTATCCACACTCTTGACGCCGGGCAGATCTTCCACCGTGTCCGCCGCCATGGATTTGTGGGACCGATTGGAAACTTCACCCGTCAGGGTGACAGCTCCGTCCTTGGACTGGATCTTGATGTCATCGTCACTCAGGTAAGTGCGATAGACATAGGACTTTTTGGCCGCCGATTCGATGCGTGTGTCGTCTTCAGACGCAACGAGCAGCGGTATCGAAGTGCCGAGCATTGCCAGAACGGTCGTGAGCATTAATGCATTTCGAGTTTTCATATGTATTCCTTTCGTGTTTGCTTTCATGGTTTGGTTTCAGAGTCAGGTCGAAATGGCGGGATCAAGAACTTAGCCGCCGGATCGGACGAAAGCAGATGGTCGGGGCAATCAGATTGCCCGAAGCCGCGCTGGACGTTGCACTCCGATGGCAACTGCGCGGCCCCTTGCTCCGACAACCCCTGGGAGCGGATGATGGCGGCGAATCTTTCAAAGCCTTCGTAAGCGATGAGAATTTTGAAAGTGACGCTTCCAGCCATAAATCACCTGCCAGGGCATGTCCGGGTTGATGTCGTATGCTTCATGCGGACCAAGATAGCCCGGCTGCAACCGCCAACAATTGGAAGAGTTTCGCTTCGGCTTTAAGCCCGGGGATGAATCGGGGTCAGAAATTTCCCTACGCCACGCCAGACGCGGATTGGGCCGATGCGCAGGTGAAATGTAGCTTCTGGCATTCGTGCGGCTGGATTGGCCGAATGATCAACCGGCGAGAAAGGTTTTTCGGGTAGTCCGTTTGAGCTTCATTGCAGAGAGTTGGAGCACGAGCGCCGAACGCAAATTGAAACGACAGGCGAATCGACTACACTCTTCAAGTGGACGAGCAACAAAAGACGGTCAAGGTCACGGGCCGGCCGATTTCGCCAGGCTTGGTTATCGGCGGTGCGTTCATTTACCACGATCAACTGGATGCACAGCTCGGGGCGCTCGAAATTGAAGAGCACCAAATTGAGGAAGAGCTGCAACGCATCGAGCGGGCCGTTCAATCAGTGACGGAAGATTTGCGGATTTCAGCCCGGCGCATCGAAGGGGATACGAACGCGAAGCTGGCGGCAATTTTTGAAGCGCACGAGGCGATGTTGCAGGATCCGGGGCTGCGCAAGGAAATCCGCGACCTCGTAATGGAGGAATGGATCAGCGCGGCGCATGCCTTGGCCCGCGTCTTTCAACGCCGCGAGCGTAAATTCCGGAGGCTGAAAGAGGCGTTCGATCAGAGCGGCGCTGATGACGTGGCGGATTTGGGACGGCGACTCTTGCGGGAATTGGCCGGCGTCAAAACCACGCCGCTGGAAAAAATGCCACCCGGCCACGTGCTGGTCGCCCGCCGGTTATTGCCCTCGGATACGGTGGCGCTGCCGCGAAGCGCGGTGCGAGGAATTATCATGGAGTTCGGCGGACCGGGGTCGCATGCGGCTTTATTGGCGGAGGCGCTGGGGATTCCCACGGTCGCCCAAATCGCGAACGCGACGCAGCAAATAGCCGACGACGACATGGTGATCGTGGACGGCTTTCGTGGCGAGGTCGTGATCAATCCGGATTCAGCTACGCAGGCCCGCTACGCGGAAGAGATTCAGCGCGCAGAGGCGAGAACCGGCGAAGTTATTGAGTTGGCTCGACAACCCGCCCGCACGCAGAATGGAACGGTGATTACTGTGCTGGCGAACGTGGGCTGCCGCGAGGACGTGCTGACTGCGGTCAAGAATGGAGCGGACGGCGTCGGACTATACCGACTTGAACAGTTCTATCTCTCACGCAAAACGCCGCCGTCGGTGGAGGAATTGCTGGCTGAGTTGCAGGCGACGTTCGCGCCGGTGAAGGGGAAACCAATCACTGTGCGCCTGCTGGATCTCGGCGGCGCCAAGCCGCTGCCGTTTCTGAAGCTTCCGCCAGAGGACAATCCATTCCTCGGCCAGCGCGGGATAAGGTTCCTCTTGCAGTATCCGGATTTGCTGGACACGCAGTTGCAGGCGCTGTGGCAATTTTCCCAAGAATACGATGTCCACATTCTGGTGCCGATGGTGACTCTGGCCGAGGAAATGGCCCGCGTGCGCAGCCGGCTCGCCGCAGCCGCTGACGGCGCACGGCGGGAAGAACTTCCGCCGCTCGGGGCGATGATCGAGACCCCTGCGGCCGCGTTGAGCCTGGCGGACATCACTGCGCACACCGATTTCCTCAGCATCGGCACGAACGACTTGACCCAATACACAATGGCCGCCGGACGCGAGAATCCCTTGGTGAATGATTATTTCCTGGAGGACCATCCTGCGGTTTTGCGGTTGGTGGGAATTATCGTCGAAGAGGCGGGCCGAAATCCTGTGGCGGTCTGCGGCGAATTGGCGCGACAATTGAACGCCATCCCGACCCTGCTGAAGCTGGGCATCCGCACCCTCAGCGTCGCGCCGCCGCTCGTGCCCGGGGTCAAGGAGGCCATACGCCAAATCGCGTTGTAGGCTGAATCTTCCCCCGCAAGCAGTAACCCAGCCAGTTCCAACATCGCCGAAACGGTAACGGAGCTGGTGGTGGTTGACATGATCGTGTTGTCACTCTGCCACAGCCTGTCGGTCAAATGCAGTCCAAGGGAGGATATCCGCGGATAATGCAGATGGACGCAGAGAAAGAATCAGTCGGGAAAAGTTGGTTTGCCGCACGCTCACTCTGACCCCAGCCCTACCCGAAGGGGGAGAACTATTCTCCATCGCTCTGAAATTCGCGCGACTGGATTTGCCGGACGGCCTAGCCACCACCCGACGATTGCGCTTCCACCCAGCGGGCGGCGTAGCAGATCAGTTCCGTGCCGCTTTCAAACTCGAGTTTTTCTTTGATGTTTCCGCGGTGGGCATCCACGGTTTTGACGCTCAGGTGAAGTTGTTCGGCGATGGCATGGCTGTCCTTGCCATGTCCAATGAGGTGGAGGATTTCAAACTCACGGTCGGTGAGCCGGGCAATGGGTGAATCGGACTTCGCACGACCACCGGAGAGCGCATCCAGGATGCGGCCCGACATTTTTCCGCTCACGGCCATCTGCCCGTCCAACACTTGCCGGATGGCCTGCAACGTTTTTTCGGGGCCTTCCTGTTTCATGATGTAGCCGCGGCCCCCGGCGCGCAGCACCCGTTCGGCATAAAGTGTTTCGTCATGCATGGAAATGACGAGCACCGCAATTTCCGGGAGCATGGCCCGCAGGTCTTTAATCAGTTCCAAGCCGCTCTTGCCCGGCAGGCCGATGTCCACCAGCACCAGGTTGGGCTTCAACCGCTCGATGGCCGACAGTGCCTGCGCGGCATTGTCCGCCTCGCCGCAGACCGCCAGGTCCGCCTCCCGTTTGACCAACACGACCAACCCTTCCCGAAACACCGGATGATCATCAACGATGAAGATTTGTTTTTTTTCAGGCTGCTCTGGCAATTGTTTGGCCATATTAATCTGTGGTGTTTACGCCGCCGTTCATGCGCACGGTGCAAACTACTTCGGTGCCCCCGCCGCGCTGCTTCTGCACGACCACGGTGCCGCCGATCATGCTTGCGCGGTGATTCATGATCCGCAACCCCATGCCCTTTTGACGCCGCTCGCCACTCTTGATGCCAACACCGTCGTCGCTCACCGCCAGAGTAATTCGTTCCGGGACCGAGGAAAGCCGAATTTCAATCCGCTGCGCCCGGCCATGTTTGATGGCGTTGGTGGTCGCCTCCTGGGCAATACGGTAAAGGTGCGTGGCCACGTTGTTGTCTTCGATCAACACCGGTCGTGGGCACTCGAAGCGACAGGAAACCTTGAACTGGTCGGTGACGCGGGCGGCCAGGTCCTCCAGAGCGGACATCAGCCCGTTGGCTTCCGGCGCGACCGGGTGCAGACCCCGCGCCAGGCCACGGGTCTGGGCCATGGCGACGGTGAGCAGCTTGGAAATCTTGGCGGCGGTTTCGGCTTCGGACGAGGCTTTTTCCGCCAGATTCTTTTTCAATACGTCGCTCAGGAAGGCGATGCCGCCCAGTTGCTGCCCCACGCCGTCATGCAGGTCCGCCGCGATGCGCCGCTGCTCATATTCGCTGACCTGAAGGATTTCGGCTTCCAGACGTTTGCGTTCGCTGATGTCCTGCATAATGGCCGAAACGCCCGTGATGCGGCCCGCTTCATCCTTGATGGGCGAGAGAGTCAGCGAAACTTGAACCGAACGGCCGTCCTTCCGCACCCGCACCGTTTCAAAGGGTCCGACTGCTTCCTCGAGCTGAATCCACTCAAGAAACGGTCCAAGCTCATCGCTGCGATCCGCTGGAATGAGAACCGAGACGGAACGACCCACGATTTCTTCGGCGGTATGGCCAAACATCTTTTCCGCTCCCTTGTTCCAACTGGTGATGACGCCATCCAGGGTCTTGCTCAAAATGGCGTCCGAGGAGGATTCGACGATGGTCGCCAGCCGGGCACGCACCGTCTCGGCCTGTTTGCGCCTGGTGATGTCTCGAATCGCGCTGCAAACCAGAATTCCCTCCGGCGTTTGCAGCGGGCTGAGACTGATCTCCACCGGAAACTCGCTGCCATCCTTCCGCCGCCCGAACAATTCCAGTCCCGTTCCCATTGGCCGCACGCGCGAGTCGGCGAAAAAATCTCCACGATGGCCAGCATGGCGCTGACGGTAGCGTTTAGGCGTCAGCATCTCCAAAGGCTGGCCCAGCACCTCCTCCCGCCGATAACCAAACAACGCCTCGGTCTGCGAGTTCACCAGAAGAATCTGGCCGTTCTGACCGACAATCACCGTGGCGTCCGGCGCCGATTCCACCAGACCACGGAACCGGGTTTCGCCGGCCTGCAAGTCCGCGTTGGCTTTAATCAAATCATCGGTGCGCTCCCGAACGCGCCTTTCCAGACATTCGTTTGCCTTGGCCAGTTCGTCCTTGGCTTGTCGCATGGTTCCTTCCGCGTGCTGGCGTTCCGAAATGACCGCCGCCAGCACGAGCGACGTCGTGGTGGTGACGCCCATAAATAGTTGCAGAAACAGAAGCGTTTCATTGGGGGAAGAACTCACGAACGGGCCAAATCCATGCAAGGCGCCCCACAGGGCATTGCCGGAGGTGAGGAGCGCCGCCGTGACCGCGCCGCGTTGACCGAATCGGAAGGCCGCCCACAAAAGTGGGAGCAGGGCAAAATATTCCACCGCAGCATTTCGGCCGTGAAAAGGACTTTTTCCGAGGAACACGAATTGGCCCAACAAAGACACCACCAAAAGTAAACCCGCGGCTTCCAAAATCTGCTTTGGTTTCAAGCGCAGGTAGGGCGGAGTCAGCCAAATAACCAGCAACGGGGCAATGGTCGTAGCGCCGACCAGGTCCCCCAGCCACCAGGTTGACCAAACGAGTCCATATTGTTCCCAGCCGGCAAAGCCGCCCAGGCACAAGCTGGTCACACCCAAGGTCGCGCTGACCGAGGTGCTCACGATCGCGGCCAAAAAGATAAATCTGAAAACATCGAACGCCTGTTCAAAGGCCCGGCGGCCATTGGCATATTTGTTGACCAGCCAGGCGCCTAAAAGCGCTTCCAGCGTATTGCCCGTGGCAATCCCCAGGCTGGTCAGCAGCGTTCCCTGCGTGGTGAGATTGACAACAAAGGCGCCCAGGAAGATTCCCGGCCAGAGGCGATAACCCCACACGAGCAGCACCGCCAGTGCAATGCCGGTCGGCGGCCAGACCGCCGTCGCGCTCGCGTTCACAGTCGCCAGGGACAAGCCGAATTCGCCGGCGCAAAAATAAACCGCCGCGAGGCCCAAAAGGACTGCGATCTCATTGAATCGCCGCGTCATCTTGCCGGGTCTTTTAACAACAGAATCCGCGCCCGACAAGACGCGAATCTCGCGGCCCCGGATTGGAGCCCGTTGAGAGGTGTAACCTTACTGCCGCGCCAGGATTCGTTCCGCCAATGCTTCCGCCGGGTACGTCCAGATTTCCGCCAGGGTGGGATGATAGTGCGGCAGGGCCGCAAGTTCATGGACGGTCATCCGCTTCGCCATGGCGGCAACGATTTCGTGGATCAGTTCGCCGCCGACCGGCCCGACGCACGCGCCGCCGAGGATCTCCCCCGACCTCGGATTGGCCAGGAGTTTCACGTAGCCGTCCCGGGCTTCCATGATGAGCGACTTGCCGTGGTCATTGAACGGGTAACTCGCGACCAGATACCGAATGCCGCGCGCCTTCGCCTGCTTCTCACTCAGGCCGACAACCGCCACTTGTGGCTCGGTAAAAATCACCGCCAGCCACAGCCGGTCATCCATCCGCCGCGGGGAATCCGGGTGCGCGAGGTTGTGCGCCGCAATCTCGCCCTGCTGCACGGCGAGATGCACGATGTCGTGCGGCCCGGTGCAATCACCGGCGGTGTAGATGTGCGGCGCGCTGGTCTGCATGAACTCGTTCGCCACGATGCGCCCGCGTTCGGTGGCGACGCCGGCCAGGTCGAGTTCCAACGCTGAAGTGTTCGGAACGCGACCAAGGGCAAACAGGATTTCCTCAGCGGAGACGGACATGGACTGGCCGTGGTGCTCGAACGAAATGGTCTTGTGCCGATCTTCGCGCCGCGCGTCGGTCAGCTTCGTGTTCGTGAAAACTTCGATGCCCTCACGGCGGAAGACTTTCTCAATTTCCATTGCGGCACCGCTGTCGAACTCGCGCAGGAGGTGCTCGCTGCGCTGGAGGAGCGTGACCTTGACGTCGAACCGTGCGAAGAACTGCGCCAACTCGACCGCCACCGCGCCGCCGCCGAGGACGATCAAAGATCTGGGGAGCTGCGTCAGCTTCAGGGCGTCGTCGCTGGTAAGATAGCCGACTTCGCGAAGCTGGGGCAGTGGAGGCGGCGCGACGATGGAGCCGGTGGCAATCACGAACTGCGCGGCGCTGAGCGGCCCGGCGTTGCTCAACGCGACCGTGTGCGGATCGAGAAAGCGCGGGGTAGCGCGGATAAACTTGAATTTGCCACTGGTCAGTTGTTCGCGACGATAATCCGCGAATTCCTGGATGAGCGCGTTCTTGCGCGCCATCACTTTCGCGAAATCAAAGCCGACGTGTTCGGCCTGGATGCCCCACGGCCCGGCATGGCGGGCGAGGTGCAGGACTTCGGCGGCGTAGAGCAGCGCCTTCGTGGGCATGCAGCCGCGCAAAATGCACAGCCCGCCCACTTCCTCGCCGCTTTCGATCACGACCGTCCGCAAACCGGCGGCGAACGCGGTTCGCGCCGCCGCGTAACCGGCGCTGCCACCACCCAGGATGGCGACATCGTGGTCAAATCGGTCGCGTGTTCCGTTCACGGTGGTCAACTTAGGCGTTGCTGGTGCTCATGTCGCGCGTCAATGGCTGATGACATCCAAGACGCCGCTCCGCAAGGCGAACCACGCAAATTGTTGAAACTCGTCGCCCGGTCTTCTCGTGTAGTTTACCTCCCCCTCCTTCATCAAGCCCGCTGCGTCCGGAGCGTTGGAATTCCGGATTTTCAATGCGTTCATCAAGAACGAAGCGAGGCGATTGTCGAGCCCCTCTTCCGTGCCGTTTTGCTTGTCGAGAACCGCCATCTCCAAATCCCGGTAGATCGCGCGCACTCGACCGCGAGCCTGGCCGGCGGTCACATCAATTTCGAACGCGGCCTCCTGCGCGCTGCCGGACTTGATCCGGGTGTGTTCCGCAATGTCGAGGAACGCATCAAGGCGGGTGAGGTCCATCGCGCCGAGCGAACCGGAATAGTGGAACGAGAAGTCCCGTGG
>CAYJNU010000381.1:0-8086 GCA_964371005.1 uncultured Verrucomicrobiota bacterium | reverse complement strand
AACGGCGAGGAACTCGCGGTCGCCGGTCGCGCCCTCGCATTTCTCGCCGTCGGCTTTCGTGGTCACGGGTCTCCCACCGAACACGCCTTCTGGCACGTTCTTGTCTTCAACTGAAAGCGCTGGAAAGAGCGGCTCAATCAACAACTGCGAAACATTGATGAGCTCGCGAGCGGTTTCCAAGTCCTCGGCTGCGATGTGAAGCAAGTCAAAATGCCCTCGCTCTTGATACTTCGCGTCTAGAGATTTCCCGATGAGCTTGTCTCTTCTCGCGCCTTCCAAATCCATCAACACCAAGTCGCGAAATTCCAACAACTTCACCCACTTGCCCCTTTCCTTGTCCGAAATACAAATCCGTGTTTCAGCCCAGTCCGATTCATGCACCGAATTGGTTGTTTTCCCCGGCACGAACTCCCACGCCTCATCCGCCGTGAAGGCCAGGATCGGCGCGAGCATCTGACACAGGCCCGTGACGAGCCGGTGCAGCGCGCTCTGCGTCGAGCGGCGGCGCGGCGAATTCGCGGCGTCGGTGTAGCACCGGTCCTTGATCACGTCGTGGTAGATCGCCGACAGCTCGACGGCGATGAACTGGCTGACCTTCTGATAGACGACGTGGAATTCGTAGGCGTCGTAGGCCGCGAGGACTTCGCTTTCGAGCTTGGCAAACTCGCCCAGAATCCAGCGGTCCAGTCCGGTGAGCTGGTCGTCCGGCACGGTGTGCTTTGCGGGATCGAAGTCGTAGAGGTTCGAGAGCTGGTAGCGCAGGGCGTTGCGGATGCCGCGGTAGGTCTCGGAAACCTTGGCGATGCGTTCCTCGCTCACGACGATGTCGTTGCGGTAATCCTGCGAGGCGACCCAGAGCCGGACCACGTCCGCGCCGTATTTCTTCACGTAAGCCTCGGCCGTTTGCGGTTTCTCGTAGCCGCCCTGCCCCTGCTTGCTCTTGGAAATCTTCTCGCGGTCGGCGTCCACCATGAAGCCGTGGGTGAGGACGGTCTTGTAAGGCGCCGCGCCATTGCCGGCGAGCGAGAGGAGCAGCGACGATTGAAACCAACCGCGATGCTGGTCCGAGCCTTCGAGATAGACGTCGGCCTGCCAAGCGTTCGTAGTTCCGCCTTGAGGCGGTTCGGCGGCAGCACTCGTGTCGGACGAACCGCCTGAAGGCGGAACTACGAACGAGGCGTGGTGCAATTCCTCGCGCTGCATCAGCACCGAGCGCGATGAGGAGCCGGAGTCAATCCACACGTCGAGCGTGTCGTTGGACTTGGCGACGGCTTCCTCGCCCTTCCAATCCTTGGGCTTAAGCAGCGTCCACAACTCGTCCACAGGTTTCTCGAACCATACGTTCGAGCCGTGTTGCTGGATCAAGTCGGCGGCGTTGCGGACGATCTGCGCGTCGAGAATGGGCTCGCCCTTCGCGTCGTAGAACGACGGGATGGGCACGCCCCAGGTGCGCTGGCGGCTGATACACCAGTCGGGCCGTGATTGCACGGCGCTCTTGATGCGGTTGACGCCCCAGTCCGGCACCCACTTCACTCGGTCAATCTCGGCAAGGGCGCTCTCGCGGAAAGTCTCCACACTTCGGATTTCGGATTTCGGATTTGGGATTTCCGGCCGGTGGTCAATCTTGATAAACCACTGATCCATCGCGCGGAAGATGATCGGTGTCTTGCTGCGCCAGCAATGCGGGTAGCTGTGGTGGTGATTCTCCTGGTGCAACAGCGCGTGCCGGACGCGGAGTTCGTGGAGGACCGCCTCGTTCGCGTCGCTCTTGCCGTGCTTTTCCAAGATGGACTTGCCGAGCATCTCTGCGGGCATCTGCTGCTCGACGGGCAGGTCGTTCGTGTGGGCGAAGCGGCCGTCGTCGTCCACCGGCGAATAGATCGGCAGGCTGTTTTGCCGCCCCAGGTTGTAGTCGTCCGTGCCATGGCCGGGCGCGATGTGGACGAAACCCGTGCCCGTGTCGTTCGTCACGAAGGTGTCTCCCGCGAACAGCTTGCCTGTGCGGTTGCAGAATGGATGCTGGTATTCGACTTGGCGCAGGTGATCGCCGTCCAGGCTGCGGACGATCTGGTAACCCTGCCAGCCACATTTCTCCGCCACCGTTGTGAGCAGCATCGCCGAGACGATGAACTGTTCCTCGCCCACCTGCACCAGCGAGTAGCTGAACGCCGAGTTGTAAGCTACAGCGAGATTCGCGGGCAGTGTCCACGGGGTCGTGGTCCAGATGACGAGGCTCACGCCGGGCCGCCCAACGATGGGGAACTTCACGAACACGCTCTGGCTGACGTGATCCTGGTATTCAACCTCCGCCTCCGCCAGCGCGGTGCGGCACGGAATGCTCCAATACACCGGTTTCTTGCCGCGATAAACGAAGCCCTGCGCGACGATGTCGGCGAACAGGCGCAGTTCGTCGGCCTCGTATTCCTTGTTGAACGTCAGATAGGGATTCTCCCAGTCGCCCAACACGCCGAGGCGTTTGAATTGCGCGCGCTGGATATCAATGAACTTGCGGGCGTAGGCTTCACAAGCCTTGCGGATGGCGGCGGGCTGAAAGCCCGCGGCACTGTCCGCAAGCTGCAAGCTTGCGCCACTACCCTTGCGCATCTCCTGCGAGACCTTGAACTCGATCGGCAATCCGTGGCAATCCCAGCCGGGAATGTAGGGCGCGCTGAAGCCGCGGAGCGTCTTGTATTTGATGATGATGTCCTTGAGAATTTTGTTCAGCGCCGTGCCGATGTGGACGTCGCCGTTGGCGAAGGGCGGGCCGTCATGCAGCACGAACTTGGGCGCGCCGGCGCGGGCGGCCTGAATCTTCGCGTAAAGGCCGGCGTCTTCCCATTGTTTCAAGCGCGCCGGTTCGCGGGTGACAAGGTCGGCCTTCATCGCGAAGTCGGTGCGCGGCAGATTGAGCGTGTTTTTGTAGTCCATCGCAGCTTCCTAGAGCGTGCGGACGGTAACAGTGGCGCTCCGGGGTGTCAACGAAGCCGGGCCCGGCAAGGCGTGCTGGTGGGGAAGCCACGCGGCGGACCGCGATTGGTCTCCGGTCGCAGCGGTTTCAATTGCCCAGGAAAGGCACAGAATGTTGGACTGCTGGCGAAGCGGAGTCCTGCGCCCCGGAACGGTGCGCGGTCCGGGGAAGGCGGTGTCTGGTGGTGCCGGATGCAGGTGAGGCCATTCGGCTGAAAGGCTTTTCAAGCCACTCTACCTCTGACATCATCGCTTCGAAATGAGCCGCTGACTCGGCGTATGGCGAAGCGCAAATCAACCACTCCGTTGGCAAGGGCGACCAGACAGGACAAGCCGTCCAGCGCGTTGCCTGTCGGTTATGCCACGATTCTCATTGATCTCAAGGCACGCGTCCGAGCAGCGCAGCTCCGGGCAGCGGGTTCGGTCAATCGCGGACTGATCGCACTGTATTGGGACATCGGTCGGGTCATCGTCGAAGCCCAGAAGACCAAAGGTTATGGCAAACAGGTGGTTGAGCGGCTGGCGAGGGATTTGCAGAAGGAGTCTCCCGGCATGGCTGGCCTTCCTTCACTCAATCTCTGGTGAATGCGAAGCTTTTATCTCGCTTGGGCGGAAGGCATCCAAGAACTCCAGCGACCTGCTGGAGTTTCTTCGTCGCAGCTTCTGTCACTGGCTGTGACAGAATTGCCGGTCTGCACGAAGCGGCCTTCCCAGGAAGCTGAAGGGTAGCCTGCCGACCATTGCGGAGATCGAGTCGGAGTTGAGCCAGGCGCGAAAGTGAGTTTGCCGCTCGTGCCGAAGATGCAGTCGTCATGAACACGAAGGATTTCATTCGTTTGGGCGTGCCGCTGGGTGAAGCCAGCCGGCGGGCGACGGATTTTGTTTCCCGATTCATCCTCGGCGGCGGCGACAAGTCGCGGTTGCAGGAGGAGGTCGTAACCGTGGTCGCCAATCCGGCAGCGTTTGTGGACGATCCGTTGCGCGGCGAGTTCGCCAAGGCGTTGCTCAAAGCGCCGCTGCCGCCGAGAAAGGCACCGGTGAAGTATCGCCAGTGGGGCACGGGCTTGGAGCACGAGGCCGTGATGCAAATGGAGAAGGCGTGTTTGCTGCCAGTGTCGGTGGCCGGCGCGCTGATGCCGGATGCGCACGTGGGCTATGGCCTGCCCATCGGAGGGGTGCTGGCCACGGAGAACGCGGTCATCCCTTACGCCGTCGGCGTGGACATCGCCTGCCGGATGAAGATGACCGTGTTGGACATTCCCTTGCGGGACTTGGAGCGGCATCAGGACCGTTTGACCCGGGCCATCGAGGTGGAGACGCGCTTTGGCGTGGGTGCAAGTTTCAAGGATCGCCGGCAGCATGACGTGCTGGACGCCGATTGGAGCGTCAGCCCGGTGACGCGGCAGAACAAGGATCGCGCGTGGGCGCAGCTTGGCACGAGCGGGAGCGGGAATCACTTCGTCGAGTTCGGCACGTTCACGGCGCACGGACCGATCCGGTTTGTAGTGCCGCCTTCAGGCGGTGCTGTGTCCGAACCGGCTGAAGCCGGGACTACAAACGATTCACCGCCTGAAGGCGGAACTCTGACGGAGCTGCCGGCGGGAACTTACGTCGCGTTGCTCTCGCACAGCGGCAGCCGAGGCACGGGAGCGGCGGTGTGCGATCACTACAGCAAGATTGCCTTCGACCAATTCCCGGACCTCCCCAAGGAACTCAAACGGCTGGCGTGGCTGTCGCTCGATTCTGAAGAGGGCCAGGAGTATTGGGCGGCGATGGAACTGATGGGTCGTTACGCCGCGGCGAATCACGCGCTCATCCACCGGCACATCGCAGCAAATCTCGGCGCGCAGGTCTTGCTCGATTTGGAAAACCACCACAACTTCGCCTGGAAGGAGCGGCATGTGATCGGCGGCGTGGAGCGCGAGGTCATCGTGCATCGCAAGGGCGCGACGCCGGCGGGCGAAGGCATGTTGGGGATCATCCCCGGCTCGATGGCGTCGCCGGGCTTTGTAGTCAGCGGCAAGGGCAATCCCGAATCGCTCAACTCAGCCTCGCACGGCGCGGGCCGGGTGATGAGCCGGAAGGCGGCGAGCGAGAAGTTCAACTGGAAGGACGTGAACCGATTCCTCCGCGAGAAAGGCGTGACGCTGATTTCAGCCGGCTTGGACGAGGTCCCGATGGTGTATAAAAACATCCGCGAGGTGATGGCGGCGCAAAGCGACCTGGTGACCATCCTCGGCCAGTTCGATCCGAAGCTGGTCAAAATGGTGCCGCACGGCGAGCGGGCGGAAGACTGACTCGGAGGCGAGGCGGGGCATCTCAACCACCACGAACCCGGGCAGTCCTCCCTGGGATTCGAAGCGCCCAGCGATCTCACGTGCCGAATCCCTGCACGCTTTGAATTCATGGAATCTCCGCATTGAGGCGGGCCGCAGCCTGAAACGGCCTGAAACGGCCGCCTCGGGCTGAAAACCAAGCTTGTCATTCGCGGGCGTTTTTGTTGCACTCGTTCGCAAATTATCCTGCCAACGGGAAAACTGAAAAACTGCATGTCATCGGCTAAACGAGAACTCCTGAGTGGCGACGAAGCCATCGCGCTGGGGGCGCGTGACGCTGGCGTCGCCCTCGGAGCCGGGTACCCCGGCACGCCCTCCACGGAAATCTTGGAACGCTTCACCGAACTCGGCGGCCGCGGCCAATGGTCGCCCAATGAAAAGGTCGCCCTCGAAGTTGCCATCGGCGCGGCCTTCACCGGGGCGCGCGCCCTGGCCACGATGAAGCACGTCGGGCTCAACGTCGCCGCCGATCCCCTGTTCACGGCCGCCTACACCGGCGTTCCCGGCGGACTGGTGATTGTCTCGGCGGACGATCCGGGCATGGCGTCCAGTCAGAACGAGCAGGACAACCGCCGCTACGCCGTGGCTGCCGGCGTGCCGATGCTGGAGCCCTCAGATTCCCAGGAGGCTTACGATTTCTTGTTCGCGGCGTTCGAGATTTCGGAACGCTGGAAGATTCCGGTGATCCTGCGCGTCACGACCCGGGTCTGCCACAGTTATACCCTCGTGCAGCCGCGCGGCTCAGACGGCGCGCCGCGGGCGCCCAAGTTCGAGCGCGATATCCGCACGCTCGTCATGATTCCGGCTTACGCCCGCCCGGCGCACCGCCGCCTGCGCCAGAAGCTTGCCGAAATCCAGGCCTGGAACGAAACCTGTCCGCTCAACCGCGTCGTGCCGGGCAGCCGATCGCTCGGCATTATCACCAACGGCATCTCTTTCATGCACGCTCGTGAAGCGGCGCCCGAAGCCAGCGTATTGAAACTCGGTTTCACCTATCCGCTCCCGATGAAGCAGATCGCCGAGTTCGCGAAGGGAGTGGACCGCTGCCTCGTCCTCGAAGAGGGCGACCCGTATCTCGTGGACGCGATTCGCGCCGCTGGCATTCCCGTGGAGGGTAAGCCGGAGATGTATCGCTTCGGAGAATTCGACGTGCCGCGCGTCCGCCGCATCCTGAACAACGACACCAGCCCGGAGGCGGCCAAGCCACCCGGGAAGCCGCCGCAGCTTTGCGACGCCTGCCAATACCGGGTCGTCTTCGAGAGCTTGCGGAAGCGCGATTGCATCGTGGCTGGAGACATCGGCTGCTACACGCTCGGGGTGCTGCAACCGTTTGAAGCGATTGACACCTGCGTCTGCATGGGCGCGAGCCTCGGGGTGGGACTGGGTATGCGACACGTGTTGCCCTCCGAACAGGCGCGGCGCGTGGTGAGCGTGATTGGCGACAGCACCTTCATGCACAGCGGCATCAGCGGCCTTGTGGAAATGGTCTATAACCCGCCGCCCGACGGTCACGTGCTCATCATCCTCGACAACGCCACTACCGCGATGACCGGTCACCAGGAACATCCGGGCACGGGCCGCACGCTCGACCACGAGCCGACGAACAAGATTGTGATCGAGGACCTCGCCCGTGGGCTCGGCATCAAGCGGGTGCATGTTGTCGAACCGCGCGCGGGCTCGAACGACTTCGATCGGTTGTTGGACGATTGTCTCGCCAGCAAGGAGCTTTGCGTCATCATCGCCCGACGACCGTGCATTCTGATCGTCAAGCGGCTGCGCGAATACGAGAAATGCGAATGCGAAACCAAGGAAGCCTCATGCCCAGCAAGTTGACGAACGTGGTGGTCGCCGGTCTCGGCGGCCAGGGAGTGCTCAAAGCCTCGGACATCCTGGCCGACGTGGCCGTGCGCGCGGGCTTTGACGTGAAGAAGAGCGAGATCAAGGGCATGAGCCAGCGGGGGGGATCGGTCAGCAGCGACGTTCGCTTCGGCGACGCCGTGCTCAGCCCGATGGTGTCGCCGGGCGAAGCGGATTACCTGCTCGTGCTGGAGCCGACGCAGGTCGCGCCCAACCAGCATTATCTCAAGCCTGGCGGCAAGCTGATCACGCCGGACGCTGTCAACGCCGAAAAACTGCAGAACAAGAAGGCGCTGAACGTCGCCCTGCTCGGAGCATTGAGCGCACACCTGCCGCTGCCGGAAGCGGAGTGGATCGAATCCCTGCGCAGCGGCTTCCCGGAGAGTTTTTTTGACGCCAACCGCCAGGCGTTCGCCATTGGCCGCGCCGGGCAAACTCAGAACCCACCCGCCTGACCCCATGAGCAAGAACCGCGACCTCCCCCCGATGCATCCCGCCAGCGCGATGGACTTTCTCCCGCTCGCGCAGTTGCGGGACGTGCAGTTCGCCCGCCTGAACGACATGGTCCAGCGGGCTTACGACCACGTGCCGTTGTTCCGCAAACGCCTGGACGAGCGCAAGCTCAAGCCCGCTGATCTGCGCACGATTGAGGATATCGTGAAGCTGCCGTTCACGGTAAAGACCGATCTGCGTGATACGTATCCGTTCGGGCTGCTCGCCAGTCCCATGAGCGAGATCGTGCGTTTCCACGCGTCGAGCGGCACGACCGGCAAACCCATCGTCGTGGCCTACACCAAAGAGGACATTGCAGACTGGACGCGGGCAATGGTGCGCAGCTTTGCCGCGTGCGGCGTGCATGCGGGTGACATCATTCAGAACGCCTACGGCTACGGCTTGTTCACCGGCGGCCTCGGAGCTCATTACGG
>CAYJNU010000380.1:1533-8094 GCA_964371005.1 uncultured Verrucomicrobiota bacterium | reverse complement strand
CCTGAACACCGACGAGAAGACCCTGGCGGACGCATTCAAAGCCGCCGGCTACGCGACGGGCTGTTTCGGCAAGTGGCACAACGGCAGTCAGTGGCCGTATCACCCGAACGCCCGCGGCTTCGATGAATACTACGGCTTCACTTCAGGCCATTGGGGTGAGTATTTCGATCCGCCCCTTGATCACAACGGGCGACCCGTGCGCGGCAACGGCTACATCGCGGACGATCTGACCACACACGCATTGGAGTTCATCGAGCAGAACCGCGCGAAACCGTTCCTCTGCTATCTCGCCTTCAACACGCCGCACTCGCCCTGGGCCGTGCCGGATGAATTCTGGCGGCGTTTCAAGGACAAGGCCATTACGCAGTCCGCCACCGAATCCGACAAGGAAGTCACCGAACACACGCGTTGTGCGCTGGCAATGATGGAGAACCTCGATTGGAATGTCGGGCGTGTCCTCAAGCGGCTTGAAGAACTCGGGACCGCCGAGAACACCATCGTTCTCTTTTTCTCCGACAACGGCCCGAATTCCTGGCGCTGGAATGGCGGGATGAAAGGACGCAAAGGTTCGGTGGATGAAGGAGGCGTGCGTTCCGTGTGCTTCCTGCGCTGGCCGGCGGGCGGCATTCGTCCAGGCGCACTCGAGCCTGAGATCACCGGGGCAATTGATCTGCTGCCCACACTCAGTGCGTTGGCCGGTGTGCCGCGGGTGGGCGTGAAACCCCTCGACGGACGAGATCTCTCTCCTTTGCTTCTCGGCAAGCACGTGGATTGGCCGGAACGGATGATCTTCTCCCACCAGAACGGCCGCGTGAGCGCACGCTCGCAGCAGTATCGCTTCGACAGCAACGGCTCGCTCTACGACATGATTGCCGATCCGGGCCAGACGAAGAACGTGGCAAAGCAGAAACCGGACGTTGCGGCGCAGATGTCGGCGGCGGTGGCTGCCTGGCGCGCCGAGGTCCTGCCAAAGGGCAGGGATGATCGCCCTTATCCCGTCGGCCACCCCGAGTTCCCGCGCACGCCGTTGCCTGCCCGGGATGGTGTGCCACACGGCGGCGTGGAGCGCAGCGCGGCTGCGCCGAACTGTTCCTACTTCGTCCATTGGACCGGCTTGGACGACAAGATGACTTGGGACGTTGCAGTGAATTCCACCGGCGATTACGACGTGGAGGTTCTCTACACCTGCCCGCTTGCGGATGCGGGGGCCACGATTCAGTTGGAGCTCAGCGGTGCCAAGTTGACCGGCAAAGTCACGCCCGGCTGGGATCCGCCACTTTACACGAACCAGGACACCATTGAGCGCCCGGCTGGCGAATCCAGGATGAAGGAGTTCCGCCCGCTGAACCTCGGCGTGATGCGGTTGGAAAAGGGACGCGGCCTGCTGACCCTACGCGCACTCAAGATTCCGGGCCGCGGTGTGATGGACGTGCGGCAGGTTAACCTGACTTTGCGGAAGTAGCTTCCCGAACCGGAGGCCGGGCTTGTCGTCCGTTCCCAAGTGTGGCTCGGAACGTGAATTCCACCGGCAACCAGGTCACAGACCCCAAAGGCGTAACATTTACCGCTGCCTTCTGCAGCACCGGCATCAAACGAAGCGCCTGCTGGCCACGCCCAGTGGATGGGGGAGCCGCTCAGGCGCGCCCGAGCCCCAGGATGGCTTGGCCAAGCTTGCGTTCAATCTGTTTCAGCCGGTCCGGGTCCTGGATCTTTCCGCCACCAATTGCGCTGACGTAGAAGCTGTCAATCGCCGCACCGCGTTCCGTGCAAATCTTCGCCGCAGCAATGTCCAGGTGCAGCCCGGCGAATGTTTGCGACATCACGTAAAGCAACCCGATGCGGTCTTCGGTTTCCACCTCGATGAACGTCCGGTCATCGGAGGCCTCGTTGTCGAAGCGGACATGAGTGGTGAGTTGCTCCCCTTCGTAGCTTTGATAGAGCGGGCGGGTCAGTTTCTGGCGGGCGATGAGCGCCTTGAAATCCAGCTCGCTGCCGTTCAGCACCTTGGTCAACAGCGTGGCGAACTTCTCCTGCTGCTCTTCGCTCGCCAACACGCCGGTTTTCGCATCGGTCACGTAGAAGGTGTCCACCGCAATGTTGTCGTCCCGGGTGAAAACCCGCGCAGTGAGGATGTTCAAACCAGCGGCACTGAACGAGCCGGCGATGTGACTGAAAAGGCCGGCGCGATCCCAAGTGCAGACCTTGAGCGAGGTGTAGCCCCGGTCCGCTTCGTCCTGCCAGCCCAGCACCGGGTCCAGCGCGCGGTCCGCCTCGGCGAACTGCTGTTCCATGAATTGGTGGACCAGTTGCAGATCGGTGGCAATCTCTGGCGCACTGTGAATCTGGAAATAGGGCCCAGGGAGCGTGGCGAAATGTCCTTCCACTTCGTCGTCGCTGATCTCCGCGGGCAACAGCTTGCGGACTTCTGCCTGAAGTTCCTCGCGGTGTTTCTCCTCGGCGCGCACAAACTCGGCGCCGCCGCTCAACACGGGCTTTGCCTTGTCATGCAGCGCACGCAGCAGCGCATCCTTAAACCCGTTCCACAGCCGGTCACTCGTGGCTTGGGCGTCCACGAAGGTGAGCAAAGTCAACAGGTTCAGCGTTTCCAGATGCTCCACCTGGCTGGCGAACTTGCGGATCACGGCCCGGTCCTCCAGGTCGCGGCGTTGCGAGACAATGGCCATGAGCAGATGATGTTCGATGAGGCGTTGCAGGGTTTTGGCGGCGGCGGCGTCCAGGCCCAGCCGCCTGGCCACGCGGGCCGCCAGTTGGCAGCCCACTTCGGCGTGCCGGCCCGTGCCGGCGAATTTGCCGGTGTCATGCAATAGCAGGGCCAGGTAGAGCAAATACGGTTGTTCGAGCCCCTGAAACATCTCCGCGTATTGCTGATGCGGCGGCTCTTTGGCCTCCCACACGCGATCCAGTTGCTCCAGGCAAACCAGCGTGTGCTCGTCGGCGGTGTATTGGTGATAGAATTCATGCTGGACCAGGCAGGTCAACTTGCCGAATTCCGGGATGTATTTGCCCAGGAAACCCACCTCGTGCATGGCGCGAAGAATGGGCGCCACGCTGCCGCGCTGGTTCAGGATGGTGCGGAACGATTCGCTCACCCGTGCATCCGAGAGGAACGCGCGGTCCACCAGTTGCAGGTCGCTGCGAATGAGAGCCGCGAGGTCCGGATGCAATCTCAGCCCGCGCTGCTGCGCGTGGAGGAACACCCGCATCAATCGGCGCGGATGATCACGAAAGACCCGGTTCGACGTGGCGTGTATCTGCCCCTTCTCGAAGCGGAACCCGTCCACCGGCTCGGCGGGCTTGGTCCGGCGTGACGGCAGGAACGCGCGCAGCGCTGCCAGCCGCCCGGGCGGCTCCGGTTGGAGCGACAGCCGCTCTTCGATCGTCCGCGTGATGAGGTAGATGTTGCGTGAATGGGCGTAGAAGTCGCGCATGAAGCGTTCCAGCCGTTCCCTGGGTGAACGCTCGAGATAGCCGAGGTTGCGCGCCACGGCTGGTTGCAGGTTCTTCGAAAGCACCTCCACGGGCCGGTCGGTGTGATAATGCAGCTCCGTGCGCACGCGCAGGAGGAAGTCGTAAGCCGTCTTGAGCTGCTTGCGCTCGGGCGCGGTGATGAACTCGGGTTGTTCCAACTCCCGCAACGACCGGGTATGGTGTTTGAAGAAGGCCATCCAGATCAGGTTCTGGAAATCGCGCAAGCCGCCGCAGCCGTTCTTGATGTTCGGTTCCTGCATGCAGGCCGAGTTGCCAAATTTCGCCCGCCGCGCCGATTGATCGGCCAGCCGTGACGCAATGTATTCGCGCTCGTGCCCGGCGACGCATTTGGCCGCCACCGCCTTCTGGAACTTCTCGAACAGCTTCGCGTCGCCCACGATCAACCGCGCCTCGATGAGCGAGGTCTTGGATTGCATGTCGCTGTTCGCCACCTTCACGCAATCGTCCACCGAGCGAACCGAGTGGCCCACTTTCAGGCCCAGGTCCCAGAGCGGATAGAGAATGCCGTCAATGATCTTCGAGAGATGCGGCAGGGGTTTGCTGCCTGCCACCACCTGCCCGTTGTGCAGGAACATGAAGTCAATGTCGCTGTGCGGATTCAATTCCGCGCGCCCATAGCCGCCGATCGCCACCAGCGCGATGGGTGGAAATTCCTTCTGCGCCTGAGCGGACAAGCTTGATCTGGCCGCTTCCCAGAGATGGCGTAGCATCACATCGAAAATCGCGGCCCGCGCGCGGCAGATTTCCAATCCTCCAGCGCCGCCGCGGTGCAGCATCTTGAGACGGTGGGTTTCCAGTTTGAGGAAGGTTTTGAAGCGGGGCAATTCCTGCGCCGCCGTGCGGCCTTCCGGCAAGCGCAACCGGCCGGCGGCATTCGCTTCGATCTTTTCGAGCAACGTCATGGTGTCGGACACAATCTCGCGCGCACTCTGTAGTCAAACGGCGGAGAACGCAAGCGCCAGGGCGGCGACGGGTGTGACTGGAATTGGCCGTCGGGCGGGAGACGTAGCGCAGCGTGGCACTCTGCTGAATCGCGGATGGGTAATCCGCAAAGCCGGGAGGACCTGGGCGGTCGTGATCCGGCTTCCCTGCGCAATTCTCGCTTGCCACAAAGCGGACACTCCGTATCGTCGCCACGTGATCCACGCTGCCGTGAACCCATGGATCGAAGCTGCGCTCGGCTTCATTTATCCTCAGGTCTGCCAGCTTTGTGGCAGCCAACGTGCCACGGCGGCCGAGGGTTATGTTTGCGCCCCTTGCTGGCAGGGCGTCCGCTTCATCAAGCCGCCGTTTTGTGAGCGCTGCGGGCTGCCCTATGACGGCGCCATCACGACGCGTTTTGAGTGCTCGAATTGCCAGGGGATGGACCTGCACTTCCGTTTCGCCCGTTCGGCCGTGGTCGCCGATGGGGTGACGTTGGAAGTCATCCATCGCTACAAATACCGATGTGCGCTGTGGTTCGAACCATTCCTCGCCGACCTGCTGCTGCGCGCAGCCGGACCAGAGCTCCGGGGGGAGGATTGGGATGTGATCGTGCCGGTGCCACTGCACCCGGCGAGAAAACGCGAGCGCGAGTTTAATCAGGCGGAGCGGATTGCTGCGCGGCTGGGTGAGGCACTCCGAATTCCGGTGAACGCGCAGGTGATTCGCCGGGTTGAACCGACCCGCACTCAGACCCAGCTCACCCGCGAAGAGCGCGCCGCAAACGTGCGCAAGTCGTTTGCGCTGTGCAATGGGGATGAACTCAAGGACGCACGCGTGATCCTGCTGGACGACGTCCTGACCACCGGCGCAACCACCAGCGCCTGCGCCCGGGTCCTGCGCCAGGCGGGGGCGGCCGACGTCTGCGTTTGGACAGTTGCGCGCGGGCTCTAGTCTCCGTAACTTTCCCGCCAGTGAGCACTCGTCGAAACACAGCAAAGGCAAAATCGGAACTGACCATGTCCACCACGACCTTCACCAAGAAGACCTTGGGGGTTCAGGGAGCCGAAGGGAAGGAACCCGGGGTGACGCCCCCGCCGGCCGGCGACACCGCGTTTGTCAAGAAACCCAAGCTCGCCAGCCGGGGACGCAAGCGCGAAATCCCCGAGGGCCTCTGGACCAAGTGCCCGAAGTGCGCCACGATGGTTTTTGACAAGGAGTTGGACGAGAACCTCAAGGTCTGTCCACGCTGCCAGCACCATCTTCAGATCACCGCCCGCGAACGCATCCACTCGCTGGTGGACACCTGCACGTTTGAGGAGATGGACGCCGACATGGCGAGCGTGGACGTGCTCCGGTTCACCGGCGCATCCAGCTACACGTCGAAGCTGGAGGAATATCAAAAGGCCACGACGCTCAAGGACGCGGTGGTGACGGGGATCGGGAAGATCGGTCCCCACCGTTGCGGATTGGGCGTCATGGATTTCGGTTTCTTGGGCGGCTCCATGGGCTCGGTAGTGGGCGAGAAACTGACCCGGCTCATTGAGAAGGCTACGGCCCAGGGCTTGCCGCTTATCATCATCTCCAGCAGCGGCGGCGCACGGATGTACGAAGGCATGTTCAGCCTGATGCAGATGGCCAAAACCTGCGGCGCGCTGGCGTACCACGCCAGGGCCCGCCTGGCGTTCATCAGCGTGCTCACGCATCCGACGACCGCGGGTGTGATGGCCAGTTTTGCCAGCGTGGGCGATCTCATCCTCGCCGAACCGGGCGCGATGATTGGTTTCGCTGGACCGCGCGTGATCAAGGACACGACACAAGCGGAATTGCCACCGGGTTTTCAGACGGCGGAATTTCTGCAAGATCACGGCTTGGTTGACGCGATCGTGAATCGCCTGGAGATGAAGGAACAGTTGATTCGGTATTTGGATTTTCTCACCTCGGTAAGACGAGCCGAGGCGAGCGCGGCGTAAACGCAGTCCGTCCGCTCCGAGACCCAGCCTCGCGCCCCGCCCCCACTGCTCCTGCTTCGCGTCCCGCAGCGGCCCCGGCTCCCCGTGCGGCCGTCGCATCGAACCTCGGTGGCACCGCCGAGCCCACCCGCGAGCCCTTCACCGCCCTGCGGCGCAC
>CAYJNU010000380.1:0-1523 GCA_964371005.1 uncultured Verrucomicrobiota bacterium | reverse complement strand
AAAACCCAGGCCGCCCGCTCGGATACCCCGCCGCGCCGCCGCGACCGCGGCGGCAAGGTGGCGGCAAATCTCGAGGAATGCGAAAGTCGCGCTGAGTCGCCAGTCTCCCGACGATCTCGAATCAGACAATGTCCCGATGGTAGCTCTGGAGTGATTTCACCCCGGCCCTGCCCGCGCGGCATTCGGCGATGCCCAGCACCGCCGCGTGGGCGGCGGCCGCGGTGGTCATGTAGGGGACCTTGTATTTGACCGCCGCCTTGCGGATGTAACCGTCGTCCATGGCGCCCGCCTTGCCGATGGGGGTGTTGATGATGAGGTCAATTTCCTTGCTCTTGATCTCGTCGGCAATGTTCGGTCGCTGGTGTTCGTGAATCTTGTAGCTCAACTCCGCTTTCACGCCTTGCTCATTGAGGAACTTGTGCGTCCCGTTCGTGGCCTTGATCCGGAAGCACAACTCAAGGAATTTTCGGGCGGTGTCGAGGATGGCGGGTTTGTCCTTGTCGGTTACGGAAATGAAAACCGTCCCCGTTTGCGGCAACGGAGATAACGCTGCTTCCTGGGACTTGAAGTAGGCCAGTCCGAAGGTCGGCGCCATGCCCAGCACTTCGCCGGTGGAACGCATCTCCGGCCCGAGCACCGGGTCCACTTCCGGAAACATGTTGAAGGGCAGCACGACTTCTTTCACGCCGACGTGCGGAATCCTCTTCCGCTGGAGTTTCAGGTCCTTGAGCTTCGCGCCCAACATGAGTTGAGTGGCGATGCGGGCCATCGGGACGTTGCAGACTTTGCTCACCAGCGGCACGGTGCGGGACGCGCGCGGGTTGGCTTCAAGGACATAGACCTTGTCCTGGCAGATGGCGTATTGAATGTTCATCACGCCGCAGACCTTCAGCTCGCGGCTGATGCGCAGGGTGTATTCCTCGATGGTCTTGATGTGTTTCTCCGGCAGCGTCACCGGCGGGATCGCACACGCGGAGTCGCCGGAATGGATGCCGGCCAGTTCGATGTGCTCCATGACGGCGGGCACGAAAGCGTCCGTACCGTCAGCGAGCGCGTCGGCTTCGGCTTCGATGGCGTTGTCTAGGAAACGGTCAATCAGGATGGGCCGCTCGGGTGTCAGGTCCACCGCCTTGTTGACGTATTCCTTCAGCATCTCCTCGTCATGGACGACCTCCATGCCGCGTCCGCCCAGGACGAAGGACGGGCGCACCATCACCGGGTAACCGATCTTCGCGGCGATCTCCTTTGCCTCGTCGAAGCTGCTTGCCATCCCGGATTCCGGCATCGGGATGCCCATCCGCTCCATCATCTTGCGGAAACGATCGCGGTCCTCGGCCAGGTCAATTACGTCCGGCGTGGTGCCAAGCACCTTGACGCCGGCGGCTTCGAGTTCCTGCGCGATGTTGAGCGGCGTCTGGCCGCCGAACTGCACCACCACGCCTTCTGGCTTCTCCTTCTCGTAGATGCTCAGCACGTCCTCGACCGTCAGCGGCTCGAAGTAGAGCTTGTCCGATGTATCGTAG
>CAYJNU010000379.1:0-8123 GCA_964371005.1 uncultured Verrucomicrobiota bacterium | reverse complement strand
GCCCCGGGAACGTCGCCTACTACACGATCAAACACCTCCGTGCTGGTCGCCGCAGCAGCGGATTCCGAAGGAACGATGCACTGCACCCGGCCTCCCAGTTGATAGGCTGCCGCGTTTACTCGTTGGATGAACCCGTGCCCGCTCAAGACGACGAAGACCTCACGTTGAGCGAAGTGCTCGACAGCCGGGCGGAAGATCCGTCGGTCGAAGCTGGCCGCCGCCTCGACTGGCAAAGTCTGCTGCACAAGCTCGACGATGTGGCCAAGGCGATCCTCCGTGCGCTGGCTGACGGCTCGGAACTGACACGCTTGGTCGAGCCCTTGGGGATCAGCAGGTCCACGCTCCAAACGCGCAAGAATCAACTGGCCAAGTTGATCCGCCAGGGTTTGGGCGAGGACATTCTGTGCCGGGTGCAGGAGTGTCCAAGCTGGCGGAACGGTCTGGAAGCCACCCGCGAAAGACTGGCTTGCCGCTGGGCACGACAGACGGCGTAAGCCCACCCCACAACATCACAGCCCGGCCCTCACAAGCTGGGCTGTCTGCTTTTTCACCCCCTACCGAAAGGAAACTTCTTGATCGAAAACCTCCCCCTCGTTCCCTTGGATTCGTCCCAGCCCCCCTTGCTCGTGTGGTTATTGTCGCTCGCCGCCGGCTGGGCCATTTATCGAACCCTTCGGCGCGCCCCGGTCTCGCCCACCCGCCTGCCCGCAACCCCCGGGTCGAATCGCTTCAGCAACGAACAGATTACGCAGACGTTCATCTCCTCGATCCCCCATCTCACGCGGGAGATCAACCTCGAACTCGCTACGACTTCGCAGACGGAGACGATCGCGGTTCAGGATGAGAAATCCTGGCTGTGGGGCGCCCTGCCGCTCGGCACCAACACCGCCCGGATTCAGGTGCAAGTGACCTACCGCTTTCATCTTTGCCTGCGGGATCCCTGGCACCTGTCCGTCCGCGGTGAAACGATCCACGTCCGCGCGCCAGCCCTCCGCCCCAGTCTGCCGCCGGCCATCCACACCGAGACACTGCAGATGGATACCACGCGAGGCTGGGGGCGGTTGTCGCCCAAGGCCCTGGCCCGCCAGTTACAGCGGGAACTGACCGCGCGGCTGTGCGCAACGGCGGGCGATCCGGAACGGTTGCACCTTGTCCGGGAAACCTGCCGCCAGTCGGTGGCCGAGTTCGTGCAACGCTGGCTCGAAGGCGAGGCGCGCTGGCGACCGGGGGCGTTCACCTTGATTGAGGTGAGCTTCCCCGATGAAGCCCGGCGACCACCGCCTTACCCGACCCGCTGGCTCAGTGCTTAATCCCTGTTCCCCAAAACTCAAAACCAAACAACAACCACACAACCGAAAGGAAACACATGCCCCTCATCCTCGAAGCAAACTACAGCAAGAAAATTGGACTGCCGGGATATTCCTCCCACCAGTTCATGGTGACGCTGCGCACCGAGATCACCGACCTCAGCACCGTGCAGGCGGAAAGCGAACGGCTGTATGGCCTGCTGCAAACTGCCGTGGACACGTCATTGCAGAAAGTCGGCTATCTGCCTCAGCCTGCGCCCAAGAACGGCAATGGCAACGGCGGCAGTCACACCAACGGCAACGGGCAGGATCGCTGGGCCTGCTCCGACAAACAGCAAGCCCTGATCCTGCGCATCACCGATGAACACAAGCTCGACAAGAACAACGTCGAACAACTCGCCCAGGATCGCTTCGGCAAGGGCGTGCGCCAGTTGAACAAGCTGGAAGCGTCCGGGCTGATTGACGAACTGCTCGAACAGGTCGGCCAGAAGCCCAACAGCCGGCAACGCTTCACGCCCCGGGCGCTCCCGGCACCCGCGAGATGATCGCAGTCCTCGAAGCGCCGGTCGCCGCGCCAGTTGCCGCGCCGGTGAAGCCGCAGGCGAAAGATCGGATCGAAGAACTCCTGGAAACCGTCTCCGCCTCCCGGCTGGGACTGTGGCTTTCCTGCCGGTTGAAGTTCTTCTTCCGTTACGTCGCTCAAATCAAGAAACCGCCCACGCCCAGCATGCACTGTGGATCGTCGGTTCATGCGGTCTTGCAGGCGTGGAACCTGAGCCGGTGGCGCCGTGAGCCGTTCGTCACCGAGCGGTTCAAGACGCTGTTCCACGTCCAGTGGAAATCGCTTCAAGCCGGCAACCGGATCAACTGGGACGGGGAGGAAGAAGCCGAGCGTTCGTCGTCATGGAGGGCGCTCGAACACTACTTCGTCGAAACACCAATCAAGGCTGACGAGAAGCCTGAAGCGGTCGAGGTCGCTGTCAGTGCGGACTTGTCATCGCACGGATTGCCCACACTGGTTGGAGTCATCGATCTGGTCCGCTCTGGCGGCCGGGTTGTGGACTTCAAGCTCGTCGCCAAGACGCCGGACGCCGAGATGGTGGTCCATACGACGGAGGTGCAACTCACGGCCTATAGCATTCTCTACCGGGATGCAACGGGCCGGGAGGAAGGCGGACTTGAATTGCATCATCTCGTCCGCACCAAAGCGCCAAAGCTGATCGTCACGTCGCTACGTCCAGCCACCCAGCGACAGCACGACCGGTTGTATCGGCAGATGGAGTCGTATCAACAGGGCGTTGCCCGGCAGGACTTCGTGCCCTCGCCGGGTTTCGCCTGTGCCGGTTGCGAGGTTTTTAACGAATGCCGAAGACATAATCCATGAACGACTACTGCCAACATCGTCTCCTCGTCGTCGGCCCGCTCTGCGACCTGAAGACGTTAGATCGAGACGTGGACTGGAAGAAGCTCGCAGACGCCAAGGACATCGCGCTGGTGGATCGTTCGGCCGGGCGCAGGTTGTGGCAATTCGTTACGCCAGCACCGGCACTGCAATCCATTCGCATCCTGTCCCGACAATGGCCGCGCCTGACGTTCTTCCTTCACTACGACTGTGAAGATGCCCGGATCATCGGACTGATCCGTGCGAAGAACGGCAGGCTGAGTCATCACCGGTTCAGGTATTACCCCTCAACCCACCACCCCATCGGGGGCCGGATGCGCCGTTGTGCGTGTCCGGCCCCACAGGTCGAAACGCCCACCCGGCGTCTGTGCGTCGAGCGCACACTGAAGAGACCAAATCTCATAACCAAACCAACAACCAAGAAAGGCAACATGAAGAAGATCACAGTGCAATACGGCGTGGACAGCATCACCAAACAGGTCGAGGTGGACTTCACCTTCGGCGACCTCCAGGAGAGCGACGCGTTCAAGGGCGCGCTGGGCTTTGGCGACAACACCAAGGCGCTGGTGGACGGCATCGAGCAGGACCGCCGGACGGCGATCCCGGATGGCGCGACCGTGCGCCTGGAGACGGCGGCCAACACCAAGGCGTGAACCTCGGACCCAGGAACCGGCCTGCTTCCCTCAACGGGGAGCGGGCCGCTCTCTTTGAACCCATGGAAACCACCGGAATCATCCTCCGGGAAAACGGCACCCTGGCCGAGCGGGTCATCCAGGAACGGGAACTGGACGCCGGCCCGGCCGTGTTGGACGCGCTGACCGAGGGCGTCAGCCGCAACCTGCGCCACGCCCTGGCGCTCGCCGAATGGGGAGCGGTCCATGCCAGTGTCGGGGCGAAGGACACAATCTGGACCGTGGCCATCAGCCGCATCCCGCTGCACGCCCGCTTCCGGCTCATCAACCAGGTGCTCGTGCCGGCGTTCGCTGCGGCGGATGGACTGGACCTGCCGCTCGTCTGGCAGGCCCCGCCGGAAGTGCGCCTCGCGTTTGCGGTGGGCACCGAAGTCGAGGACGAGGACGTTCGCGTGACGGGCAACTGGTTGTTCGCCTGCGACGCCCAGCGCCGGGGCTACCGGCTGCCGTTGCCCAACCTGCATGACGACTGCCGGATCTGCACGGGTGACTTCGCGGATCGTCACCACTCCGCGGTCGAGGCGGTCACCGCGAGTCTGGAGCAGTTCCGCAAGTCCAAGTGGAACGCCGACCTGATGCGCACCCTCGAACGGTCGCAGCAGTTCTTCCGGTTCCAACCGACGAACGAGACCTTCACGACGCTGCCCATCGCGGCGGCCGACTGGACCACGCTCTGCGACAAGGTGTCCACCGACATCCTGGAAAGGGTGGTGCTATGACGGCCCCAACCCCAACCCATCCGCTCCAGCCGCTGTTTGCCCGACTCCAGGCCTGTCCCAGCCGGGACCCGGGCATCACGGAGCAGCGGTTCCTCGAAACCTGGGGTGCGCTCAAGACCGTGGCCCCGGAACACGGCGACACGATCACCCCGGCCCTCGTGGCCGGCGTGATGCTTTACGACCCCGAAACCTTTGCGCCGTTGCTGAACGCGGCGGAGCACGCGCAACTCACCGCCCTGGGCAAAGTCGCCCTGGAGCGTTACCTGCAATTAACCAATCCACCCAACACCCTCGGCAAGCTCCTTGCCGCCGTAAAGGAACCAACATGAACTACCTCATCGGTTGCGGGGGCGTGGGCTCGGCCCTCGTCCCCTCCTTCTGTCTGCTGAAGAACCCCACGGACGTCACCCTGCTGGATGGGGACACCCTCGAACGGCGGAACCTCAACCGCCAGATGTTTGACGCGAGCCAGGTCGGGATGAACAAGGCGCTGGCGTTGGCGGCCCGTTACGGGTGTCACGCCCTGCCGGAATGGTTCAGCCGCGGCAAGCTGCGGCCCGGTCGCACGGACTGGCTGCTTTGCCTGGCGGACAACCATCGCACGCGCCTGGAAACGCTGGAGGTCTGCGACGACCACGGCTGCCAGGCCATCATCGCCGCCAACGAGACGCACTCGGCGGAGGCGTATTACTACCGGCGCCGTTGGCGCGGCACGGCCCGCGATCCGCGGGTCTATTACCCGGAACTCGCCACCGACCGGCGCGGCGATCCGCGCGCTGCGTCCATCGGTTGCACCGGCGAGGCGCAGGAGCGCAACCGGCAACTGGTGTCGGCCAACCTGATGGCGGCGGCCCTGGCGGAACACCTGTTTGTGCTGTGGAGTCTCAAGGCCCCGCGCCTGGATCCGGAAACCGTGGCGATGCTCCCCTACAAGTTCGTCGCCAACCTGAGCCGACTTGAAACCTACAAATAGAAAGGAAGACCCCATGAATACCGGAGTGGCTGAACCGGCGGTCATCGTGGAACGGCGGTGCGGGATCGAGGAGGTCTTCGCCCGGTCGTTCATCGAACTGCTGACCCTGGCGCCAAGGAATCCGATCGTGCGCGGGCTGATCCTGGCCCAGACCCGCCGGATGCCGGGACCAGACTGCATCACCTTCGAGCAGCTCCAGGACTGGGTCGAGTTGAACTGCGAGAAACGTCTCCGGCCCGCGGGCCGGCGCGAGTTGACGGAGGGCATCACCCTCACCGTCGAGTTCTCCGAAACGGAGTATGGGCTGGCGCATTACTCCGTCCCACGCTCCGGCAGCGACGAGTTCCACGTCGGGGCCGAATACCTGCTTCAGATCGTCAATGACACCCTCACGTCGGGCGGGGGCCTGGACGAGGTCGTGGACCTCATCGCCGACAAGATTGACCGCGACGCGTGGCGACAGTGCAACCCAAGTCTGGATGACTGCGGCGACTACGATTACAGCGACCACGACTGCACCGACTCGGACAACAGTGAAACCACCTGCTCCAAGGACGAGATCCGCACTGCCGTGCTCGCGTTCGTGCGGGAGCGGCATCCGGAACTGGCCGCGGAGTTATGACGAAAGGAACCTCATGAAACTAACCAAACTCGCCGGCGGCGGGTTGACCCAGACCCGGGACGTGCCCGGCCTGCTGACCTGCCGCCTCGACTATGAAATCAAATCCGGCACCGGCCGGTTGGACTACACCGGCCCGAAGTTCGATCAGGCGATGTGGCATCAAGTGCTGTCGTTCTTCCGGTGGACGCACCAGGAGATGAACAGCGAAAGCCAGGTCCGCCTCTACGTGAACACCCGGCTCGGTCGCTGGGGCGCGTGGGCGTTTCCACAAGAAGCGAGGACCGGGATGAACGCCCGCGAGATCGCGACCCCGGAAACCCCCGAACAGGCGGTGGCGCGGTTTGCTTCGTGGGGTGCGGAACCCTCGGCAGACTGGCTCTACTTCGCCACGGTGCATCATCATTGCTCAGCCAGCGCGTTCCAGTCGGGCACAGACGAGGAGAACGAACGCCACCAGGATGGCCTGCATCTCACCGTGGGCCGTCTGGAGGCGGAGCGGCACGAGCTTCACGCCCGATTCTATCTGGGCGGGAACTGCTTCGCGCCGGACCTCAGCCGCTTCTGGCCGGTCGAGCCGGACCTGGCGGCACGGGTGCCGCCCACGATGCTGGATGAACTGGCTCGTTACGAGATGGGCGCGCGGATCGTCGTGGACTTCCCGGACGCCTGGCGGCAGAACGTGATCGAGGTGAAGCACCCGGCGCGGCTGCGAAACGCCGTGGCAGAAGCCAGCACTGGGACGCTGCCCAAGCGGGAACATCCGGACTGGGTGCGGGCGGTCGAGGCGCTGCAGGACCTTTCGGAGCGCGGCGCGGTCGAGGGTTTCGCGGAGGACGACCTGTTCGGCGCGTTGCATTCCCTCGTCGGCAACCCGGCCCTCAGCCTCATCCTGGAAACCTGCCTGCGACATCAGGTGCGGCCGGACGACCTGCTCGAAGAACTACAGCCCTACGAGCCGCCCTACGAACCGGGCTGCTGACCGGAGACCCATTCAACCCTCAACCCAACCCCGGGCCGGATGCGCCAGTATGCGTATCCGGCCCTGTTCGTTTTCACCATGAAAAACCCAATCGCGTTGGAAAGTCAGGCGGCGACTGTCCGCACGCTCAAGATCGAAACGGTGGGGGATTTTTGGCGCGGGCTCATCAAGCCCAAGATTCGCCTCACCGGACGCTGGCTCGAACAGGCCGGCTTCAAACCGGGTTCACACGTGCAAGTCATCAGCGTGGCCCCAGGTGTCATTGAACTGCGTTCGTCCGGACTGGACAACACGCAAGCGACTTGAGCTTTACCAAACTACCGGAGCCACGGTCCTCCGGTTCAACCCCTCGCCAGGCGTGACCGTGCGCCGGGCATCACATCCGTTGAAATCAAAACCATGAACACACTCACAGCAAGTCCCACAGACAACGTCACCCTGTATTACCGCGAAGGCAGTTCAGACAAAGTCTATCAGTGCAGCATTGAACCGACAGGTGGTGGCCTTTACTCGGTCACCTTCGCCTACGGTCGCCGTGGCAGCACGCTCAACACCGGCAGCAAGACCAGCAACCCGGTCAACTACGACGAAGCGAAGCGCATCTTCGACAAGCTGGTGCGCGAAAAGACGGCCAAGGGCTACACACCCGGCGCCGACGGCACACCTTACGTGCGAGGCAACAGCAGCAAGCAGCCCTCGGGCTACCTGCCGCAGTTGTTGAACCCCATCGAGGAAGCCGACGTGCAACGACTGCTCCGGGACAACCTCCATGTTGCCCAGGAGAAATTCGATGGCCGGCGGCTGCTCCTGCGCAAGGAAGGCGCAGCCGTTGATGGGATCAATCGCAAGGGCCTGTTGGTCGGCCTGCCGGAGACGGTCTTCCATGCCTTCTACCACTTCCCGGTGGACTGCGTGCTGGACGGCGAGAGCATCGGTGACGTGTTCCACGCCTTCGACATCCTCCATCTCGCTGGTCGGGACATCCGGGCGCGGACCTACCGGAACCGGTTGCTCGCCCTGATCGATCTGTTGGCCCGGGTGCCGCAGGGGGACATCCGGTTCACGCAAACCGCCTTCACCCCGGATCATAAATCCCAGCTTCACACCGCGCTACAAGCCGCCGGGAAGGAAGGCATTGTGTTCAAACGACTGGACGCGCCCTACACGCCCGGTCGGCCGAACTCGGGCGGGCCGCAGTTGAAGCACAAGTTCTACGCCACACTGTCGGCGGTGGTCGCCAAGCTCAACGCACAGCGCAGTGTCGAAATCCGCCTGTGCGGCAAGGACGGCTGGGTCAGCGCGGGCAACGTCACCATCCCGCCCAATCATCGCATCCCGGCGGTCGGCCAGGTCATAGAGGCGAGATACTTGTATGCGACAGCAGCCGGAATACTCTATCAGCCCGTGTATCTCGGCGAGCGATCCGATG
>CAYJNU010000378.1:5965-8135 GCA_964371005.1 uncultured Verrucomicrobiota bacterium | reverse complement strand
CCTTCGACCGCTTTCAGTCCCAGTTTCTTGTAGCCGAGTTGCGTCGCCACGCGGCCCTGTGGAGTGCGCTTGAGGTAGCCTTCCATGATCAGGTACGGCTCATAGACTTCCTCGATGGTGTCCGGCTCTTCGCCGACGGTAACGGCGAGTGAATTGACCCCCACCGGACCCCCACCGAATTTCACAATCACCGCTTCGAGGATGCGCTTGTCCATTTCGTCGAGGCCATCCTGGTCAATCTCCAGAATCGCCAGCGCGCGATCCGCAATGCTGGTGGTGATGCGACCGTCACTCTTGACCTGCGCGTAGTCGCGCACCCGGCGGAGGAGATTGTTCGCGATGCGTGGCGTGCCGCGGCTGCGCCGGGCGATCTCGTGCGCGCCGCCGGGCTCGATGTCGAGATTCAGGATGCGCGCCGAGCGAACGACGATCGTCTGGAGGTCTTCAGCGCAGTAATAGTCCAGCCGCTCGCGGATGGGGAAGCGGGTAAGCAACGGCGCGGTGAGCAAGCCGCTGCGGGTCGTCGCGCCAATGAGTGTGAAGCGGGGCAGGTTCAGCCGCACGCTGCGCGCGTTCGGACCCTGGTCTATGATGATGTCCAGCTTGAAGTCCTCCATCGCCGGGTAGAGGTACTCCTCGATGGTTTTCTGGAGGCGATGGATTTCATCCACGAACAGAACGTCGCCCTCTTCGAGGTTCGTGAGCAATCCTGCGAGGTCGCCCGCCTTCTCGATGGTCGGCCCGCTGGTGCAACGGATATTCGCGCCCATGGCCTTGGCGAGGATGAAAGCGAGCGTGGTCTTGCCGAGGCCGGGCGGACCGCTGAGCAGGACGTGGTCGATGGATTCCTTGCGTTGCTTGGCGGCGGCGACCGTGATTTCGAGGCGCTCTTTAACCTTCGGCTGGCCGGTAAACTCGGCGAAGAGCGACGGGCGCAGCGTCACTTCCAACGCGGCGTCCGGCTTGATCAGGACCTCGGAAACCATCCGTTCGGGCATCGCACGCAGGATGCGAAACGGCGCGGAGAGCGACAAGGTAAAACGAGTTGCGGGAAATCTGGTGCGCGGCCTTGGAGGACGCGAATCTTGTTGTTCAGACCCTCCACAAAACCCCAAAACCCAGCGGCACTTTGTTCTGGAGTTGACAGTAAGCGGCGATGCCGTCCCAGCGGCGGTCCACCATCCGGGCAAACTTCTGGTAGGGTTTCAACCGTTGCCACTTCAGCGCCTGCTTCCAGTTCTCGAAAAAATACCGCGTCCAAGCCTTGCTCTGGTAGATCCACGACTGACCAGACGATTCCTTGAACAGATAGGCGATGTTCAAGCGTTGGTTCGCCTGGAGCAGCTTGGCCTGGGAACGGCGGCCCTCCAGGCTGGCCGCCCACCACCACCTGACCGTGGACGGCGGGCTGCACGAACTCACCTCGTGACGCGAGGCGCACCCTGGCCGCTAGCGGAGGCGGTTCCGGCGGGCGTGCTGCTTTGCCATTCAAATTCACTCACCCGGGTGCGAGAAGACCCCAAACCCGGAAAGGCTCGACCTGTGGTCTCCCCGCTCAGCTCTTCTCGCCACCAGCAAGCAAGGTGTGGAAATGCGGCGGCTCGTCTTCGCGTGCGACGATGGTGATCTCAATCTTCCGGAACCCGGCCCGCTCCAGCCAACGGTGCAGATCGCTTTCGGCGAAACCCAGCCAGCGGTCGCCGTACAACTCGCGGGCTTTCTCGAAGGTGTGCTTAAGCAGATCGAGGATCAGCACTTGCCCGCCGGTTCTCAAGATGCGTTGTGCGCTCGCCAGGGCCTTGCCCGGGTCTTCCGCGTGATGCAGGGCGTGGCTGAGGATCACGAGGTCCACGCTTTGGGCTTCGATGGGTGGCTCGGACAGATCGCCGAGCCGAAACTCGAGGTTCTTCAGCCCGTTCTTTTTTGCCTTGGCCGCTCCGAACGCGACGATCTTCTCCGAGTTGTCCACGGCAATGACTCGTTTGCTGCGACGCGCGAGCAACTCACTGAGCAAACCCTCGCCGGATCCGAGGTCCGCGACTGTCAGCGGCGGCAAGATGCGCAGGAGCAAATGACCGAACGCCTGCCACGAGCGGCCCGGACCATAGACGCGGTCGAAGCGGCCCGCGACCTGGTGGAAATAGACCTGCGCCTGCTCGCGGCGGCGGGG
>CAYJNU010000378.1:0-5955 GCA_964371005.1 uncultured Verrucomicrobiota bacterium | reverse complement strand
CGGTAAAACGTCCGCTTGCCTTCCCGCCGGGATTGCACCAACCCGCAGTCCGCCAGCAGGCCGAGGTGCGTGGAGATGCGCGATTGGCCGAGACGCGTAATGTCCTGAAGTTCATTGACGGACAGTTCTTCTTTCGCGAGCAGGGCGATGATGCGAAGCCGCGTGGCATCAGCCAGCGCGCGAAGGGCTTTCAAGGTGGAGCTCATGATCGTTATCGCATTGCCAGTTTTCCCGAATTACTCGTTGACGAACGAGCCAGACCATATATCTTCTCATCCTGATACGTCAATATGACGTTTTGAAAAACGACAACAACATAAACGCCCGTTCATGAGCAACCGATTCATCTTCTCCTCCGAGTCCGTCGGCGAAGGCCACCCGGACAAGGTTTGCGATACCATTTCCGACTACGTCTTGGATGCCTGTCTCGCGCAGGACAAGTTCAGCCGCGTGGCCTGCGAGTGCTTCGCCAAGTCCAACGTCGTCATTGTGGGCGGCGAAATTACCACCAAGGCGAAGCTGGATTACGCGGCCATCGCTCGCAAAGCGATCCGCGATATCGGCTACGTGAATGATGACGACGTGTTCCACGCGGACCGTGTGTTCGTGAATGTCCTGGTGACCACGCAGTCGCCGGACATCGCTCAGGGTGTGGACGCCCGCAAGGCCAAGGGCAAGAAGACCGCGCAGCAGGGCGCGGGCGACCAGGGATTGATGTTCGGTTACGCCTGCGACGAAACGCCGGAGTTGATGCCGGCGCCGATTATGTTCGCCCATCGCCTGGGCCGCGAGCTCACGAAGATTCGCAAGACTGGCAAGGTGCCGTGGCTGCGTCCGGACGCCAAGTCGCAAGTGTCCGTGGCGTACGAGAACGGCAAACCGGTGGCAATCACCAACGCCGTTATCTCTACCCAGCACGCGGCGGACGTGGAGCACGCGGAGATCGAGAAGTTCTGCATCGAGAACATCATCAAGAAGGTGCTGCCCAAGAAACTGCTTACGCCCCAGACCGAGTACTTGATCAATCCGACTGGGCGATTTGTGGTCGGCGGGCCGCAGGGCGACTCGGGCCTGACCGGCCGCAAGATCATCGTGGATACCTACGGCGGCATGGGCCGGCATGGCGGTGGCGCGTTCTCAGGGAAGGACCCCACGAAAGTAGATCGCAGCGCCGCCTACATGGGCCGCTGGGTCGCGAAAAACATCGTGGCCGCCGGGCTCGCCACAAAATGCGAAATCCAGTTTGCCTATGCCATCGGTCATCCCGACCCGGTGAGTGTCCACGTGGATACTTTTGGCACGGCCACAGTGTCCGATGCCAAGATCGTGCGCGCCGTCAACCGCGTGTTCAGCTTCCAACCCTCGGACATCATTGACCAGCTCAACCTCCGCCGCCCGATTTACGCCAAGACGACCAACTACGGTCACTTCGGCAAAAACGACAAGGACCTGACATGGGAAGCCACGAACAAGGTCGAAGCCCTGCGCAAGGCGCTGTGATTGAAGCCGGACGCAAGACGCAAACTGCAACAAATATGGCTACCATCAAACTCTCTCCGCCCCGCTTCAAGCCCGTGAAGGCCGCGCCCAGAAAGAACGGCAATGGCAACGGCAAACCCAGGCAGGATTACTCCGTTCGCGACCTCTCTCTCGCCGAATGGGGGCGCAAGTCCATCCAGGTATCCGAGCACGAGATGCCCGGCCTCATGGCCATCCGCAAGAAGCACGGCACCAAGAAGCCACTCAAAGGTGTCCGCGTCACCGGTTCGCTGCATATGACCATCGAGACGGCGATCCTCATCGAAACGCTCGTCGAACTCGGCGCTTCTGTGCGCTGGGCGAGCTGCAACATCTTCTCCACGCAAGACCAGGCCGCCGCCGCCATCGCGCAAGCCGGCGTTCCGGTCTTTGCGCACAAGGGTGAAACGCTCGAAGAATACTGGCAGTTCACCCTGAACGCTCTCACGCATCCGGGCAACAAAGGCCCACAGCTCATCGTGGACGACGGCGGCGACGCCACGCTGCTCATCCATAAAGGCTACGAATTCGAAAACGGCGACAAGTGGGTCAACACTCCCAGCGACAACCATGAAATCGCCGTGATCAAGGCGTTACTGAAGAAGGTCGCCAAGGAACGTCCGGGCTTCTGGCACAACGTGGTGAAGGACTGGAAGGGCGTTTCTGAAGAGACGACCACCGGCGTGCATCGCCTTTACCAGATGCTGGAACAAGGTAAACTCCTTGTGCCCGCCATCAACGTCAACGACTCCGTCACGAAGTCCAAGTTCGACAACCTCTACGGCTGCAGGGAATCGCTCGCCGATGGCATCAAGCGCGCCACCGACGTGATGATCGCCGGCAAGGTCGCGGTGGTCTGCGGTTACGGCGACGTGGGCAAGGGCAGCTCGCATTCCCTCCGTGGTTTTGGCGCGCGCGTCATCGTCACCGAGATTGATCCCATCAACGCGCTGCAGGCCGCCATGGAAGGGTTCGAAGTCACCCCGATCGAAGACACCCTCGGGACGGCCGACCTCTACGTGACAACCACTGGCAATTGCGACGTCATCACATTGGAGCACATCCTCAAGATGAAGGACCAGGCGATCGTGTGTAACATCGGCCACTTCGACAACGAGATTCAGGTGGACCGGCTCAACACCCTGAAGGGCGTGAAGAAGATCAACGTGAAGCCGCAGTATGACAAATACCTGTTGCCCAACGGCCGAACGATTTACCTGCTCGCCGAAGGCCGCCTGGTGAACCTGGGCTGCGCCACCGGCCATCCGAGCTTCGTGATGAGCAACAGCTTCACCAATCAATGCCTCGCGCAACTGGACCTCTGGGCCAACCGCGACACGAACAAGATCGGCGTCTATCGTCTGCCCAAGAAGCTGGACGAAGAAGTCGCCCGCCTGCACTTGGACCGCATCGGCGTGAAGCTCACCAAGCTCACCAAGAAACAAGCTGATTACCTTGGAGTGCCGGTCGAAGGGCCCTACAAGCCAGAGCACTACCGCTACTGAGCGAGGTCAAATCTGAAACCACGAAAGGCGAACGGGCAACCGTTCGCCTTCTTGTCTTCTCCAGGCACCGGGCAGAGAGCCGTCTCGACCGCCGCTACAATGCCTGCACCGTGTAGGTGCTGCTGGCGACGCGGTCGCCGGTGCCGGTCCGGTTGGTGTGGAAGAATTCGCCGCGCGGTTTGTCCACGCGCTCGTAGGTATGCACGCCGAAATAATCGCGCTGGGCCTGGAGCAGGTTCGCTGGCAGGCAGCTCGCTGCGGATGCCGTCGAAAAAAGCTAGCGCGGTGCTGAACGCCAGCACGGCCTACGGCCTTGGTCACGCGCCTTTGGGAATCTCTACAGACAGGCAACGGCAGATCTTCCGTGCCAGGTGGCGCTTGATCTCGTTGTGACGCGGGATGGCTTCCTTGCGCCCTGTCTAGGGATTCACCCAGATCGAATGGGCCGCGTCCTCCCGCAAGAACTGGCAGCCGTGCTCGCGCAGATGCTGCTCCAGTTCGCGCTTCTTCATAACACGACCAACTCAGTCAGCTCAGCTTCCGCATCGTCGGCCACGGCTTCGGTGTGATTCAGTTCCAACAATTCCTTGACCGCCGCGCCCAGACTGGCCAGACACTCCTCGTGGGTTTCGCCCTGACCATTAGCGCCCGGCACTTCCAAGCACGTGGCCCAAAAGCCGCCTTCGTCGGGCTCACCCCGGTGCAGAATCGCAGTGAACTTCTTCATAACTGTGCCCAAGCTATGGCTGAGCCTTTGGGCTGGCAAGCGGGCAAATGGATGCGCACCGCGGTGCTCACCACCTTGCGCCAACTGCGCGTGCAGCCTTTGATCGCCTTCTTGAAGAACGGATCGAGCAGCAGGTTGTCCAGGTTCGGGTTCTTGTCGAACGCCTTCTTGATCTCGCCCAGGAACACGCTGCGGATGATGCAGCCGCCCCGCCACATCAGCGCGATGCCGCCGTTATTCAGGTTCCAGCCGTATTGCTTCGCCGCCGCGCGCATGAGCATGTAGCCCTGCGTGCAACTGATGATCTTCGAGGCGTAGAGCGCCTTGCGAATGTCGGCCACCCATTGCTTCCGGTCGCCGGAGAACTTCGGGTTGCTCCGTGTGCTCGCGCTTAACTCCTATAGGTGCTTCCGCACTTGGCCAGACGACGCAGTTGCCGCAACTGCCAGAAACGTGGCTTGCTGTCCCTGGATGCAGGACAAAAGCGCTGAAATGCACTCGGAGTCTTTCGGCAGAGGTTTGCAATCACAGGAAGCAACGCGCTCACTCAGAGCCTGTTTGAAAACGCGGGAAGGCCGACTTTAACGATATTCTGGATCCTTGGCGACGGATCCCCTATAAGCTGGGGATGCGATACACTCATGACCTGACTGATCCCGAATGGCGACTCATCAACTACTGTTTTCCCAAGCGGAGCAAGACGGGGCGACCTCGCCAACACCCGTATCGGGAATTGCTCAATGCGATTTTCTACGTGGCCCGGACGGCCTGCCAGTGGCGCAACCTGCCGAAGGACTTTGCGCCGTGGCGCACGGTCTATCACTACTTCCGCCTCTGGAAGCGGAGCGGGTTGCTCGAAGCCATTCACACCCATCTGCGCGAACACGTGCGGTTGGTGGACGGGCGGAAGCGCCAGGCCAGTGCGGGGATCATCGACAGCCAGAGCGTCAAGAGCACCGAGTGCAGCCACGAGCGGGGCTTCGATGCGGGCAAGAAAGTCAAGGGGTGCAAGCGTCATGTCCTCGTGGACACCCTGGGGCTCATCTTGTTGGTGATGATCCTGCCGGCCAACCTCCAGGATCGGGATGGCGCCAAACAGTTGCTGGCCGCCTGGTTTGCCCGGTCGCCCCGTCGCCGCGTCAAACATATCTGGGCCGATGGCGGCTACACCGGCTCGCTGGTGGCGTGGGCCCGTCGCGCATGGCGTTGCACAATCGAGATCGTCAAACGCACTGACGCACACACATTTCGCGTGCTGCCGCGGCGCTGGGTGGTGGAGCGCACGTTCGGCTGGTTGGGCCGATACCGACGGCTCAACCGAGACTACGAACGCCTGGCGCAAACCGGCGAAACGATGGTTTACATCGCCATGATCCGACTCATGCTGGCACGCCTCGCCCGAGATTTGTGAGTTTTCAAACACGCTCTCAGACTTGGGAGGCAGAAAGAACCACTGATTGAGATCAATGAATCTGTCCACGGCAGGAGGGATTTTCGGGCTCAGCCCGTCGGACAAGGCGCCGACCCATACTTGAGTGCCGTTTCGCATTATTTCCCGCACCAGCGGCAAGTAATCAGCGTCCCCTGAAAGGAGAAAGATGGCGTCGACATGTCCTTGATAGCTGTGCCGTAACGCGTCGATACAGATACTGATATCCACAATCTTGGTCTTCCTCGACTTGGCTTCTTTCTTGAAGATCCTCGGACAAATCTGAATCTCTGGCTCCCGATTCCTGCGAACCAAGATTTTCGAGATGGACGTCTCAAGTTCAGCAATCCTGTCGTCGGTAGCCACCGCACTCGTGTAGTAGTTCACCCGTATGACTGACCAATTCTGCACCGAGGCGATATTCGGATGCCAAACAAGAACATCAGGAATATGGGTTATAGTTGGATTCAGTCTCTGGCCAGCCTTGAGCATGTCCTGATACCTGAAGACCAAATTCTCTCCGTCGGCAAGGACGATGTACTTGTTCATTGAAGGGGGAGGTGGAGATGTGCCGTAGATCACAGACGCACGTGTATAATTTGGCCCGGGCAGTGTCAAGGACGGCGAGGCAAGCTCTCGCGACCCCCTTTCCACTCCTTCGGCTGTGCTTGCCATCGAGCTGACAGGCGTGTGCCGCCAAAGCATCGTTTCTCTCAGCAGTAAAAGCGCGGGCCGAAGCCCGCGCTCTGAGTCTCGTTGTAGCGGCGCTCTGGGAG
>CAYJNU010000377.1:0-8136 GCA_964371005.1 uncultured Verrucomicrobiota bacterium | reverse complement strand
ACAGTCCTCTGCTTGCAAGCCATCAAGGTGGGCAGGTCCACGGCCGCTTGTGGAATCGAAAGCCCGAAATCCCCAGCCCGTTTCGCCTGCGCCAGCAACCCGGTGGCCGTCGTCAGCACCTTCGTCGGGATGCAACCCACATTGAGGCAAGTCCCGCCCAGCCGCTCCTTCTCGATCAGAACCACCCGTGCCCCCCGCCGGGCCGCCACCAAGGCGGCGACGTATCCCCCCGGCCCTCCTCCGAGGACGACGATATCCGCCTTTTCACGCACCACACTCATGCACGGTCCTTGACTCGCATTCGCATCGCCGGTTTTAGACGAGCAGCTTCTTGATCTCCTCCAGGGACGGCACCCGTCCCGCCATCTTCAGCTTGCCGTCAACCGCCAACGCGGGTGTCATCATCACCCCCAGCGCCATGATTTGCTTGAGATCGGTGATCTTGTTGATTTCCGCCGACACGCCGAGTTCTTTCACGGCTTGTTCGGTCAGTTGCGCCAGGGTTTTGCATCTGCTGCACCCGGGCCCGATAACCTGAATTTGCATACGGTGATTCCTTTCTCTCTTCAGAAGCCTGCGCTTCTTTGGCATTTAGCTAACTCAACAAGTTCAAAGCCGGAAAACGTGCGCGGGTTTCCTCATCCTACTTCTGGGACTTTTCCCTCACGGACGCCACGCACCCAAAGAAGTTCATCACGCAAGGTGTGACCAGCCGGTAAAACACCTGGGCGCCCCGCTTGTCATCCTCCACGATCCCGGCGTTCTTGAGCTGGGACAGGTGCCGCGAAACCGTCGGCATCTCTGACCCGACCAGCGCCGCCAGTTCGCAGACGCACCGCTCGCCCCGCGACAACTCATCCAGCATGAGCAAACGCCCCGGATGCGCGAGTGCCTTGAACATCTGCGCCTGCGCCTTGAAATCGGCTGTCTTCGCTTTCGCCATACAATGTGTGAGTACGTTAGCCAATTGGCTAAGTATGTCAAGTCCCGGTCTTTTACCGTTCCGGTGCATCCGTTGGAGCCACCCCCCTGTCGCTTCACGAATTGCATGTGTCCGGCCCTCGCTCACGCCGCCGCCAGCTCCACCAAATTCGCCAGCTTCGGACTCTCCCTTTCCTGCGGATTCTTGTTCCGCTGCTTCTCCCAATCATCCAGCGACGGCACGGTCACTTCTGCGTGTTTCGAGTAAGCGTGATGCACCGCCTTGGAGTGGTGACTCGGGGCCTGCTGTGCAAACCGCTCCGGGTGGCCGCATTTCAAAGCCCTCTCCGTCAGGTGTAGAGGTAACAATGAAGCCGATGTCCTATGCGAACTTGCGGGCGAGGCGGAACTACGCTGTCGCTACTTCTTCGCTGCCGCCCGGGCTTCCGCCCCCTCCCGCATCCTCTCCTGCCGCTGCAACTGGAGGCGATACTGCGTGTCGGTGTCCATGATGCGCCGGAAATGTTCGAGCACCGGGGCTTTCATGCCGAAGCTGCCCAAGCCAAGTCGGTCGTCGTCGGTTTGGGGACGCAGCGTTTCCGGTTTGGGGCGCATCATCAGTGTCTTACCGTGGCGGATCCCCGGCGAGTCCTTACGATTGAGATGACCGGCTCGCGCGAGCATGCGTGCGTTGGCCGCCATGGTCTTCTCCATGTCCGCCAGCATCGTCTCCGATGATTCGTTCTCGTCCTCCATGGTGCGCAGACCAGCGAGGCGGGCGACCTCCTTATACCCGTAGTCCCTGCCAGCGCGCATGAGCGTCAACTCAGTCTCGTGATAATCCATCTCAGCTTCGACGACGGCGCCGATCCGCGTTTCAGGGAACATCACGCTGGCGCGGAAGCCGTCGCCGCGTTCGCGGACAGCAAAGAACAAGGCTTCGAACAAGCGCACAACGTCGACGTCCAGTTCGAGCACGGAGGCGACTCCTTCCAGTGAAATATCCCGGGCGCACAGCAGTCCCTGAAGCACCCGTCGTGTCGTCATGCAGTTGGGCGACGCCTTTAGCGCGTGGGCCTGCGCCATCTGGTCGTCCCTGGCTCCTTGCAGATACCGATAGGCCCGGCGGATGCTTGGATCACGCAGCGACGGTGGCAATGGTTCGCCGGAGGCATGGTGCGTCATGGCCACTCGCCATCCCCATTCGCAGTTGTTCATGGCCTCGCCCCAGCGCAGGTGCGCTGGCATGGGCACGTTCCGGGTCTTGCTCCCCAGGCCCGGAGGATGCCAACGGTAGGCGACCGAGTCTGCCGGGAGCAGGCTGAAGTTCTCGTGGACGGCGGTCGTGTTCATATCGTCTTGTCCCGGTCGTGCCGGTAGGCTTCGCAAAGATCACACGGCGAATCTCAAGGAGCCAGAAAAATGTCGGCGGTCGCGCGTATTTCGGAGTCCAGGTAGACGAAGGATGCGTGGACGAAGATGGGCAAAGGAGGACAGGCACGCGGACATTCCGGTATAGTCCTGATTTCCTCGGGAACTGCACCCGGCCAGCGCCGCTTCCTATAGTCATTGCCCGATGAACGTCCACGACCGCTGACACCAAGGCCAAATGACGTCCAATCTTCTGGCGATGAAACGAAGGAATCAAGCTGCCACCCCCAAGCGCGGCAGCCGCCGACTTGGCGCGTCGGGTCTCGGCGTGTTGGCAGCCTTAGCCCTCACCACTGGCCGGTTTTGTTCCACTCGGTGACACGGGCGGGCGTGGATTTGCCGGACGGGCGGCAGCTCACCTACCTGCACGACAGTCGGGGCCGACGCATCGCCCGCGACGTGAACGATGTCCGCACACACGCCTGGCTCTAGGTGGAAGGGTTGATGCCGCTGGCCGAATACGACGGAAACGGTGCGCACTGCACGACGTTCATCTATGGCGGACGCTGGACGCCGGTGGCCTTCATCCGCAACGGTGTGACCGACCACATCGTCACTGATCAGCTAGGCAGCTCGCGCCTTGTGCTGGACGCCAGCGGCGCGGTGGTCAAATGCGTGGACTATAACGCCTTCGGCAACGTGGTGCTGGACATGCCGGCCCTCGACCTTCACTTCGGCTTCGCCGGTGGCATGAGCGACCTGGATCACGAATTGGTCCGCTTCAGCGCACGCGATTACCAGCCATCCACGGGGCGTTGGGCGGACAGAGACCCAGTGCTGCTGGCCGGTGGGGCGAACCTCTATTGCGATGTGGCCAACGACCCGATCGACAGACTCGACCAGTTGGGTCTTGGGGAGACGCTTTGCACCATCAGCAACAGGTTCGGATTCAGTTGGATGGGCGTCCACCTCGAATACAACCAAATCGACAATGTTCGCTCAACAATAACAGGGACGGTTTTACCAACTGGCGCACACGAGAGTAATCAGCAGAACATCAGGAGAACGGTCCACGAACCGATCAGGCCTCACCTTTGACACTTGCTCAACACGACGCAAGGCGTTGCATCTGGCACGGGCCGCAGTGAAACCACACGGTGCAGCCGGCAGGGTCCTTATTCCCCAGCATGGTCCCAGGCCATACTGAAGCTCGCACGCAGAAGAACCAGTGGACCGCTCAAGGGCTCAAGCGCACCCGGAATACACGATTCGAGAGCGAGCCTGCTGCGGGGTCGGTGAACAGGAAAGGAGTGTCCGGTGAAGCGAGCGTAAACACCTCACACCAGTCCACCAGATTCGAACTGGCCAGGACCACGTAATCCGGCCCGAACGTGCCGCTGACTCTGACTTGGAACTGCGTGTCACTGAAGCCGACGGGTGTCAATCGAGGCCGATCCAGCGGATTCACGATCACATTGAACGACCGCTGAACGTTCAGCGCCGGCAGTCCGTCGTCGAGCACTTCAACTTGAATACTATTTGTGGTGCCGGCCAGTACAACTGGTGGACGCCAGCTAAACCAACCGCTGGCTGGATCAATGGCGGCGCCGGGTGGTGGACTGATCAACTCAAAGGACAATGCATTGATCGGCAGATCTGCATCGGCGGCGAGGGCCTGGAAGTTGATTGGCTGCCCTGGGTTGACGGTGTAATCGTTCAACGCCGCCAAATCCGGCGCCTGATTCACCTCCGTGACCACGATCTCAAAACTCCCGGTGGCGCTCAGCGATCTGGCGTTGACAGCCGACGGATTCGTGTCACTCAAACTGATGACCACGGTATTGGTACCAGGCCCTTGGGCTTCGGTCGGTGTCCAGTGGATCCACCCTTCAGTCGAAACCGTCAGGTTGGACGGGCCTGAGATCACCGCGAAAATGAGCGGGTTGGCCGGCCGGTCCAAATCGTCGAAGTGGTTCGTCAGGTTGAGCACCCTCAACTCCTGAATCGTGATGTCTGGCGGAACGGTGAGCACCGGGGGACTGTTACTCTCCAACACAACGACTGTAAACGTGTTCGTAACAGCCATCCTCGGAGTGCCGTCATCCGAGGCAACCGTCAGAATCGTGTTAGTTGCTGGCCCATCAGTCTCGCTTGGTGTCCAGTCGACTATGCCATCAGCAGAGATGCTCATGCCCTCCGGGGCGCTAAGCAACGTGTAACTAACCGACTGCGCCGGCAAATCCGGATCGGCCGCAGTGTTGGTCACTCGGAGCATCGTCGTTTCCCACACGCTTGCGTCAGGCAACCTCGGCAGGATGGGCGGGCGATTCACGTCGCCAACGGAGATGGTCATGGTCTCGATTTCATTGAGCGGCGGCGAGCCATCATCTGTGGCGATGAATGTGACCGCGTGATTCCCTTGTTGCTCCGGGCCGGGCGTCCATGAAAACACGCCGGTCAGTGCGTCAAAGGCGGCGCCAGGTGGCAACGCTTCTGCGCGCAAGGTAATCTGATTCGCCGGCGCGTCGTTCGGATCAGCCGCAGCGACTATAAAGGAGAGCGGCTCACCCTCGTTGGCGGTGCGGTTGCCGACTGGGCTGAGCACTGTCGCCGCATTCACTTCGTTGACCGTCACAGCCAATGAGTTGGTCGCCTTGAGCTGCGGCGTGCCATTGTCGGCCACGATAGTCGTGAGCGTGAACCCGCCTGGGCCTTGCGCCTCACTGGGCGTCCAAGCAACAACTCCGTTCGTGTCAATCACGGCGCCCGTCGGCGGATCTTCCAAAGAGTAGGCCAGTGCGTCGGCGGGCAGGTCGGGATCGGAGGCGGCATTGGTCACGGCCAGGACCGTCCCTTCGCCAATCGTGCGGTTGATGGGCTCGGGCAGGACCGGCGCGCGGTTCGTCCGCAACGTGACCGAGCTTGCTGGCGCGGCGGTGCCAATAGCCGCTGTTGTCGTGATCGTCTTCGATCTTGTGCCGGACGGCGTGAATCCAAGATGCGGTGGCTTCGGGCTCATGCTCCTGGACAATGCGATGCGCGGCGTCCCATTTGTCGTCGAGAGCCAAATCGATTGCCTTCATCGGAGAATCGTCTATCGCGGTCATTGCCAAAGTGTTGCTTTCACGCTTTGACTTCGTCAAGGACGCCCAGCAGCGCGTGAACAGAGCTTCTCGAAACACGCTGTCGGAGGCGGTTCAAGGCAAACGCCGAGGCCTCAGGAACCACTCCTCCAGTTCACTTGCCGTTCGCGACTATTCCAAACCGTTGCCTGATCAAATCGCACGCCTCGTCCACCGCGGTTGCATCCGTCGGGATTGTCAGCGTGCAGTCGGTCGGGTCTTCCCACGCGCCGCCGGCGCCGGTCAGTTGCGGGAGGTCGCCGGAAGCAGCCTTCTTCCAGAGGCCCTTGGGATCGCGTGCGGCACACGTCTCGGGAGCGCATTGCAGCCAAATGAATTTCACGTTGGGCAAGAGTTCCTGGATGCGCGCACGGTGTTGCTGAAGCGGCGTCACGAAGGCGGCGGGGACGTTGATGCCGCACTCGTTGAGTTGACGGCAACAATCCCACGCCCATTTCGCCATGCCTTACTTTGGGGGGTGACGAGGAAGCGCCCGGGGCAAAAGTCAAATCACCCAAACGAAACCGCGACGGATTGCAGCTCCGTCACTTTTGCAGATACTTTACCACGGCTTCCGTGCGCGTGTGGACGTTGAGCTTCTCGAAAATGCTTTTTACGTGCCCCTGAACCGTCCAGATGCTGATCCCCAAGGTGTCGGCGATTTCCTTGGCCAACTGACCTTTGCTCAGAAGGGCCAGAATGTCGTGCTCGCGCGGAGTGAGCCTGGCGATTTCCCGGGAAGGCGGGCCGGAGGGCAGCAATGCGGCGAGACGCTGAAAGTAGTCCCGGATGTGCGAGGTGATCGGCTCGCGGGTCATTGGGCCCGCCAATTCCGCGATCGGCTCGAAGACCCGGCAGGGCGGGGTGCGCTTTAACATGTAAACGACCGAGCCACCCGGCGTGGACTTGAAGAGTTGATCGGCATCCTCGAACACGGAATAGGACACCACGGTTAGGCCAGGCCGGATGCGCTGCAACTCATCGAGGAGAGCCACGCCCTCCTCGTCGGGGAGATCGTGATTCACGAAGGCGAGATCCACCCGGCGGCGGGGGATTTCGCGCAGGGCTTCCGCGGCACCAGCAAAGGTCGTGTCGCATCGAAAACCCTCCTGGCTGTTGGCGCAGGCCGCGAGAGCCAAACGGATTCCCGCATCAGGCTCAATGAACACCACGCTGCGCTCCTGTAGCCGCCCCGTCTGGTCGGGGACTGGCTTGAGCGGGCCACTGCACTGGCGCGTGTGGATGGTGGTGTAAGTCCAGGCGAGTGGGTTGTCCTGCCAACGTACTGCCAGAGACAACTCGCGACGAAAACACGCGTTCGCCCTGGCCCACCCTTTGTTGACGACCGTTAAATAAATACGCATCGCCCGGGCGGCGGCCTCGGTTTCATCGCCTGTTCCCAAGGGAAAATACTGACTGGTGCGGGCGTGCTCGATCCGGACGGAGAATTCGTGGTCGGCTTGCGGATTTGGCTGTTCCGGGTAATTCCGATGGATGAGGCGACGCTTCCAATACTCAACATCCGACGCAATGGATGCGGGTGAATTCTGCGGGCCGGGCAGGAGCGGGAGTAGCCGACCCGTCCCGGCACGACTTTGAGTCACCCCTTCCCAGCCGTGCGCGAGGATGGTTTGGTAAATCTGACACGCTTCTCCGGCGGCCTGCGCCGGATCGCTGGAACTCAGAGAGAAGGTCTTGCGTTTGCCGAACAGTTGGAGCTTGACCGACCAGCCGCGGACCTCGACACGCCGGCCTTTGTAAGTGAACGTGTTCTTGAACAACCGCCCGCGCCAATAGGCCGGCTCCAGTTTGGACGGCGGCTCGGCCACTCTTGGACGCTTCTTAAACACTCCACTTTATTACCCGAAGGACGGTTTCTCTGCAACCGAAGTCCGTCTGCTGTCTCCGAGCAAGGCGCATAGGCAGGTGACTGGCAAAGACCGCTTGCCTTGAGAGCCGTGGTTTCTCATTTTCAGCCTCACGGCTATGAAACGGCAACGGCTCGTCTCGCAACGCTCCCTTTCCCGGATGTTCCAGGAAGCAGCGGAGGCTTGGAAGCGCCAGGAGTACCAGCAGACCATCGAAACCTTGGAGCGCGCCACCCGGCTGGACCCAGCCAACGCCCGGATTCAATTGGACCTGGGCCGGGCCTATGGATTGCGCTACGAGTATGGCGCGGCGGAACGGTGTCTGGAACAAGCCGTCCGGGTCGCGACGAAGCGGGTGGATGCCTTGGCTGAGGCCGGGCGCCGCTGCCAGGAATTTGGGAGTTATGATATGGCCAAGCGCTACTTCGAGCGCGCCGCGGAAGAGAACGGCGCCTCGGCGGGCGTGTTTGTCACACTGGCGGAACTCAATGAACGGCACGCGCACCTGGAGGAAGCCGCCCGATGGGTGGATCGCGCGCTTGCCACGCAGGCGGAGCATCCAGCGGCGCTGCTGACGCGCGCACGCTTGAGTCGCTTGGCTGGCAAGCTCGATGAAGCGGAATCCATGCTTCGTTCACTCCTGGAGAAGTCCTTCAGCGATACGCCGACTCGCGTTCGGGCCTGGTACGAATTGGGCGGTGTTCTTGATCGGCAACGCCGCTACGATGATGCGATGGCCGCCTTCCTGGAGGCGAAGGCTTTGCTGCGCCCCGCATCCGCACCGCACCATGCCACCCTCCAAGAGGGTGTTTCAAGTTTCGATAGAGCGAGATGTGGAAAATGGGGCGTTTCTT
>CAYJNU010000376.1:783-8146 GCA_964371005.1 uncultured Verrucomicrobiota bacterium | reverse complement strand
GGCCTAGCAGACTGTCGGACTTAACCGCCGGAAGATTTTTGAAAACGGATTGAACAAAAGAGTGCTGGGGAGGATCCAACCTTCATGGCTGCACGCTTTGTGAATCTCGACCGGCAGACGCCGATGTTCCTGCCCTGCGATCTGCGCGACTGGCTGCCCGCCGAGCACGTGGTTCATTTCGTCCTGGATGCGGTCGAGCAGATCCCCACCGCGCATTTCCACGTCAACCACCGCGGCACGGGCAGCGAACAGTATCCGCCCCCGATGATGCTCGCGCTGCTCATCTATTGCTACGCCACCGGTCGGTTCGGTTCGCGCACCATTGAGGCGGCGACGCACAGCGACGTGGCGGTGCGTTATCTTTGCGCCAACCAGCATCCCGATCACGCGTCGATCTGCGCGTTTCGCACGGCCAACGCACCGGCCTTCCAGGCCGCCTTCGTCACCGTGTTGCAACTGGCCCGACAACTTCGGCTGCTCCGGGTGGGTACGATCAGCGTGGATGGGACGAAGATGGCCGCCAACGCCAGCAAGCACGCGGCGGTCAGCTCCCAGCGCGCCGGCGAACTCATCGCCCAATTAGAACTCGAAGTGCAGGCACTGCTGACCCGGGCCGAACAAGCCGATCAGCGGGAGACCCCGGAAACCCTGGACCTGCCCGCCGAGCTCACGCGCCGGGAAAAACACCTGGCGGCTTTAAAGCAGGCGCGCCGAGTGATCGAAGCCCAGGCCCGGGAGAGGGCCGCCGCCAAACAAGCCGAACACCAAGCCCAGGTGGCCGCGCGTCAGGCCCAGCGGGAGGCCGGAAGCAAGCCGCGCGGTCCCGAACCCCAGCCGCCGGGGGAAACGCCCGCCCCCAAGGCGCAAGACAACTTCACGGATCCGGAGAGCCGGATCATGAAAGCGGGCAACGGCCAACACTTCGAGCAAGCCTACAACGCGCAAGCCGCGGTGGACGAGGCGATGATGATCGTCGGCCAGCGCGTGAGCGACGCGCCCAACGACAAGCAGGAATTGCCGGCAAGCGTGGCGGCGATCAGCCCGGTGGTGGCGGCCGAGGTGAAAAGCGTTTTGGTGGACAGCGGTTTTTACAGTGCCGCGGCGGGGGCGGCGGTGGAGCAAGAACCCGACGGCACGCCCAGTGGCGTGCGGGTGGCCCAAAAGCAGAATTGCCAGTGATAACGCAGTTGGTCAGGGTACTCGAATAGGCGCCCCCCACCGTTGGTTGCCGTGTTGGATGAAACCACGCAGTTGCTCAGGCTGCCGCTGTATGCCCCGCCGCCGGAAATCCGTGCGCGGTTGTTGGTCAAGGCACAGTTCCTTAACGTGCTAGAGTACGCGCCCCCTCCGTTCGTCGCAGAGTTGCCCCACAGAATGCAGTTGAGGAGCGTGCCTTGATACGCACCGCCGCCATTAAGAGCCGCAGCGTTCGCCGTCAGGACGCAGTTTGAGAGGATTGCACTACCGGAGCGGCAGTAAGCACCGCCGCCGAGCTTTTCCGTACTGCCGCCAGCGATGCGTGTGGCACCGTTTGTCAGTGTGAAGCCGATTAGTACCGCGTTGTTCGTCAGATAGACGCAGCGCACTGCGCCATCTCCGTTGGTGGTGACGGGCAGTTGGTACCCCTCAATCACGGTGTCTGCCGGGCCGTTGACGCTCTGCACGGTCACGGCTTTGTCCACAACCACGCGATTGCCGAGCGAACCGCTTACCACACGTTCGCCCGTCGCGTACACTCCATTGGTGACGAAGATCAGGTCGCCGGCGTCGGCAACATCAATGGCGTCCTGGATGGTCGTGGCAGCGCTGCCCCAGTCCGTGTAGGGCCATGAGGGTGTGGGGCAGTTCAAGTCCACGTAGCGTGTCGTGGCTGCGGTGGCGGTGAGGAGAGACGCGCCGAGCAGCGCGGCCGTCAGTCGGTGATGTCGAGTGTTCATAGCGATTCCCTCATGAAACCCGGCCCGGTATAGCAGTGCCCCGGGATTGTTCAACTCGAAATGGCCAAGAAAACGAAGTTGAAGCAGCGAAGACACAAAGGCGCGAAGCAGGACGCATTCTGAAGGAAGGCGAGTTCACCCTGTGAGTGACGCCAGCGGACCGACGCTTTTGTGACCACCTCTTCCGTCCCAACTTGGCGTCTTCGCGTCTTCGCTGTTCAACTGCCGTTTCCAGGTCGAATGGAGCGGACTGACGTCCGCTGCTACGAGGTTGCGGGACAGTCTCCGCGGACCCGCTACCTCATCAGCTTGGGCAACCGTTGCTTCAGCGCCATGATCCGGCCGTAGGATTCGTCAACCCGCGCCTCAGTGAGCTTGCCGGTTTCCACCAGCCGCTGGATGATGCCGACGACTTTCTCGCCGATGTTCAGGTCGAACGTCATGTTGTTGCCGAAACAGAGCATGTCCAGGCCGGCTTCGATACCGAACTGGATGGCGTTCTCCAGGCCGAATTGCGACGTGATGGCTCTCATCTCCATGTCGTCGCTGATGATCAGGCCGCGGTAGCCGAGCTTGTCCCGCAGGATGCCCTGAAGCACGCGTCGCGAGAGCGTAGCCGGGTGTTCAGGGTCGAGGTTGGCGTTGAAGACGTGCGCGGTCATGATGATCTCGACGATGCCGGCATCGATCATCCGCCTGAAAGGGATCAACTCACGCTCGTTCCAGGTCCGGGTCACGTTGACGAGGCCCAGGTGCGTATCGCCCATGGCGCTGCCGTGGCCGGGGAAATGTTTCGGGCAGATGAGCACGCCGTGCTTGAGGTGCGCCCGGGCGTATTCGATGGCGTGCGTCGCGACGATCTCGGGATCGGAATGGAAGCTGCGCTTCTTGCCTTTGATGATCGGGTTGTCGGGGTTGGCGTCCAGGTCCACGACCGGCGCGAGATTCAGGTTGAGGCCGAGACTGGCGAGCGTCTTCGCGATCATCTCGGCATGGGCGAAGGTGAACGCCGGATCGTTGCGCAGGCCCAGTTCTTCGTGCGAAAGCGTTTCCGGGAAACCGTAGGTGGCCTTCAGCCGGTTCACGCGACCGCCTTCCTGGTCAATGGAAACCAGCAACGGTGTCTGCGCAGCAGCGTGTAGCGCGGCCACGAGCGTTTTCACCTGAGGGGGCGATTGGACGTTGCGCCACGGGAGCGTTTTGTCGCCCACGTCTTGATCGAAGAGGATCGCCGCGCCGAGATTGCGCGTGCGGAGGTCCTGAATGATGGGATCGGTGTCCTTGACTTCGAGGCCGCGGAAGCCGGCCAGCACCATCTGGCCGATCTTGTCCTTCAGAGTGGGATTGAGAATTGCCATGCGGCGAGCATAGCGCACTGCGAAACGCGGCCAACCACAAACCGCCGGCTGCGGGCTAGGAAGGTTTCGCCATTGCCGCGGCTGTGGTTGCAGGCCCGGCGTCTCCCGCCATCCTTCGGACAAATACCATCGCCGTGGCCAGCATTACCGCGGTGCAGACCAGATAGGGCAGGGCAGGGAGGTAATGCAACGTGGTCGTTGCGAAGATCGGACCGAGGATGCGCGCGAGGCTGCCAGCGCCTTGGGCTACACCGATGTTCGCTCCTTGTTCGCTCTCGTGCGTAAGGTTCGAGAGCAGGCCGAAAAGCGGCGGGCGGGTGAGGCTGGTGCCGACGGACAGGAGCGCCAGGGCGACGAGCATGATCAGCCACGTGAGACCTTCGCTGCGGAACAGGATGCCCCAGGTGAGCTGCGTTGTGCCTTTGATGAACGGCAACATGGCGAGGCTGATGGCGGTGAGCACCAGGCTCAGCGCGATGAGCTTGGGCTCGCCCATCTTTTTGACGAGCCGGCCAATGGCGCCACCTTGCACGAACGCACCGATGATGCCGCAATAGGCGAACAGATAAACCACCGTCGTCGCGGAAGCGGCGTCGCTCTGGATGTCGAGGTGGAAGTTGTCGCTCACGAGCAGGGGCAGGGTGCTTTCGAAGCAACTGAAGCAAAACGTCGTGAGGAAGAAGACGACAACCAGCAGGCCGATCTTGGGGGTGCGCAGTGTGTGCATGTACTGATCCAGGTGCGGGCGCTGGGCGGCGTGCGCGGAGGTGGGTTTGCGGCTTTCCGTGAGAATGAACAGCGCGAGCAGGAAGTTCGCGGCGCACAGTCCGGCAGCAATCCAGCCCGGCCCGGCACCGCCCAGATGTTTCAAGCTCACACCGCCGATGATTGGACCGAAGATGAACCCCATTCCGAACGCCATGCCGATGAGGCCCATGCGCTTCGAGCGCACTTCGGGTGGGGAGATGTCGGCGATGTAGGCCTGGGCCACGACGATGTTGCCGCCGCAGATGCCGGCGAAGGCACGCGAGGCCGTCATCAGCCAGAGCGCAGCGACGTGGTTTTCGAGCCCAGAACTCAGCGCAAAGAGAACGTAGGAAATCGTTGCGCCGAACGTGCTGATGAGCAGTACGGGTCTTCGGCCGATGCGGTCGGAAAGCCGTCCCCAGAACGGTGCGGAGATGAATTGCATCGCCGAGAACGACGCGATGATAACGCCGATGACGAACCCATGCGCGCCGAAGTGCCGGCTATAGACTGGTACGAGCGGCACGACAATTCCGAAGCCCACCAAGTCAATGAAGACGGTCAGCCAGACGACGAACAGCGATGGCTTTTTCACGCGTCTGCGGGTCGGGCAACGGCCGCGAGGACCGACGGATTCCTGAATGACATAGGTCGAATCTAGGGCGGAAGCGGGGCGCGTCAAGCGGAGTTCCGCTTCGGCGGGGCGGTTTCAGTTGCAGCAAGCGGGAACGGCGATGGTGCGGGGGAAACCGAACGCGATGTCGAAGCTGGTTCGCTATTGAACCAGGTCGTCACGCGCAACAGCGACGGCGGAGTTGTTCAGCACTTGGATCATTTCGCCGCCAATCCCCTTGCCCGCCTCCGCCGACCCGATAGAATGGCGCTGCGATGGAACTGCGGGAACATGTCGAGATGACGCTCCGCCAACGCGGCTTGCTGCGGCGAGACCAGCGCATCCTCGTGGCGGTTTCCGGTGGTTTGGATTCAATGGTGTTGCTGCATCTGCTCCACCAACTGGCGTCAAGGCAAGGGTGGCGGCTGGCCGTGGCGCATTTGAATCACCGGCTCCGCGGTCGCAGCAGTGAAGCGGATCAGCGTCTCGTGGTGCGTAGCGCCAGACGGCTGGGGCTGCCGGTGTACGTCGGGCGTGTGGAGGTGCGGGAGTTTGCCCGGGAACAGAAGCTTTCGCTGGAAATGGCGGCGCGGCGACTGCGCCACTCCTTTTTGGCAATTTGCGCCCAGCGATCCAGGGCAACTTCTGTGGCGTTGGCTCATCACGCTGACGATCAGGTTGAACTCTTCTTCGTGCGCCTGTTGCGCGGGGCGGGAGGCGAAGGTATCAGCGGCATGAAATGGCGGTCGCCGTCACCGGTGAATCCCAAGCTCGAACTTGTGCGCCCGTTGCTCGATCTGCCTCGCCGGGCGTTGCAGCAATATGCGGCGGAGCAGAAACTGCGCTTTCGCGAGGACGCCAGTAACGCCTCGCTGGATATTCTGCGCAACCGCATCCGGCACGAGTTGCTCCCCCTCCTGAAACGCAACTACCAGCCCGGCCTGGAGCGGACGGTGACGCGGTTCATGGACATCATCGGCGCGGAAGCATCGATTGTAAGCGACGCAGCGCGCGCTTGGAGGAGCGGCAAGCCCGGCCAGAGCGGGTCGAGTTTCAAGCGCCTGCCGACGGCGATCCAACGCGCGGTGATTCGCCAGCAACTGCTGGAACGCGCGATCCTTTCGGATTTTGAGAAGGTGGAGCGGTTGCTGGAAGCCGCCGACCGGCGCGTATCCGTCGCAATGGACCTGTGCGTTTGGCGCGACACGCAAGGGCGCGTTCATGCTGCCGAAGCGAAGCCGTCGCGGTTCGAAACGGGTTCTCGGATCATTGAGCTGAAGGGCCGGGCAGGGGAATGCGACTTCGCGGCACACCAGTTCGCATGGCGGCTGGAGCGGAAGCGTGGCGCGACGCTGCTCGCACGGGCGGAAAACGGCGAGGTCTTCGACGCCGACGCCGTCGGCTCGTACATCGTATTGCGTCGTTGGCGAGCAGGCGACCGTTTCCAGCCCATCGGGATGGCGCAGCCTGCGAAGTTGCAGAATCTGCTGACCAACGCCCGCATTCCCCGGGAAGCACGCCATCGCTTGGTGGTCGCTGAAGCGGCGGACGGAAGGCTGTTCTGGGTGCAGGGTTTGCGCATCGGCGAACCGTTCAAGCTGACGGCGCGGACGAATCGCCGCTTGCATTGGCGCAGGCAACGGCTTTAATAGCCAAGGTTGCGGTGCTCCAGGGCGCATGATACCTTCCCGCGGCTTATACGATTCATGGCTGAACAGAACAAATCACGAGACGACGATCGAGGTTCACGCAAAACGCCGGAGTTCCGGATGCAACCGCGGACTTGGGTGGTGTGGACAGTCATTGTGTGCGGCGTCGTCGCGCTGATGTTTCTCAAGGGACGCGTTGAGACGACCGTAGAACTTTTGCCGCAGTGGAAATTCCTCCAGATGGCGGACGCGGACTTGATCGTACCCGGTGCCAAGATCAGCTACAACCCGCAGTCCTCCGTGCTGGCTGAGATCACTGGCAAGTATTACCCCACCAACAGCCAGGGTGAGCGCATCACCGAGAACGGCAAGGCAACGGAAGTGGCGTTCCGCACGAAAGCGGACCTGACGGAGAAGATGCGTGACAAGCTCCTGGTTTCGAACAAATTCGAGCCACAAGAGCAGAGCGTCATGTTCACGAACATTCTGTTAAGCATCATGCCGATCGTGATCATTGCCGCGCTGATTTGGTTTTTCTTCATTCGGCAGATCAAAATGGCGGGCAAGGGTGCGCTGAGCTTTGGCAAGAGCAAGGCCCGAATGCTGGCGAAGGAACGGAACAAGACCACGTTCAAGGAAGTGGCGGGCATCGAGGAAGCCATCGAAGAAGTCTCCGAACTCGTCGAGTTTCTCAAAGACCCAAAGAAGTTTCAGCGCCTGGGCGGGCGCATCCCCAAGGGCGTGCTCATGGTGGGACCTCCTGGCACAGGCAAGACGCTGCTGGCGAAAGCCATCGCCGGTGAAGCAGACGCCGCGTTCTTCAGCATCAGCGGCTCGGACTTCGTGGAGATGTTTGTCGGCGTCGGTGCGAGCCGGGTGCGCGACATGTTCGAGCAGGCGCGCAAGAACACGCCTTGTCTTGTCTTCATTGACGAAATTGACGCCGTGGGGCGGAGCCGCGGGCACGGCTTGGGCGGCGGCAACGATGAGCGCGAACAAACGTTGAACGCGTTGCTGGTGGAGATGGACGGTTTCGATACGCAGGAAGGCATTATCATC
>CAYJNU010000376.1:0-773 GCA_964371005.1 uncultured Verrucomicrobiota bacterium | reverse complement strand
GGCCACAAATCGGCCCGACGTGTTGGATCCCGCGTTGCTGCGTCCCGGACGGTTCGATCGCCAAGTGGTGGTGAACCTGCCGGATGTGCGCGGACGCGAGGCGATTTTGAAGGTTCACGCCAAGAACGTGAAGCTGGCCCAAGGCGTGGACCTCTCGATCATCGCGCGAGGAACTCCAGGGTATTCCGGTGCGGAATTGGCGAACCTGCTTAATGAGGCCGCATTGCTGGCCGCCCGCTCGAATAAGAAGGCGGTCAGCCTGGAAGAGCTCGAAGAGGCTCGCGACAAGGTACGCTGGGGACGTGAGCGCCGCAGCCTCGCGATGAGCGATGAAGACAAGCGCTGCACGGCCTGGCACGAAGCCGGCCACGCGTTGATCAACGTCTTGCTTCAGCACACCCATCCGCTGCACAAAGTGACCATTATTCCGCGCGGTCAATCGCTGGGCTCGACCATGTCGCTGCCCAAGGACGACGTGTTGAACCGGCGGCGCAAGGAGATGCTGGACATGGTGGCCGTCATGATGGCCGGTCGGATCGCGGAGGAAATCGTCTCAGGCGACATCTCAACGGGTGCCGCCGGGGACATTCAGCAAGCGACGAACATGGTTCGCTCCATGGTGACCTCGTGGGGAATGAGCGATCGTCTTGGCATGGTCAATTATGGTCGGGACGACGAATACGTGTTCCTCGGGCGCGAGATCGCCAGCCACCGGGCCTACAGCGAAAGCACGGCGGAGGAGATTGACGCGGAGGTGAAGCGCATCATTGACG
>CAYJNU010000375.1:0-8204 GCA_964371005.1 uncultured Verrucomicrobiota bacterium | reverse complement strand
GAGCATGAGATAGCTCGGAAGCTGTCTGAGGTTTCTGGTGATCGTGAACGACATGTCTGTGGAGAATTTTGCCGACGGCAGGATCGCTCAGCACGATGTAGGCGGGGTGGTTATCCGGGGGCACAAGTCGCCTGTCGCCGCCGGCGTGCGGGTTGCCGTTCGGATTCTCATCACTGAAGCGCCGTCCAGACCAGCGGCGAAGACACCAGCACAAGGAACACACTCACCAAGATGCCGAGCACAGCCACGGCGACCCATTTCTCTCGGCGCAGCATTGCGGCGATGGCGAGCGCACCACCGGGTGGGTTGCCGTCCCCGCACTGGGCGAAGCGCTGGAGGACACGGGTCACCCGCCGTAGAATTCCTTTCCTTTCTTGTCCCACGGCTCGCGTGGCAGATGCACCAGATTCCACAGAAACCGCTCCCGATTGAATGCCTCACGATCACGCATGATGTGAAAAACCTCTACCGTGACCGCCGTTGATACCAGCCTGCGTGCTTCGTCCGCCGAGTAGCCATCCCCCATCAGCCGGCTAATCGTCTGTCGCGTCTCTGGAGGATCGTTCTCCCGAATCTGGTTCTCAACAACTTCCAAGATTGCCTCGCCCAGCTTGGGATTCGTTTCAGGAGTGTCCATACACGAAAGAACTATCGCCAAACGTCAGCGACTGCCGCTGGCGAGCCGGGAGTGGCAAGGCGGCTTGGCGCGGGGGCGTGTGGGCTAGGCATTCTCTTGAGGCTTCGGCGACGAACACAACTCTTGGTAAGCTTGCCGGAGCGCGATGAGAAGCGCGTCGGGCACTAATTCGTCCGGGAGGGCGGATAGTCTCGGTTCCTTCAAGCGCAGCCGTGTCGTGTAGGCGGAGATCAAATAATCCATCTTCTCCTTTGCGCTTCCAGTCGAAGGCGGTTCGATTTCGGCCTCTCCGAACAAACGCATGAAGGAATCGACCATCTCATATCGGCTGGCAGCGTCGGGCGTCATACTGTCCTGAATACGTGTGTTCTGATTAGCGACCAGCGCCCGCCGCTGGCGAGCCGGGTGGAGCGTGATGAAGTCAGCGGTGCTTACTGCTTGGCCTTTGCTGCTTTGACCTTCGCCCAGTAGGTTTTGTTGGCGGCCTTGATTCGTGCCTTACCGGCGGCACTGAGCTTCCACTTCTTGCGGGCGGGCTTCGCCACCGGAGCGGCTGTGGGCGCAGGCGTCGCCTTGGTCGTGCCCTTAATCTTCGCCCAGCGGGCTTGGTGGGAGGCGGCCATCTTCTTTCTCGTCGCGGCACTCATTTTGCGCTTCTTCTTCTGGCCATCGGGAGCGGTTGATGTGGGTGTGGCCGCTCCAAGGAGGCTGGTCAGTTCCTGTTGCAGCTTCTCAACCTGTTCCTTGAGGGCGGCGGCGCGGCGCAGTTGTGCCGCAGAGAGATCGGATAAGTTCATGGCTGAATCCTGAAAGGTGCGAGAACTAAAGTCAAAACGGTAAATCAGGCCCCACCGGGCATCACCTGACGCATCTCAACGCAGCAAGGTCGCAGATCGCGTATTGGCGACCGCTCACAACGTCTGTTAAGGTCCAGGCAGAACGAACCAATATGATCCGACTCGTCGAAACCGGCGGTGGTGGTGGAACCCCGCGCTATACCAACTGAAGATTACGCTCCGCGACTGCAAGCCGCCCATCTGGCGGCGCGTGGTGGTGCGGGCGGACATGAAGCTCGACCGTCTGCACCGCGTCATCCAGATCGCGATGGGTTGGTTGGACTGCCATTTGCACCAGTTTCGACTGGGGCGCGTGTATTACGGCCTCCCTGATCCCGAATTCGACGACCTCGGCGGCGAGACGTTGAACGAGAAACAATACACCGTGGCCGACCTCGCGCCGACGACCAAGAAGCGCTTTATTTACGAGTACGACTTCGGCGACAGTTGGGAGCACGAGGTCGTGGTCGAGAAGGTTTTTCCGCCGGATGCCGGGTTCAAACATCCCGTCTGTCTGGCTGGTGCGAATGCCTGTCCGCCGGAGGACTGCGGCGGCAGCCCCGGCTACGCCGAGTTTGTGGACGCGATATCTGATCCGAAACATGAGCAGCACGAGGAAATGAAGGAATGGGTCGGGGGCAGGTGGGACGCGACGCGGTTCAGCCTTGAGGCCGCGAACGAAGGCCTGAAGCGGATCAAGGCTTAACGCCTTCGAGCTTGAGGCGCAGGAAGCGCAGTCATCCAAGGTGCCGGTTCACACTGGCGGCTTGAGATGTTCAGGGCTTGGCACCAGTTTCGCCTTGCTCGCTTTCAAATAGTCCTGAACGCTGACGACAGCACCCATGCGGCATTGCACCGCCTTTTGTCCGGGCTTCCGCAGCAGCTTGTATTCAGCGAGCCGCTTGCCGACACACGCTATCTGGACGTACCCGTTCTTCAACTGCCACAACTGGCCTGGGGCCAAGGGTGGATCATGGGTGGCCTTATCTCTCAATTTCAACATCTGCACTCGACGTCCGGCTTGCTGCTCCGCCCAGTGGATGACCGACATCGGGGAGCATGCGGGTCAGGTGTCATTGCCAGCGCTTGAAGATTGCACTCCCGGCGGGCGCAAGCCGCCGCATCTCCCGTTCAAACTCCGCCTTGTGTGACTGAAAAAGGGCCAGCCAGATAACTTCGCTGTAGTCGATCCTGTAGATGCGCAGCCATCGCAGATTCAAAAGCCGGAAGGGTTGGGCGGCGGCGATTCCCTGCCAACGGACAAATCGGCGCCGCCCCCAAAACGAATGACCGTAAATGCCGTCGGCGGAAAACGCCGCAGGAAATTGACGGGAGAGCAGCCAAGCTCCGACGAGTGAACAGACCAGAACGGATGCACTCGCAAACGCAAGCGCCCGCTGGTCAAATTGCATTCCGTCGAGCATCAGGACGACGGAGCATAAACCAAGCAGGCCCAGCACAAGGACGCACACAAACAACGGTGCGACGGCGACCCTGAACTTTCTCGAATCAGATGGGATGGATTGAATGTTGGTGCTCACCTACCGGCAATGGTCGTCTGACGGGTGCGCGTCTGTCTATGGGGTGAACACCCCAGCCTCTGCACCAGATCGCAAGCACAGCGATGCTTGAGTGTTCATCGCTTCATCCCGAGAAGCCTTTACGCAGCGTCCAGCGGAACGCCGCTATGCCACTCTCCGAGAAAACCTGTTCTTCTGCTCGCCGTCCGTGGCTGTGGAAGTAATCCTTGATGATGCCCTGCATTTTGACGGTTATCTAACGGTTTGTCTCGCGGGGCGGGTTGGAATCAACTTGCGCGACACACCCTTTTCATGGAAACTCGAAGCGTGACGCTCAATTCCTGTCGTTTAACGGGCGTCGATTATGGAGCGCGGTTAGCTCAGTTGGTAGAGCATTACCTCGACACGGTAGGGGTCACAGGTTCGAGTCCTGTACCGCGCACCATTCCTCTTACTCTTTCGCCTCGACCAACGCCACTTTGCCGTCGAAGTCCGTGACCAGCACCCGCCTGGCACTCAACGGCACAACGGTGTTCATCACCCCAGTTCCGAGCTTGTGTTGCCAGCGGATCGCGCCGGTCTGAGCGTCCAGGGCCAACAGGACATCATTCTTCGTGCCGTAGAAGACCACTCCGTCCTTCTCCAGGAGCATGCCGGAGTTGATGTCGTACCCGAAACCGGCGCTTGTGCTCCAGACTTTCTCAGGTTGCGTCGGGGCGGTGGCGAAGGCGTGAATGAAGTCATTCATCGCCCGGACATAGAAGCGTTTGCCATCCTCGGACAGCCCGATGGATTCGCGCCCGCCGAACTCTCCCGTGCGCCAGATTTGCGCCCCAGTTTGTTCGTCAATTGCCGTGATCTTGCGGTCGGGGGCGACGATGAAGACCTTGCCTTCTGCCGCTACCGGCCAGCAAGCGGCAGGAGAGAGCAACGCGCCGGGCCGGTCGCCCTTCCAGGTCCAAGCCAGCTTGCCTGTCTTCGCCTCCAGCGCGTAGAGATAGCCACCCCAGGCGCCGAAAATCACCTTGCCGTTGTGGACCAGCGGCCGGGTTTCCACGAAACCCCGCACCTCGCTGAATTCCCAAACCAGTTTTCCATCCGTCAGATTCAAGGCGCGGAACTTGCCTTCGCTTGATCCGATATAGACCAGGCCCTCAGAGATGCGCGGACACGCGACGATGGGGCGGTCGGTCTTGAACCGCCAAAGCCGCTTGCCGTTCTCTGCCTTGAGCGCATACACGCTGCCGTCCGCAGAGGCGAATACCACGCGATCTTCCGCGACGTCCGGTGTGGAATACACCGCGTTCCTGGTTTTGAATTTCCAGCGGACTTTGCCGGAGTCCAACGCGTAGGCGCGAACCGTGCCCGAGGCGTCACCCACGATCGCAAGGTCCTGCCACACTGCCGGGGTTGAGGCGATGGTGAAGCCAGTGACGTGCTGCCAGACCGGCCTCACGCTTGGGAAGACTTGGTTCACCCCGAAATCCGGCCTCGGGTATTTCTGCGTGTCGCTGGCGTAATCATGCTGGCCCAGCCCGATGGAATGCCATTCGGTTTGTCCGGTTTTGCCGTGCGGGTGTTCCGAAAAGGCCATCCGGCCATCGCGCACGTCCACGAGGGTGAAGCCGCCTTCGGGTTTGCCGGCGCGGAGGTTCGAGCGGCCCATCACGCCGGGGAGGCCTTCGAAGTCCATCTTGCGATTGCTGTGGCCGTGGCCGACGAGGACGACCTGGGTGTTGACGCGTTTGAGCCGGTCCAACACCTCGAACCAGTTCGCAATGCCGGAATCGAGCGGGTAATGCGTGATGAAGATCACCGGCCGCCCATGAACCTTGGCAAGTTGTTCGTCAAGCCAGCGCACGTCCTGCGGAGCGAAATGTCCGTCACCCATCTTCATGACCGGGCCCTGGTGCAGGCCAATGAAGCGAAACCCGCCGAGGTCGAACACAAACCGGTCGCTGCCGAAGATGCGCGGGAAATCCGTCGCGCCGGACTCAGACCACTTCGTGTCGTGGTTGCCCGGGATGATGCGCAAGGTGGCCTTCAGTCCGCCGAGGATTTCCTTCGCCAGGGTGAGTTGGGCGCGGGAGCCGTATTCCGTGATGTCGCCGGAGATGACCACGAATCGCACGTCCGGCATCGCGTTGATGTCGCGCACGGCGGCGCGCAGATCGTCCGCCGCCGTTGCCGAGCCGACGTGCGTGTCGCTGAGCCAGGCAAAGCGAAAACTGTCTCTGGCCAAGGTGACCAGCGGAAGCCAGCCCAACATGAGCAGGAGCAGCAGGAGGGAGAAAGTCTTGCGCCGGATGCCGCTGGGCGAACGTCGGTGTGTGTTCATGAGCTGCGAATCACGTCATTGCGGCGCGATTCCATCGCGCCCTGGTTCGCTCGAATTGTCGGTGCGGAAGCGGTGGGTTTCAAGCGAGGTTTTTCAAAGGTTCTTGGCAGACTTGGCGCGCTGGCTGTGACCACTAAGATCGGGAGACTTGAATCCGCCTCGAGAGTCGCGTGCTTTCGCGGTCGGAAAGGACGCCGACTCGCTGTGAAAAAACTCTCGGCAAACATGGGTTGAGGTTTAGAATCATCCGCACATGAAACTGGACAAACCCAAAACGGCGGTTTTGTCCGCCACGACCATGCCGCAGCGCTGGCGGCGGGACGTTGAACTGATCCTCATCACCCAACAGCGCATCGCCCGGCGCGTGCGGGAGCTGGCGGTCGAGATCGAGCGCGACTACACGGGCCGCGAGACGGTGGTCGTGGCGTTGCTCAACGGCACGGTGATGTTCCTCGCGGATTTGATCCGCCACCTGTCGCTGCCACTGCGTCTGGATTTCATGGGGGTTTCGAGCTACGGCCTCGGCACGGAATCCGGCGACCTGGTCTTCACCAAGGAACTGCGCCTGGACGTGCGCGGGCGTGACGTGTTGCTGGTGGACGACATTCTCGACACGGGGCGAACGTTGCGGCGGGTGTACGACAAGCTGCAGAAGCTGCAGCCGCGCCGAATCCGCACCTGCGTCCTACTCGACAAGAAGGCGCGCCGGGTCGAGGCGATCGAGGCGGATTACGTGGGGTTTGACATTCCGGATTTGTTCGTCGTGGGCTACGGGCTGGATTTCGCAGAGCGGTACCGCAACCTGCCGTTCGTGGGCGTGCTGTATCCGCGCGTTTACAAACAGGTCTGCAAGCGGCTCAAAACTGCAGCGGGGCGGAAGTCAGGTGGGTAACATTGAGCGGGCGGAGACGGCGAACGTGAGAGTTGAGCGACCGCCGCCGACAGTGACGATGGAGCGAACGAGGCGCTCCCGAACTGCGGCCCAGCCTTCAGCAGGACTGCGGAGCGGCGGTTCTTATCCGGCGACTTCGGCATCATATTCCCTCCCCCATGATGGAGTGGAACCAGAAACTGTCTGAACCGATTGCCGGTGGATCAACCTCCTCCATCCTAAGGATGAATCGATCTGCCAGCTCGCCGGGAACCTGCCCGTTCAGGTAAGCATCTGGGCCTCCACGCTGCTGAGTCTCCCGAACAACCTCACGGAAGGCCAAGAGAGAAAGCGCCAAGCACTCCACGCTGGAGTTCATGAAGCCGCGCTTCATCTCGTCATCGTGGTTCAGGTAAACCACAGCACCGGCTGACTCCACATCAAGACAAATAGAATCGCCAAAGCCGTTCGCGCCGATGATCCTGTAACGTTGGAAAGCCTCGCCCACATTCCACAGTTCTGCCGCCGATGGTATCTCGATGTAGTGTTTGCCTCCAAAGTCGAGATACGGCGCGGCAGACACTGGCAAGCCTGGATGGATGAGGAAGGCCCGGTGGCTTTCCGGGATGTGCAGCGTGGCGACCACTTCTGCTGGAAAAGCGACCAGTTTATCGCCATCCTGTTCCCAGGCTCGCTTGAAGTCGTCACGTGTCATCTTGCTGCTGAATGACAAGGGTGAACGACCGTCGCCGACAGAAACGATGGAACGCAAAATGTGCTCTCGAACTGCCGCCCGATGCTGAACGGGAGCGCGGAACGGCGGTTTGTCTTCACCCGCTTGTGTGCGCCGGACATGGGTGTGAACTGAAGGGGTGAAAACCCCTTGAGCAGGAACACCGTTGTCGAGCAGGCCGTCATGGCTCGCACAATGCCGCAAGCCCTCGACGGGCGCAACTGCGGAGTCGCTGAACGCGGTGGAGAGGAAGCCTCGGCCAAACCTGATGGTTAAGCCTGTTACTGTAATTGTAGGGTGGCGATATCACCTTGCCCTCCGTATTCCCTGAGATGCACTGTGCAGCCGGCCCAATTAGTCAAATCTGCGGGCATTTCCCAAGCCCCAACCATCTCCTTAACGAAAGGTGCTTCGGAAGCCGTGAAGAAGCTCATTTGTGAACTGCGGCCACCCGGTTCAGAAAGAAAGCAACGCAGGAGTCCCATGCCCACTCTTGAAGGGTGCGGGATATCGTTGGTCAACGTGTAGCTGTAATCCTTGCGCGTCCAGCCGACCCACAAGATGGTCGTATTCGTGGGTGTGGTCCGAGAGTACCAGTGCGCACGTACGCTTCGGGATACAACACGGCAAAGGGGACGGAGGGACGACTGGTAAAGAAGCCGTTTGAGTCTGGCGAGTCCCGAGTTGCCGCTGAAAACAACGTGGTTTGTCCCCTGCGTGATCTTCGAGAATCTGAACTGGTACGCTTTGTCTGTCGTGTTAAATCGCCCGGCCCCGGAGTGGTGCGGAGGCGAGTAAACAGCAATGGTCACTAGTGTCTGGCCGAAAACGGGTGTTTTTCAGAGCGGGGTGAGACAGGGAGGGCGGCGGACGGGCAGCGCACGGTTGCTTGTTACGCCAAGCACATGCAAACCGTCAAAAGGCTCCGGCGCCAGCGACACCGCTCCTGTCGAATTTGCCCTGGGGCTCCGTGGCGGGCGGCTTCAGGCCGCCAGGCGTAGCGGCTGCGCCCGGGCCCGCTGGCGCGCCAGCAACTCCCGCCCGATCACGTGCAGGTTGTAGCTCAGCACGCCCAAGCCGACGTAGCGCCGGTAGCCGTCGAGGCCCACGTCCAGACACCGGTTCAGCCCGTGATGTTCCAGGCTGTTGATCTCGCTTTCCACGGCGCTATGCGCCCGGCGCAAGGCCACGAACTGCCTCTCGCTCTCGCGTTCCGCTTCCGCCGCGTTCTTCTTCCCGCGTTTGGGCATCACCACGGTGGGCACATAC
>CAYJNU010000374.1:0-8205 GCA_964371005.1 uncultured Verrucomicrobiota bacterium | reverse complement strand
GTGCTACGGCAGGCTGGGAAGCCTGCCGCTACGAGGGCAGTGTCAAGATGCGCCCAGCCGAAGGTGGCCCGGGCTGGGGCGCCCCGCGGCGCCCGCTCATTCGACAAGCGCGGTCTGGACAACCTGCGCGACTCACCTAGATTGAGAACTCACGTTCATGAAATCTGTTGCGATCATCGGCGGCGGCATCACCGGGCTGACTGCTGGCTTCTATCTCCAGCGCCAAGGCGTGCCCGTCACGGTCTATGAGGCGAGCGAACGCGTTGGCGGCGCCATTCGCAGCGTGCGCACCGGCGGGTATCTCGCCGAGTTCGGGCCCAACACCATCCTCGAGACCTCCGCCCGGATCACCATGCTCATTCGAGATGCGGACTTGGAACCGCGCCGTCTGGACCCCGACCCCAAGGCCTCCGCCCGCTATGTGGTGCGCTACCAGCGACCCATCGCCATGCCGGGTTCGCCACTGGGCTTCTTCACCACCAAGCTGTTCACGGCTGGGGCCAAGTTCGCCGTGCTGCGCGAGCCGTTTGTTCGGGCGCGGCGCGATGGCGTCGAAGAGAGCATCGCCGAGTTTGTGCGCCGCCGGTTGAACCGGGAATTCCTCGACCACGCCATCGACGCGCTGGTCGCGGGCATCTACGCGGGTGACCCGGAGAAGCTTTCCGTGCAACAAGCGTTCCCCAAGCTGGCCGCGCTGGAGAAAGAATACGGCTCGCTGATCAAGGGCCAGCTTTTTGGCGCGGGTGATCGCAAACGGCGCGGCGAAGTCGCCAAAGACCGCGCGCCGAAGTTTTCGTTCGACGAAGGCTTGCAGGTGTTGCCGGACACACTCCGCGAGCGTCTCGGCGATGCGGTGAAACTCAATGCGCCCGTCTCCCGGCTCACCCAGACGGCCGACGGTTGGGCGGTAGAGTATTGCGACCACGGGCAGCCACGTCGGGCCGACCACGGCGCGGTGGTCTGCGCGGCGCCCACGTTCAAGCTGGCGGAACTCGAGATCGTGTCCCCGCGCGCCGTCAGCCTCGCGGCGTTCGCCGAAATCCGATATCCACCGGTGGCGAGTGTGGTCCTGGGATTCCGCCGCGAGGACGTGGAGCATCCCTGTAACGGGTTTGGCATGCTGATTCCGAGAGTCGAAGGCTTCAATATCCTCGGCACGATCTTTTCGTCGTCGCTCTTTCCGAATCGCGCCCCGGCGGGTCATCTCACCCTGACCAACTACATCGGTGGCGAGCGCCATCCCGAACTGGCGGCAAAGCCAGCCGAAGAGCTTTACGAACTCACCTGCGCCGAGTTGCGCGTGTTGCTCGGGGTAAAGGGCAAGCCGACCTTCCACCATCACTATTTCTGGCCGCAGGCGATCCCGCAGTACAACGTCGGCTATGGCCGGTTCCGCGCGTTGATGACGAGCATCGAGAGCCAGACGCCCGGGATTTTCTTTGCCGGTCATTACCGCGATGGCATCTCGCTGGGCGACTCGATCACGTCCGGTGTGAACATCGCCGACCGGGCCGCCCAATACATCGCAGCCACCATTTATTCCCGCGCATGAGCCAGGCCGTTCTCCTCGTCAACCTGGGTTCGCCGGAGTCGCCGTCCGTCCCGGCGGTGCGGCGTTACTTGAACGAATTCCTGATGGACGCCCGCGTGATTGACGTGGCGTGGCCTTTGCGGCGGCTGATTGTGGGCCTGATCCTCATCAACCGCCCCAAAGCATCAGCCCATGCCTACCAGACGGTTTGGACGCAGGAAGGCTCGCCCCTCATTGTCATCAGCCGCAATGTGCAGCGGCGGCTTCAGGAGCGCGTGAGCGTGCCGGTGGAACTGGCGATGCGCTACCAGCAACCGTCCATCGAAGCCGCCGTGCAAAACCTGGCCCGCCGCGGTATTCAGCAAGTCCACGTCATCCCGCTGTTCCCCCACTACGCGATGTCGAGCTTTGAAACGGCCGTGGAGCGCGTGAAGGAAGTGGCGGCGAAGCTGGCCCCGCAGCTCTCGCTGACGTTTGAGCCGCCTTACGGCGACGCGCCGGATTACATCACGGCGTTGGTGGCGAGCGCTGAACCGCAACTCCAGGAGGGTTTCGATCATCTGTTGTTCAGCTTTCATGGTCTGCCGGAGCGGCACCTCAAGAAATCCGATCCGACCGGTCGCCATTGTCTGACGGTCCCGGATTGCTGCCGGGTGGCCAGCGAGGCACACCAATTCTGCTACCGCCACCAGTGTTTCCGCACGGCTGAGGAATTCGCGAAGCGCGCGAACCTGCCAGCGAGCAAATGGTCCGTGGCCTTCCAATCCCGGCTGGGCCGCGACCCGTGGCTGAAGCCCTACACGGACTTGGAGTTGGAGCGCTTTGCCAAAAGCGGCGTCAAGAAACTGCTGGTGATCTGCCCGGCGTTTGTGTCGGACTGCCTGGAGACGATCGAGGAGATTGGCCTGCGTGGGCGCGAAACGTTCTTGCAGGCTGGCGGCAAGGAATTTGGGCGAATCCCCTGCCTCAACGAGCATCCGCTCTGGATTCAAGCGTTGGAGAACATGGTCAACCGCGCGTGTGCTGGCGGGAAGGCCGCGTAGCGGTGTCAATTCCGCCGGACCGCGACCGGTCCCCGGTCGCAGCAGGTTCGACCTCCCAAAGGACGCTCGTTTCCCTTCGCGGCGAATTCCAGCGAAGGGCAGCACTGAACAGCGACCGCGGACAACGCCAGCGGTTCCGGGGCAAAAGCGCGTCTTTTCGTGCTGCGACCGGGGGACCGGTCGCGGTCCGGTGGCGTGGATGTTCCGCGAAGCGGAAGCTCACGCGCCTTTCTTGAGCTTCTTCTCGAACAAGGGGCGCAGCGCTGGCAGGGACCGGCTCAACTCCTCGTAGATCTTCTCAGCCGACGGACGTCCGTCCAGCGTTTCGGCGAGTTTCGCGGCCCTGAGACCGGCGTCCTTCAGCCAGTCGACGGACGGCTGCTCACCGTCACGCAGGTTCTTCCTGTAAACCACGTCGAGATAGTGGTTCAACGCCTCCCGCAGCAAGACCCTCGCGTTGTTGGTGTTGAGCTCAGCCTGCTTCTCCGCCACGAGACCCAAGCCCACGGCAGCCTGGCTGCGCGCCGCCGCGTCCGCCCATGTGGCGTTCACGACTTGCCGGAAGGCGCTGCTGGCGTTCGTGTATTGGTTGGTGTCCCGCGTGGCGAGTTGCAGATAACAGTTACCGATCTCCCCCCATGCACGGGCGGCGGCGGCGTTGGTCGGGTTGCTCTGGTGGATTTCGGCGAAGACCCCGATGGCTTGTTTGAAGTTGGCGAGCGGATTGTTTGTGTCTGCCGGTTCACTCCGGCGCAGGGCATCGCCGTAGCCGAAGAGGGCCTGGACTCTCAAGTTGACCGGGTTCGTCGGACAGTTCAAATCGCTCGTGAGGTTGGTGAAATAGCCGATCGCGTCCGACCAGGCTTCGCGGGCCACGGCAGCGCGGCCGGCCATCATGCCAGCCTCGTAAGCGAGCGCCGATCCGCGCGCACTCTGCATGAGCAACTGGCAATCTTTCTCCACCTCGGCGTATTCGCCATGGCGAAAGTGGTAAGCTGCCACCCACCATTGCGCCTGGGGCGTGAACGTGTTGGTGGGGAATTTGGTGATGAAGCTCGTGAACAGGGCGAGGGCGTTCGTTTCGTCGTTAGCCCAATACGTGGCCAGCGCCAGTTCGTATTGCGCGCGCGGCTGTTCGGCGTTGGTCGGGTAGGCGGTCAGCCAGGCGCGGTATTCCTGTGCGGCCGCCGGCCATTCCCGCTGCAACCCGTAAGTGCGGGCGATCCTGAGCCGCGCCTCGGGAGCGCGCGGCGAATCGGGAAACCGCTTCACCAATCCTTCGAATACGCGGCGCGCGTCGGCGGGGTTGCCGTGACGCGCCAGGCCCTGACCCGTGAGCAAGAGGCTCGGCTCGGTCAGGTTCCCGTCCGGAAACCAATCCAGAATCTTGTCTGCGGCGGCGTTCGCCGCCGCCAGATCGCCCGCCTCGGTGGCGGCCCGCACGATTTGGTAAAGCGCCGGTTCGCACAGGTTCGTCTTCACGTCTGGGAGCGCGGCGGCGGCAGCGACCACCCGGTTGTAGTTACTGATGGCGGCGGGGAGTTGCTGTTGCTGGTACTGCGCGTCGGCGAGCTTGAACCAGGCGGTTGCCTGATCAAACGATGCGGGCAACATCTCCGCGGCGGCAGCGAAGGCGGCGGCGCTGTCGGTCAGATTCGACGCCAACAGGAGACACCAGCCGCGATCCAACTGCGCCCGGCCCTTCAGGGGGCTCTGCGGGAAACGTTCCGGCACGGCGACGAGGTTGGTCAGGGCTTGTTGGAGCAGATTCGTGTTTGCTGCGTTCGTGCCGGTTGGAGCGAAATACTGGCGGAGTTGCAGTTCGCCGAGGGTCAACAACGCCATGTCGCAAGCCGGGCTGTTGGAATGGCGCTGCAGGTAGCGCTCCATCGCCTGGGCCGCTTCGGTCAACCCGGTCGGCCGACCGCCCACCAGCGCCAGCTCGCCGACTTTGAGCAAGGCCTGCCGCTGCATCTCGATCGGCGCGTCAGCCGCGAGATTGTTCGTGTAACTGGCGGCGGCGTTGTCAAGCTGCCCCAACTTCTCGAGTGCCGCCGCCTGGAGGGCGACGCTTTGGGCTCGCAGCGCCGGCTGGGCGAGCGAGCCGGCCAGGGCCAGGAGGTTGGACGCGCCTTGCAGCGCCGCCTCCGAATGGCCTCCATCCAGCAGGGCGCGGCACAACAGGAACTCACGCTTCCAGCCCAGGGCGGCGTCCAGCTTGGCCGCATCCAACGAGCGAATGGTCGTTTCGGCGGCGGCAAAACGTCCCCGGGCCAATTGGGCTTCCGCAAGCAGCAAGACCCCGGTCGCCGCCGGGCCGCTCGCGGCGGCGGTCTTGGCGAGCTGTTGAAAGACGCCTGCCGGCTGGCTCAGCAACTCGATCACGCGGTCCCAGTCTTCGAGTCCGGCCCAGGCAGCGGCCTCGTTCACGCTGGCTTGGAGCCGGAGCTTGGAGGCGGGAAAGTCGTTCACCACCGCGTGGAACGCCGCGGCTGCGGCTGGATAATTCGTGCTTTGATACTGCGCTTCGCCGATCCAGAAGTGATACTCGTCGGCACGCGGACCGGCCCCCGCCAACTCGGCGCTCAACAACTGAATGGCGCTGGCGTAGTTGGTCAACTGGCAGCGGGCCTGGGCCTGGGTGAGGATGGCTTCGGCGCGGCGCTCGGAGCCGGGAAAGGCTTGGACAAATCCGCTCAGCTCGCTGTCCGCACGTTCGAAGAATCCATCGCGGAACGCCTTGACCGCGGCCTCGAACGCCCGGGTCTCGGCACGGCTGGCCGCCCACGACGGCACGGTCGCGGCGAGCAGGAGCAGCAATGCACAGAGCCAAGTTCTCATGGTGCGGACGCCGCCATTGTTAATGGAGCGAGGCCCGCGCGCAAAGCGTGAAATCGGGCCGGGGGATCGCAGGTCAGCACGCCTCGCCCTTTCCTGGCCACGCGCTGAGTCTCAAACCACAGGTGGTTTGCTGCGTCCACTGCCAGTCCAACTCCTCGGTGCGGGCGGAATAATGGAAAGGTCGCTTCACTTCTTGCACCGGCTGACGCAGCGGAACCTTGGGGTTGGGTTGCAGCCGACCGAGCGTTTCCCGCAGGCTTGACCCGGCGACGGCAATATAGAAGAGTCGTGCTGCAATTGAGCGACGCCCTCCTGAGCAGTCGTCGAGGGCCAAGCCCCGGCCGACGGGCCGGTCGGTAAGCTCAAAGTCGTTGATGCGACAAGTCGTTAGCAGACCTGCCCCGCCGGGGCGGGAAAACGAGTTGAGGGATAAAACAGATGACAAGCGATGGCCATCCGAAATCCCGGGCCGCGCGCGCGGCGGCGCAGTTGTTCCCCGTTGGGGCGGCGGGGAAACGCCTGCGGCCCACCGCCCCAACTGTGAACAACTTCGGATAACCTATATTGGTCGTTAGACCACTCGAACGCGCCATGAGTATTCGTCTTCAGCTTTTGTTTTGCGCATTGGCATTGGGAACGTTTGGTTGCGCGTCTTCGACAGATGTCGTCGAACAAGAGAGACGGCTCGCCCGGAAGGACTATGTTGCTGCGCGAGTCGAGGCCCAACGGGATATCGAGAGCGGCCACCTTGCCTACGAGGTTCACGGTTTTCTGCTTCCCTGTTTTTCGGAGTGCGAGCAGCTTTTTCGTGATCGTTACGGGGTTCATCTTCGCGTAGTCGGCGCGTGCGTCGTGGATGAGTCGGTGCGTGCGCACGCGAAAGGCTACAATGAAATCATGAGACCCGAAATTGAGCGGCGCTTTGGCAGCAATCTCTGGGCACTGACGGAGGCGGACGCCAAGAGGATTTATGATGGCAAGCAAGGTCAGAAGTAGCAGCGAGTGGTCTCCTGATAAGCTGACGGGACAAGTCATTGAGCGGGGACGAGTTGGAAGCCGAGGGCGGCGGCGGTGTTATGGAGGCGGGCGAGCTTCTTGCGTTTCATTGTTTCCTCTTCTTTCCGGAACACTTCGGGATTGAAGGCTTGGCGGTATTTGAAGAGATGCCAGAGGATGTGGGCCAGTTTGTGGGCCATCGCCGTGATCGCCTTGGGTGTGCCCAACCGCGCCTTCCACCGGCGGTAGAGATCGCCAAAGTAGTTCTGCGCCTTGTGCAAGCCTTGCGCCGCGAGCCGCAAGGCGGTGGCGGCGCGGCTCGTCACCCGAGCGCAGTTCAATCCACCTTCAACAGCGGTCAAGGTTTCTTCTCGAACTTCAGGGAGGCCGAGTTGATGCAGTAGCGCAGACCGGTGGGCGCGGGCCCGTCGTCGAACAAATGTCCCAAGTGACCACCGCACTTGGGGCAAAGGACCTCCGTACGTTCCATGCCGTGGCTGTGATCTGCCGCCTCGGCCACCGCGTTGGTGCCGGCGGGAGCGGAGAAACTCGGCCAGCCGCAGCCGGAGTCAAACTTCGCGTCCGAGACGAACAACACCTCCCCACAGCCGGCGCAGCGGTAGGTGCCCGGCTCTTTCGTCTTCCAGAATTCGCCCGTGAAGGCTTGTTCCGTTCCCTTTTGCCGCAGCACGCGATATTGCTCCGGCGTGAGTTGTTTTTTCCACTCGGCTTCGGTCTTGACGATGGGGGGCTGCATGTTCGTGGACGAGATCCGCGTGGGCTTGTTCGTGGCGTCGCCGGCCAGCGTGTGGCTGGCCACCACCAGCGCGGCCAGTAACCCGCCGCCCAAGGCGACGGCGAACCATTCCAGGCGCAGTTTCATGCCAAAAACCTTGCCCGCCTTGAGCGCCAAGTCAAATGGCCAAACACACCCGCACACCACCACCAGACGATCCGCACGGCGCTCCAGCGCCGGCATGGTGGCGGCTCCGAGTTGAGTCGTCCTTGACCTCGCCCGGTCGAAAAAGCTGGCGTGCGGCGGATTCTCTGGCAAGTAATGCGCCCATGTCTGAACATCGCATCGGCATCATCGGCGGCAGTGGGCTCTACGATATCGAGGGCTTCACCCGTCAGAAATGGGTGAAGGTCAACACGCCGTTTGGTCCGCCTTCGGACGCGCTGCTCACCGGCATGCTCGCCGGGCGCGAAGTGGTGTTCCTCCCCCGGCATGGCCGCGGCCATCGCATTCTGCCCGGCGAACTGAATCATCGCGCCAACTTGTGGGCCATGAAAAAACTCAGTGTGGCCTGGGTGATCAGCGTGAGCGCCGTCGGCTCGCTCCAGAAGAAATACCGGCCCTGCGACATCGTCCTCGTGGACCAGTTCCTCGACCGCACCAAGCGCGACCTGGAGCATACCTTCTTTGGCCGCGGCATTGTTGGACACGTGGCGTTCGCACATCCGATCGCCGAAGAGCTGCGCCAGCTTCTCCTGCAATCCGCCCGAGCCTGCAGAGCCCGCGTTCACGACGGCGGTACGTACGTCAATATGGAAGGGCCGGCCTTCAGCACGCGCGCGGAGTCGTTGACCAATCACAAGCTGGGTTATGACGTCATCGGCATGACCAACCTTGGCGAGGCCAAGTGCGCCCGCGAAGCCGAGATCGCCTACGCCACGATGGCCATGATCACCGACTACGATTGTTGGAACGAGGAGCACGACCACGTCACTGTGGAGATGGTGCTGGCCAACCTGACGAAGAACGCCACCACCGCCAAGGCCATCGTCCAACAC
>CAYJNU010000373.1:0-8213 GCA_964371005.1 uncultured Verrucomicrobiota bacterium | reverse complement strand
TGTCCGGTGTGGACAACTGCGCCAGCAACGCGCCGTCCACGAATTCGACCATCGAATGCACGATGCTCTGCGGATGCACCAGCACACCCACGCGTTCCATGCCGATGTCGAAAAGCCAGCGCGCCTCGATCATCTCCAGGCCCTTGTTGAAGAGCGTGGCCGAATCAATCGTGATCTTGCGGCCCATTACCCAGGACGGATGCTTGAGTGCGCGCTCGACGGTGATCTCCGCAAAGCTCTCCTTGGGCCAGGCCGCCGCATCCCGAAATGGACCACCGGACGCCGTCAGCCAAAGCTTGCGGACTGACGACGATGGTTTGCCATCGAGACATTGGAAGATCGCAGAATGTTCGCTGTCCACCGCCAGCACGCGCACACCGTATTTGCGCGCCTCGCTCATAACGGTTTCGCCCGCCATGACGAGGATTTCCTTCGACGCGATGGCGATGTCCTTGCCGGCGCGAATCGCCGCCAATGCCGGCTTCAGCCCTGCCGTGCCGACGATGGCGATCAGCACGATGTCCGCCGCCGGCAGCCTGGCCAATTTCATCAAGCCGTCCGCGCCGGAATAGACCTCGCACACCGGTCCGACTGAATCGCGCAATTCCTGCACCTTCGCGGGGTCGCTGATGGAAATTGCGTCCGGGCGATGCTTGCGCGTCTGCTCGAGCAACAAATCCGAATTGTTCCCGGCTGCCAGCGCGAGCAGTCGGATGCGATCCGGCAAGTCTTCCGCCACCTTGATGGTGCTGGTGCCAATGCTGCCCGTGCTGCCAAGGACGACTACGTTTTTCATGGATGAGTCAGGACATGCCGCAGGTAGAGATACATGATGGGCGCGTTGAACAAAAGACTGTCGAGGAGATCAAGGATGCCCCCAATGCCTGGGAAGAGCCGTCCGGAATCCTTCACGCCCGCCTCGCGCTTGAAAAGCGATTCGATGAGATCCCCCACGACGGCCGTGGAACTCAAGACCACGCCCAACACGACTGCGTGAAGCGGCTTCATGCCCGGCATCCGGTGGCCGAGGAAGTACATGAAGATCAGGCTGGCAGCGGTCGAAACCACGATGGCCCCGCCGAACCCTTCCCACGTCTTCCCCGGGCTGACGCGCGGGATCATCTTGTGCCGCCCGATCAGCGAGCCTACGGCATACGCGCCGGTGTCGCTGAATTTCGTCACGAGAATGAAGTAGAGGACGTAGAACTTGCCCTGGTCGGCGATGCCCGGGAAGAAATTGATTTTCTGAATGAAGTTCAACAGCCACGGGACGTACATCAGCCCGAAGAGGGTCGTGGAAATCGCGAGGATGCCCGCCGTGTTGCTGCGGGAGACGAATTGCCGCACGCAGAGGCCCAGCACAAATACGATCAGGAAGCTGGTTTCGAAATCGTTGACGCGTGCCGGAGCACCGTGGATACCCAGCAGGCCGGCGCAATGCAGGAACGTGCCAAGCATGAGCAGCACTCCTCCCAGCAGACCGCACCACTTGAAACACACGAGACCGCGTTTCTCCACCAGGCCGTAGAACTCCATCAAGCCAGCCGTCGCCAGCAGCGCCATGATCCCCATGAAAACGTAATCCGACAGCACCTTGTTGCCGGAAAACATCGCCGTGAGAATCACGGTCCACAGAACCACCGTGCTAACCAGGCGGCGGAAGAATACCGCGGTCTTCGAAGGTGGCACCCGCGCGCTGGCCGCGCTGCCGGAGGTTGGTTTGCTTTGCGATTCGCCGTTCACGATATGCTGCGCCGGTCGTTACCCGGGCAAATCGTAAAGTGTGGATGACGCTGCGTAAACCCTAGACTCCGCCAAAACGCCGATGCCGGCGGGCGTATTCTTCGAGCGCTTCGTGAAATTGCGGTTTGCGGAAATCGGGCCAGAGCGTCGGGGTGATGACCAGTTCGGCGTAGGAGATTTGCCAGAGGAGGAAGTTGCTCAGCCGCATCTCGCCACTCGTCCGGATGAGCAGGTCCGGGTCGGGCCAACTCCGCGTGTAGAGGTGTTGCGAAAAGACCTGTTCGGTGATATCGGCTGGGTCGAGCTTGCCCTGCTTCACCTTGCCAGCGATGGCGCGCACCGCCTCCACGATCTCGGTTCGCCCGCTGTAGCTCAACGCCATGATGAGCGTCAGCCCGTTGTTTCGCGAGAGGGTCTGGATGGATTTTCGCAGATGCTCCTGAACGTTTTCGGGCAGCCGGTAGATCTGTCCGATCACCTCCAGGCGAACGTTGTTCTTGTTCAACTCGCTCGTCTCGCTCTTCAGATAGTGGACGAGATACTTCATCAGCGCGTCCACCTCATCTTTGGGCCGGTTCCAGTTCTCGACCGAAAACGCATAAAGCGTGAGGTAGTTGATCCCCAACTCACCCGCTGCGCGGATGATCGCCCGGGCAGATTCCGCACCCCGCCGATGGCCCTCGATGCGCGGCAAACCCCGTTCCTTCGCCCACCGCCCGTTGCCGTCCATGATCACGGCCACGTGCCGAGGCAATGAGGCCAGGGCTTCCGGGTTGAGCTGGGGCGTCGGGGAACTCATGCCGATTCGTTGACTTGTTGAACCGCAAGACCGTTGAACCGGTTTGGCGATTCGACGCAGGACCATCCAACGTTCACACCATGATCGTCTGCGCCCGCGCCGGCCCGACGGACACAATTGAAATCTTGGCGCCGATCAAGTCCTGCATCCCCTTCAGATAGGCGCGGGCCTTCGCGGGCAGTTGCTTCCAAGTCCTGGCCGTGTGGGTTGGCGTGCGCCAACCCGCAAACTCGGCATAGACCGGCTCGCAGGCTGCCAACACCGCCACGTCGCTTGGAAGATGCTCGTGAACCTGGTTGCCCTGCCGATAGCCAACGCAGACCTTGATCGTTTCCACCGTGTCGAGACCGTCGAGGTTCGTCACCGCGATCTCGTCAATGCCGTTCACCATGACCGAGTGCCGCACGGCAACGGAATCAAACCAACCGCAGCGGCGTGCGCGGCCCGTGGTCGAGCCGAACTCGCGCCCCATCCCGTGGAGCAGATCGGAAATCTCCGCATCTTCCGTGGGCAACGGCCCCTCACCCACGCGGGTGGTATACGCCTTCATCACCCCTACCACACGGTCCATGCGGTGCGGCGGCACGCCCGAACCGGTGCAGGCGCCGCCCGCGGTCGTGCTCGACGACGTCACGTAAGGATACGTCCCGTGGTCAATGTCCAGGAAGGTGCCTTGCGCGCCTTCGAACAAAAGATGCTTGCCCTCAGACATGGCGTCGTGCAGCAACACAACCGTGTTGGTAACGAAAGGCTTCAAAAACTCGCCGGCTTCGCTGTAGTCGCGGAGGACATCTTTGAACACCAGCGGCTTTCCGCCAAAGGCCTTGAGGACACCGTTGTTGTCGCGGATGCGCTGGCGCAGTTTCTCAGCGAACGTGCTGGAGTTAATGAGGTCCACCACGCGCAGCCCCACGCGCGCCGCCTTGTCACCATAGGCCGGGCCGATGCCGCGCTTGGTCGTGCCGATCTTTTGATCGCCTTTGTGATGCTCCCGGTGGGCGTCCAGTTCCCGGTGGTAGGGGAAGACCACGTGGGCGGTTTCGCTGACGACGAGGTTCTTGTCCACTTTCACGCCCAGCTTGCGCAGGCCGGCGATTTCGAGCACGAGGCTGACAGGATCAATGACCACGCCGTTGCCGATGACGCAGAGCTTGCCCTTGCGCAGGATGCCGGACGGCACCAGGTGCAAGACATACCGGGTGCGGCCGATGAAAACCGTGTGCCCGGCGTTGTTGCCACCGGCGTATCGCACCACGAGGTCCGCCCCCTCGGTCAATACGTCAATAATCTTGCCCTTGCCCTCATCGCCCCACTGGGCGCCAACGAGAATCGTGTTTGCCATAGTCTCTCCGTGAAGTTGCGCGGCGGCTTCACAATAAAAATCCCCGAACGCGCATTCGGGGCAAAGCTTTCGGTCTTTGCCGGCAAAAACTAGAAAGCGCGCCCCCGCCTGTCAACGGCGGAATCGGCTGCCGCAAACCGCAGTCCCGTCATACCCTCTTAGAAATGCCGCTTCATGCCGACGAAAGAACCGGCCGCGCGCAGGACTAGCCTCGAACACTCTGTTGTGCGCGCTCCCGCCAGATGCCAGGCGCGAAGCCTACCTTCTTATGGAAGAGCCGGCAGAAGTACTGCGCATCCTCAAAGCCCACGCGCGACGCAATTTCCTTCGTAGGCAGCGAGGTCTGCGCGAGCAAATCGCGGGCTCGGGCGAGGCGCACATCCAGGAAGTACTGATGGGGACTCAGCCCGGTGTGGTGCGCGAACGCCCGCCGAAACCAGCGGTAGCTGACTTTGAGTTCGCGGGCCAGTTCCGGAATGCCGAGCGGCGACTCGGGATTCTCGCGCATCCGGCTCACGGCTTCATGAATCGTTTGCAATCCCGGATCATCACCTGCCAGCCGCGATTGCTGCACCGAGTAAAGCAACGCCAGCATGCTCACCACCGCGCCCGCCATGATTTGCTGCAAAGCCGGATGATTGCCGCGGGTCGCTTCCATGATGTCGCCGAACAACGCGAGCAACCGGCCTTCTTCGCCGGCTCGCAGCACGGGACGCTCTGGGGCAAAAAAGCCATGGGCCACCAACCGTCGTGCGATGTCGCCATTGAAACCGACCCAATGCTCGTTCCAGCCCACCGCCTCCGTTGGTGCGTAGCTGTGCCAGACATCGGGGAACAAGAGGATGACCATCCCGGCCTCGATCTTGACGCGACCGGACGCAGCCGACTTGAACCAACCGCTGCCGGCGGAGATGTAGATGATTTGGTATTCGTGCAGCAGCCGGCCGGCTGAGGCGCGGAAGTCATAACTCTTCGGATGTCCGCCGGGCGGATACGCGGAGCCGGGGCTGATTCGCGATTCCCCCACCGTCGCGACGAACAACCCCCAGTCGCGGTCACGCTTCGCGACGGGGAAGTAGCGATAGAAAGTCTGCGGCGCGTTATGGCCCGGCATAGGTCTTCGCGAAAACGATCAACCTGCATTCAGTGACTCTCGGAACGCGCCAAGAGTATCTTCCCGGCCGCGAAGTGGCAACGGACTTTCGGGCTGGCTTTCGGATGCCAGCGGATGCCATCTCGCGAGACAGGGTCTGTCATTGGGGTTCATCTCATGTTGCCGCTCATGGGTTGGACAAAAAATCCAGATTAAAGGTCAGAACGTCCATTGTTTATTGGGCGTCGCGAAAGCTAGGGTAGTTTCGTTATGAGCCAGCCCTTTCCGAGGCTTCGTGGATGCGCCGCCGATGGCGCGGTCCATTATGGACCCGCCCAGCCTCTCGTGGTACTGCCACTCGGAACATCGGCTTCGACTGCGCTCTAGCAAGACTTCATCCGGAACCATCCAAACCCAGACTCCAACCCCCAAATGAAACGAACCCAAGTCCTCCTCGCCACCAGCGTCGCCGGCGCACTGATGGCCTGGTTACCCGCCGAGCTTCACGCCCAACCCCTCCCCGTCACCACGGGATTGCAGCTCTGGTTGAACGCCGATGTCGGCGTCACCACCAACGCCAGCGGACAAGTCACCGCGTGGGCCGATCAGTCCGGCTTGGGTAATCATGCCACGCAGGCCACGGCGGCCAGTTGCCCGACGCTGGCGGCCGATTCCCTCAATGGCCACGCCACGTTGCGTGTCTCCGGGTCGCAATTCATGGAGGTACCCAACGCCAACGGTATTGATGATCTCGTCAACGACGTCACCATCCTCACCGTGGTCAAGTTCGACAATTTGAGCGGCTACCGTTGCGTCGTGAACAAGTGCGTCGGGGGCGTCGCGGCGCCATTTGACTGGTGGAACAACGCCAGCCAGTTTGGCGGCGTGACGTCTTTCTGGCTGGCCAATTCTGATGTGACTCCGGCGTACAATCGCTACGTCGGCACGTTCGCTCCGCCCACCGGCGCTTACGCGGTGATGGGTTTCCGCTGGAAAGACGGCGTGGTGGACCAGTTTCTGAACGATTTCAACGTGGGTCACGCGGTCAGCATGCTGACCACGGCCAACGGCAGCACCCCGCTACGAATCGGCCGCCGCGCGGACGGCGTCACCCAACTGCTCGGGAATGTGGCCGAGCTCCTCATTTACAAGCCGGCGCTTTCTGACAGCGACACGACCGGCGTCATCACGAGCTATCTGCAACCCAAATACGCGCTTACGTTCGACATTCCTCCCACCGTCAGCATCACTTCGCCCGCCAACAACAGCACGGCCTCGGGGGCGTCTGCCATTCCCGTCACGATCAGCGTCTCTGACCCCGACGACTATGTCAGGACCGTGGCGGTGTATGGCAATGGCGAGGCGCTCGGCACGGCCACGGCCACCACAACCAACAGCAGCGCCACTTACCAACTTGAGGTGGGCACGCTCGCAGCGGGCGTGCTGACTTTGACGGCTGTGGCGACCGACAACTATGGCCGGGCGATGACCTCGTCCCCGGTAGTCGTGAACATCACGGGCACGGTTCCGACCGCGCCGGTGGCGGGCGGACTGAAAGTCTGGTTGGCGGCGGACGCCGGAATCACCACCAACCTCAGCGGAGGCGTCACTGACTGGGCAGATCAGTCCAGCAACGGGAACGACGCCGTACAGCTCGACGAAGCGTCCGCGCCACTACTCGTCGCCGACGCCGTCAACGGAAAGCCTGTGCTGCATTTCAATAGCAGCTCGCCTCAATTCCTCGAAGTGTCGGACTCGGGCACGGCATTCATCACGGATGACTTCACCACGTTCGCCGTCGCTCGGTTCGCGGGCAGTTACCCCGTACTTCGGCAAAACGTTTGGAGCAAGTGCAACGGGGGCGTGGCGGGCCCGGTGGATTGGTGGTTCAATACCACCACCGGCGCCCCATTCGGTTATCGTGGTGATGGCACTTCCTTTGCCGGCACGGGTGGCGGCCTGCGCGGTCCGGCGCTGGATCAGTTCTCGGTTCTGGGAATGACCGTCACCGCTGCGGACGGTGTGATGGCGCATCATCTCGGGTTTGCGGACAATGGCACCAGTGTTGCGCTGACCACCACCGCCAGTGCTGGACCACTGCGGATCGGCCGGCGTACCGACGGAGGGACGCAGATCAACGGCGACCTCGCGGAGGTGCTGATCTACGACCACGCTCTGTCCGCCAGTGATCGCAGTAATGTGGTCGCCTACTTGTCGGGCAAGTATGGGGTGGTGCAGGCGTCGTACGCGAGCCCCGCGCCGGTCGTGAACATCACCGGACCCACTAACGGAACGATCCTCGCCGCCCCCGCGACGGTGACGTTCGCCGCCACGGCCGCTTCGTCCAAAGGCGTCATCGCCAGCGTCACGCTGTCCGCCAACGGCACGACCTTCGCCACGCTTACCAACCCGCCCTATGAGGTGCCGCTCGACCTCCTGACTCCGGGCACGGTCACTTTCACCGCAATCGCCACGGATAGTTGGGGCATCCAAACCAGCACCTCCGTTGTCGCGACCGTGACCGGCACCGCCAGCACGCCCCCAGTCACCAGCGGACTGAAAGTGTGGCTGGCCGCGGATGCCGGGGTAACCACGAACGCCACCGGAGCGGTCACGGCTTGGACGGATCAATCGTCGAACGGCAACGACGCGTACCCAACCGACGAAAGCACGTCGCCGCTGCTGGTTCCAAACACACTTAACGGCAAACCAGTATTACGTTTCGCCGGCGGCAACCCGGGACAGTTCCTCGAGGTGCTCGGCGACACTTCCTTCCTGGCGGGCGACATTTCCACGTTTGCCATCGTCAAGTTCAATAACTTCTCGGGCGCTCCGGCTTACCGGACGGTCTGGACCAAGACGGCCGGCAGCACCGGTGGCAACCGGGCCTACCCGGTTGACTGGTACTTTGCCTCGGGCACTGGGGTGGCCAATTTGTTCCGCGGCGATGGTTTCAATTATGGCAATTTCTCAGGCGGCGCCGCCTCGGCTGGGGCGTTCACCGTCGTTGGCTTCAAAGCCAGCGGGACGACGATCTCACATTTCCGCGGCTATGACGTGACGGCCAGTGGCACCATCGCGACAACCCCGGTGGACAGCGGTTTGCCGATGCGGATCGGGCGACGTTCTGATGGAGGCGTGCAAATGAATGGCGACGTTGCCGAGATTCTGATCTACGACCATGCGGTTTCCGACAGCGACCGCCTCCAGATCGCGAACTACCTCTACAACAAGTG
>CAYJNU010000372.1:4662-8231 GCA_964371005.1 uncultured Verrucomicrobiota bacterium | reverse complement strand
GACGCGATGGAAGGTCCCACGCCCGTTAGCGCGCTTATCCATGCCGCGACGATGGTGGCCGCCGGTGTTTACATGCTGAGCCGGGTCTTCTTCCTCTTCACGCCCGACGCCTTGACCGTCATCGCTTGGATCGGCGGCATCACCGCCTTGTTGGCCGCGCTGATCGCCATCCAGCAAAACGACATCAAGCGCATTCTCGCCTACTCGACGCTCTCCCAACTCGGTTACATGGTCATGGCCGTCGGTCTCGGTGGCCCAACGCCTGCGAGGCGCTGCTGTTCCTCGGCGCTGGCTCGGTCATCATCGCACTGCACCACGAGCAGGACATCTGGAAGATGGGCGGCCTGCGAAAGAAGATGCCGGTGACGTTCTGGACCTTCCTCGTCGGCACGCTCGCGCTCTGCGGCGTCCCGCCGTTTAGCGGCTTCTACTCGAAGGATGTCATCCTCGCCCAGGCGTGGCATACGCACAACTACGCGCTCTTCGCCGTCGCCGTGTTCGTCGCAGCACTGACCGCCTTCTACATGTTCCGGCTGATCTTTGTGGCGTTCCTCGGCGAGCCCAAAGCTCACGAAGCCGGGCACGCCCACGAATCCCCGCAAGTCATGATCTGGCCGCTGCGAATCCTCGCCGGTCTGAGTGTTGTGGGTGGCGTGATCGGCATCAATGCGTTATTCGACGGGCAGTTTGCTGCTGACAAGGTTGCTGAACAGACCGGTTCCTTCTGGGAGCTGCTGCCGGCACGACTGCTGGAGCCGTTTCACCATTCTCTGCCTGCAGCGCTGATGGGGATCGGCGCGGCGGTTGTTGGTTTCCTCGCGGCCCAAGCGCTCTACGCCAAGGCCAAGAGCGATCCGCTGCCCGCCAAGCTCGGCGCGTTGTCCCGCGCGATGGCGAACCGCTTTTACTTCGACGAGCTTTACGAAGCCACGGTCATCCGCATCCACGACACCATCGCCGCGATCTCCGACTGGATTGACCGCTGGATCGTCGAGGGCTTCTGCATCGGCCTTGTGCGCGGCGGGACGGATTTGACGGGCCGCGCGCTGCGCCTGGTCCAGACCGGCAACCTCCAGACCTACGCCTTCCTGTTCGTGCTGGGAATGGCCGTGGTGCTGTGGTTTGTGCTGGGGAAATGACATGAGAATTCAACGCAAAGACGCAAAGGCGCAAAGTCCGACTGTTCCCGTCCCCGGCAATATGTATGGGTGCGTCGCGTTGCTTGATGCTTTGGGGACGCGCACGGCGAGCGTTGGTCAAGCCGCCACTTATCTTAACTCCCTTGGAGACATCAAGACTGTGATGTCTTGGTTTTCGACGAAACAGGATGACGACCGCGAGCGGGCTGGCAAAGTAAAGCAAGCGTATCCTGGTGGAGAGTTTCGCGTGCGCTTCTTCGCCGACTCAATCTTGATCACGCTTCCCTTTGAGCGTGAGCACCTAAACTGGTTTCCTATCGCCCGAATGTTCGCCGGTCTTTCCGCGATTGTGGCAAAGGCGTTGAGCAGAGGAATTTTGTTTCGGGGTGCAGTGGCGATAGGCGACTACATTGAGAGTGAAGATGCCGTGCTTGGCCCAGCAGTGCTCGACGCCGCACACTGGTATGAAATGCTCGATATGTTTGGCGTCATCGCTACTCCGAACGCGATGTTTTCTATTCAACGCATCCTATCCGATAAAGCTGTTATTGATGCCATGCCAGCCGGGAACGGCGAAGCGATGGGCTTCCCTTACGAAGTGCCACTGAAGACGGGGAGGACTCTTGTGACCCATGTTGCCGACTGGGCTTACAGCGCCAAAGTCCACTCTCGTGACGCCTCCAAGAACATCGAGCATTGGTTTTTCGGTGTTCTGCACGATTGTCTTGTTTCGCCGGAAGTTGAAAGCAAATACCGTAACAGCCTGCAATTCCTGCGGCATCGGGAATCGTTCTACAAAGGCAGAGTATAAGTTCAACAGCGATGTCCACACTCACTTTCATTTTTCTCCTCCCGTTGCTCGCCGCCGTCGCCCTAGCGTTTGTGCCGCGCAACTTTGCCGTCATCATGCGCGCTGTGGCGGTGGGCGTGACGTTTGTCACGATGCTGCTCGCCGTGCTGATGTTCTGGCAGTTCAACGGCGCGACGGCGGACGCGAACGGCTACAGGTTCGTCAGCACCATTCCCGGACTCGGCGCAGAATCACTCGGCATCGTCTGCAAGCTGGGCGTGGATGGTTTGAACGTCGGCCTCGTGCTCATGGGCGCGATCGTGGCGTTCGCGGCGGCGTTCTGTTCGTTCGAGATCAAGACGCGCGAGAAGGAGTTTTACATCCTGCTGCTCGTGATGACGGGCGGCATCCTCGGCGCGTTCATGTCGCTCGACCTGTTTTTCTTCTACTTCTTCCACGAACTGGCGCTCGTACCGACGTTCATCATGATCGGCGTGTGGGGTCGCGGTGAGCGGAAGAACTACGCCACGTTCCAGATCACGCTTTACCTGAGCATCGGCGCGTTTCTGGCTCTGATCGGTCTCATTGCGCTTTACCTGCAAGTGCCGGCGGACGTCCGCACGTTCGACATCCCGGGGCTAACGAGGTATTTCGCCGAAAACACGATGGCGGCGGGCGCGCAGAACTTCATCTTCCCGCTGCTGTTGTTCGGCTTTGGGATTCTCGTGTCGCTCTGGCCGTTTCATTCTTGGGCGGCGCTGGGCTACGGTTCTGCGCCGAGCGCGACGGCGATGCTGCACGCGGGCGTGCTGAAGAAGTTCGGGCTTTACGGTTTGATCCGCGTGGCGCTGCCGTTCATGCCGCAGGCGGCGCAAAGCTGGATGCAAATCCTCGCCTGGCTCGCGCTGGGCAACGTGCTCTACGTCGGCTGGGTAGCGATGCGGCAGAGTAACCTGAACCTGCTCATCGGCAATTCCAGCGTGGCGCACATGGGCTTCGTCTTCCTTGGCATTGCGAGCCTTAACCTCATCGGCGTGACCGGCGCGGTGGTCATCATGATCGCGCACGGCTTCCTTGCGGCGCTGACGTTCGGCTTGAGCGGCTACATTTACAGCCAGACCGGCACACTGGAAATGAGCGAACTCGGCGGGCTGGCGAAGAAGCTGCGTTTCATCGGCGTGGCGCTCACGATGGCGGCGTTGGCCGGTTGCGGTTTGCCGGGCTTCCTGAATTTCGTGGGTGAAGTCACGGTGTTCTTTGGCGCGTGGCAGGTGCCGGCGTTGCGGGTGGTGACGGTGCTGGCGGTTTGGGGCGCGCTGATCATCGGCGCGGTTTACATGCTGCGCGCCGTGCGGGCCGCGTTGCACGGCCCGGCGGTTGAACGATGGGCACATGTGAAGGACGCCAACCTCTGGCGCAAGCTGCCTTACGCGGTGCTGCTCGCGAGCCTGCTGGTGTTCGGTTTCTTCCCGCGCCTGCTGACGGACAAGATCAAGCCGGTGACAGAACAGATTGCGAACATGGCGACGGCGAGGGCTGTTGAAGCGGTTGTGCAGCATGGTTCGCTGGCTCGCCCTCCCCATGAACCTCTCGGAGTGGGGCCCCGGACCCGGCGGCGCGGACGACCGCAACGCAGCCCC
>CAYJNU010000372.1:0-4652 GCA_964371005.1 uncultured Verrucomicrobiota bacterium | reverse complement strand
GGCGCACTCCGGTTCAGGGGGACAATGCGCGACTTGATTGGGGCAATTCTCACCCCGACCCTCTCCCCCAGGAGCGGGAGAGTCCTTCGCCGTCGTTTGGTGGATCGGACGCAGGAGGTCTGCAGCACGATTTAGGAACTGAAGATGGCGGGCAATCGCTGTCGCCTCTCCTCAGGGGAGAGGGTCAGGGTGGGGGCGAGCGAGCCGGCACTTCAAACTCAAATCAGAGCCTCCTCACGTCGGCTGCAACGGAGAAACGATGAACCTCTCTTTGATGTCATTGGAAATCGCGGTGGTGGCCCTCGGACTGTTGCTGCTGCTGGCGGATTTGTGGCTGCCCGCGGAGCGCAAGCGAATGCTCGGCTACGCGGCGGTGGCGGCGTTGGGGCTGTTGCTCGTGGCGAGCTTCGCGGGCCTGGGCAGTTGCGGGCAGACCGGGACAGCATGCGGCGGGATGTTTGTTCAGGATGCCCTGAGCGTGTTCTTCAAACGGTTCTTCCTACTCGCGACCGTCTTTGTCCTGCTCATGGCGGTGGAGTTCTCCGATCGGATCGCGCCGGGGATTTCCGAGTATTACTCGCTCATCGTGTTCGCGCTGGCGGGAATGCTGTTTGCAGCGTCGGCCAACGATTTGGTGATGCTGTTTGTCTCCATCGAACTCATCACCGTGACGTTCTACGTGCTAACAAGTTTCACGCGCGGCAAACTGGTCGCACTGGAGGCCGGGGTGAAGTATTTGATCCTGGGTGCGCTGGCGTCGGCGTTCATGGTATTCGGCATCGCGTTGGTTTGGGGAACGACCGGCAAGTTCAATTTCAGCGAGTTGGCGATGGTTTCCTCGCGGTTCGCGGACAACAAGGTCTTCCTCATCGGCCTGCTTATGTTGATGGCGGGGCTGGGCTTCAAGATTGCGGCGTTCCCTTTCCAGAGCTGGGCGCCGGATGTCTATCAGGGTGCGCCCACCCCCACAACGGCGTTCCTGGCCGTGGGCTCGAAGGCTGCGGGCTTCGTGCTGCTGTTGCGCGTCCTGTTCACGGCCGTGCCGGATGTGACGGTCCAAGGCGCGACGCTCATCATGTGGATTTCTGCCCTTACGATTCTCTACGGCAACCTCTGCGCAATCCCGCAGCGCAACCTCAAGCGGCTGCTGGGCTATTCGAGCATCTCGCACGCGGGCTACCTGTTGCTCGGCGTGGCAGCGCTGGCCAGCGCGAACTCCACCGAAGGGGGTTCAGCGGTGCTCTACTACCTCAGTGGCTACCTGTTCACCGTGATGGCAGCGTTCACTGTCATCGCGCTGGTGATGCGGCATCTCGATACGGAAGACATTTCCGGACTCGCTGGCTTGAACCAACGCTCGCCCTTGCTGGCCGCCACCATGACGCTCGCGATGGTTTCGTTAGCCGGCATTCCGCCGCTGGCTGGTTTCTTCGGCAAATTCCTACTGATCAAATCCGTCCTCGAGCAGGGCGCGACGAACACCGGCTATTACTGCCTCGCCTTCACGGCGCTCGTCGGCGTGATCATCTCGCTCTACTACTACTTTGGCGTCGTGCGCGCGATTTACTGGTCGTCAACAACGGCCAACCTCGCGCCCATTCGGGTGTCGCGACCGATGCAAGCGGCCGTCTATGCCTGCATCGCTGGGATGTTCTGGTTGGGTTTGTTCCCCGGCACGGTATTGAACTTGGCAGAATCGGCGGTTGGTGTGTTGAGGTAGGAGATTGTTCTGATTGCGCCGGGAACTCAAACGGAGCGTGGGCGCGCTTTCCGGCGGACCACGGCAATGAACGAGTGTGACTCCGTCGCAGAAGGGCCGCACCTGAACACTCTCCGAGGGGTGAAGCAGCGCTTTCCCATCCCGAACACATGGACGTGATATGCTGAAGGCTTGGGCCGCACGACGAAGTCTCTCAGCCTGGGCTTGACTTTGTGCCGCTCCGCCCGGCGTACTCGCCGCGCATGAAGATTTGTTTGTTTGGCATCACTGGTGTCCCGCTCGGCAAGCACAACGTCAAAGACCCGCGTCTTGACGAGGCAGACCGTTTGGTGGAAGCGAAGAAGAAAGTGTACGTGCAGGTGGACGTGGCGGACGACAAGGAGCTGGCCACGGCGGACGCGATCGCCGCCTCGCCCGATAGCCGGCCGGATTTGATCCTGCAGGACCTCGATTTCGTGGAAACACGCCTCGGTCGAAATCCCGAGGAGACGGAACGCGCGGCGTTGCTCAAGTTGAAGGACAAGTTGGAGCAGGACGGTTTCGTGTCTGAAGCGTTGTTGACGCCGGAGGAGACGCAGGCGCTGGCGATGCACACGTGTTTCCTCACCAGCAAGCCCATCGTGGTCGGCACGGCGGAGGAACTCGCGCAGCCGGAGAAATTGATCCTGCGCGCCTACGCCGCCGGTGGCTGCCTCAGCTTCCTCACCGTGGGCGGCAAGGAGAACCGGGCGTGGATGATCCGCCAGGGCACGACCGCTTGGGAAGCGGGCGGCGCGATCCACTCGGACATCCAAAAGGGCTTCATCCGCGCCGAAATCATCAGCTACGCGGACTTCGTCGAGCACGGCGGCGAAACCGGCGCCAAACGCGCCGGCAAGCAGCGCCTCGAAGCCAAGAGTTATGTCATGCAGGATTACGACGTGACCAACTTCCGGTTTAACAAGTAGCCCGCCTGTCGTCCCGCGGTTGGTGGGGTCGGCAGGTGCGTGCATGGCCGCAGGCAGACCCAGACTCAGGGTGATTACCTGACTCAGGCGCAGGCGCAAGAACTGCCGGAAGGCTTGGCGGCTTGGCGGCCGTGCCATTGAATCCCGGCATCGTTAACACAGAGATGCTGCAAAGCTGTTTCGGCGGTTCGGCGGAAGCCATTGCGGCTGGTCGGAGAATGGGATCCACTTCCTGCAGTTCTGAGCTGGCGTCGTTCGCATTTCCCGGCGGCGGGTGTGTTCGGCTAAGATGTACAACCATCCCAATCCGGACTTGGCAGGCCCGGACTTTCGCCCTACCGTCCCTCTCGTGATCGGTTTCCTGCGATTCGTGGGCCTTCTGAATGCCGCCATCTGGTTCGGCGCGGCGGTGTTTTTCACCTTCGGCGCCGGGCCGGCGGTTTTCTCCGAGGATATGAAGGCATTGCTCGGTCCCACGAATTACCCCTTTTTCTCCGGCGCCATCGCCCAAGTCCTGATCGGCCGCTATTTCACGCTGCAACTCGTTTGCGGCGCGGTTGCCGCGGTGCATTTGTTTGCGGAATGGCTTTACCTGGGTCGGCCCATGCGGCGTTTCACGGGTTACTTGCTGATCGCCTTGCTGGGGCTCGGGTTGGTCGGCGTTTTCGGGATGCAACCCAAGATTAAGAGTCTGCATCACGCCAAATACACCGACGCCACTCCGCAAGGCCGGGCGACCGCTGCCCGGTCGCTGGCGATCTGGCACGGGGTGGCGCAGACCATGAATCTCTTCATGCTGGCCGGCTTGGGAGTGTATCTCTGGCGCTCGGCCAACCCCTCGGAAGCCACCCGGTTCGTTCCGGCGATGAAATTACGGGGTTGACAAAACCGGGAAGTCGTCAAACTTTACCCGGAACTAATCCCATGATGTAGGGTTCCTTTGGGAACGACTTATGATTTCAAACGAACGACCATCGCCATTTCGGACGAGGCCGCACCACTTCGGTGGCATGCCTCCCAAACCACCCGTCAACGAAGACACCCTCCGCACGGAGCGCATTCAAGTGGAACGCAAGACGTTCGTTTTCACCCTGAAGGAAAACCCGCGCGGCCGGTTTCTGCGGATCACGGAAGACGTGGGCGGCCGGCGGGATGCCATCATCATCCCGGCCCCGGGCTTGGAGGAGTTTGCCAAGGTCGTGGAAAGTCTGGCCAAGGCGGCATCCGAAATCCCACCCAAGGTGATGTAGGCCGCCAAGGGGCAGATCGCCCGGGTTATCGGCTGCTGGTTTTCGCCGGCTGCCGGGGTGGGCTCTGCAAGCCGGGCTTGGCGGATCGTTGCGCGCGGACCTGCGGCGCATCGCCCCACAAACCTTCCAGATCATAGCGTTCCCGCACATCGGCGCGCATGACGTGGACGATCACGTCGAAGTAATCCAGCACCAGCCACGGCGTGGGCATCTTGCCATCCACCGCCTTGGGCCGGCAGCCGTGCTCCTCCCGCAGCTTATCGGTGATCTCGTCCACCACCGCGCGCAGATGCGGTTCGCTCGTGGCGGAGGCAATGACGAAGTAGTCGGTAATCGAGGAGAGTTTGCGGACGTCGAGGATGACGATGTCTTCCGCTTTCCTGTTATCAGCCAGTTCGCGGCAGAGCAAAGCGAGTTTTCGTGAATCCATCTGCCCGAACAATGTCAGAGGACGGTTCAAAGATAAAGCCGATAGTTGCGGATCGCTTCCGCCACGGCGGGCGTCACCAGGTGGTCAATGGTCAGGCCGGCCTTCACTCGGGCTCGGATTTGGGAGGAAGATACGCCGAACGGGAAGCCCGTGAGGGCGTGCCCGCGAAACGGAGACGGGAATACGACCGGGGGTTCGCCCGGACGCGGGATGGCCACGAACTGCGCCAACCGCGCCAACTCGCTTGCCTCGCGCCATTTCGGCAGGTTCGGCACGTTGTCGGCGCCGATGAGGCAGAACAATGC
>CAYJNU010000371.1:0-8242 GCA_964371005.1 uncultured Verrucomicrobiota bacterium | reverse complement strand
CGCCCGTGGCCGTGGTATCGGTGATAGTCTTCGTGTTGCCATCTCCCAGCAAGATGGTCAGGAACTGCCAGCCGGAATCAACGAGGCTGTCCTTGTATTGGATTGTATAGCTCGCGCCTGATTGACTGGGGAAGGAGATGACGGTATCTCCCGCGCTCCTCACGGCAGTCAACGTCACGGGCATCTTGGCGGGTATGAGCATGTAGTAACCCGCATTCAGTTCACCCTGCGTGGTGACGCGCAGCGTGGTGACACCGCTCAGCGAGACGGTGGCAGGCGGTTCATTCGTGGCGGCAGCCGCCGGCACCCAAGTCCACACTTGCCACCCCGTGGAGCGGCCGGCGAAGTTGCCGATAGGCGCGGTTGTTTGGTTCTCCGTGCCACCCCCCGCGGTGACGCGGGCGATCGAGGCGGTGAAGGCGGCCGGGCCTGCCAGCCGCGCATAAATCGAGTAGTTGCCCGCGGGGAAATTTCGCGTGTAATTCAGCCAGGATCCTTGCATCCACCAGCCAACGTTGTAGTCGCTCACGCTCGGGTCCGTCCCCTGTGCGGTTACGTACGCTTGGCGCTGGTAATCCAAAGTTGGCTCCGTCCCGACGATGTCGACGCGCAGGTAGTCGGAGTGGTAACCGCTGGCGGGCAAATTGGTGCTGATGTCAACCCCTTCAACCGCCAACACGCTTTGGCCGTAGTAATTGTCCGCTCCAGGCGTGGTTGAGAGCACCGGGCTGCTGATGTACTGACCACTGCCGAAATCGTAGTCTTCGGCCTCAAACATCAAGTTGGATTCGCTGAAGGTGTCGAAAACCAGCTTGCGGCTGACGAATGTTCCGGCGGAGTCAGTCACGCTGATGGTGGCCGTGTGTGTGGCATTCAGGGCCAGAGCGGCGAGGGTCACGCTGCGGTTGGTGGCGTTGCTGCCGATGGTTAGCAATGGGGAAACATCATTCCCATCGAGCATGACTTGAATGCCGGCGGTTGGGATCGTGGCCACAGCCGAACTGACGTTGAACGCGAGCGTGTTGGTCGGCTCAAACGGGTGCTGGCCCGCCGGGTAGAGGCCACTGATGAGAGGCTGGTCGTCGCGCGCCGGAGCGAGCATGAAGAAGTTGTGGTTGGCGTTGTCGCCCGCCACTCGCAACGTGGTGACCCCGGTGAGTGGAATCGCCACCAAGTTGCCTTCAGCGTCGGTCAAGGGAACCCAATCGTACGCCTGCCAGCCGTGGCTGTTGAAGAGGAACTGGCCGATGAGACTCGTCGTTTGATCGTAAGTACCAGCGCCTGATGTGACCTTCCAGATGGCGACTTTACTGGCGCCACCACCACCTGAAAGGCGTCCGTAAATGTTGTACGTGCCCGTCGGGAAATTGCGGGTGTAGTTCGCCCAATCGCCGGTCCAACTGGTGCCATTATCATAGGTCCATCCCAGGTCGTAGTCTTTGGCATTCACGTCGCCGCCAGCAACGGCGTCCAAGTATTTTTGCCGGGGCAAGTCACCGCACCACTCCGTGCCCGGGCCGGGGACATCCCCCGCGCGGTAGGCCTGGTCCGCATTGCCGCCCCACGACGGGTCGTGAAAGTCGATCTCAGCCACGCCCGTCTGGCCAAAGTAACTGATCGCAGGATTGTTGGTTGAAGTGACCACGGGGTGGTTGATGTAGCTGCCGCCGCTGAAGTCATAATCTTCGGCCTCCCACACGAAGTTGGCCGCGGAGAATGTGTCGAAAGTGACCGTGGCCGCGCTGAAAAGACCGTCGCCGTCCACCACATCGATGTCCGCCGTGTAAACGCGGTCGGCCTTCAGTCCATTGTAGGCAACGCTGCGGTTGTTGGAGGGGCCGGTGATCACCAGCGCCGGAGTGATATCCAGACCGTTGAGAACCACCGAGATTCCCTCCGGGCTGATACTGCCAGAGGCTGACACCGCGTTGAACGTGAAGCCGCCCGCAGATGAGTTGAAAAGGGCCGTGCCACTGGGGGAAATGTTGACGATGGTGGGTGGTGTGGGGCCGGATAGCTGGTCCAGCACGGCGTCGTCGTAATGCACGGCGCCACCACCGTCGCTGATCTGTTGATGCATGACCGTGAAGCGGACTTTGACGGTGCCCGCGGGCGCAGTCAGCACGCTTGCCGAACCTGTCACCTCGCCTGTCGTGACATCAACCTGATTCGTTACGTCGTAATATAGCCAAGTGTCGGGCAGATCATCCGTTGTGAAGAGGCCCGAGCGATATCGGGCTAGGGGTATGTCCCCGGCGCCTTGAAACTCAACCTGATACCATGCGGAGTTGTTGCCGGCGATGTGGTCGCTGCTCCGGCTGAAGATCCAGCCGGCGGCGGTGTAAGTGCTCCCGGCTGCCGACGGGACGTCTTGGTAAACACCGGCCTGGTTGGCGCCCGTACCACTGCACCAACAACCGAATGCCTTGAAGACACGGCTGCCGCTATGATTCGGTTCCTGAGATTCGACGTAGTAATTCCAACTGACCGGTGAGAAGACGGTCCAATGATCCCAGTTGCTCTCGAAGTCGCCGTTCTCGAGTACGCTTGCCGCCCCGACTTTGGCTGCCACCGCCAATCCCACGGCAACCAGGAAGATTGCGAGGAATCGGGCGCGGATCGGCAGCGCATTTCGAGGTGAGTGAGATTCGTCATGGCGGCGCCATGCTGACATTGTGGTGGGTTGTTTTTGCATATTGCTACATGGGCAATTTCAGACGTTCCTGTTGTTGGGATAGCGCGACAAACATTGGTTTGCTGCTTTGTGTGTTTCGGATTGTGTGATGTCATATATCACACACAGCGTCAGACTGTCAACTGAGAGTTCGACTGGCTTTTGCTGGTTCCTTGGTGCTTTGAGAGACAGTCCAGCCACGGAACATCTGCCGAACGGCAGTCGCCGCCCAGTTCGGTTGTGTATCCCTTTTGGCTAGGAACTCCTGCGATAAAACGTGCCAAAACCGCCCCGCCATCATGGTGAGATTCCAACGCAGCCGGCTGTGAAGTAATGCGGAATACTACAAATACTGCACGCGACCATGCGCAACGATTGCAATCCGTAGCGCGATAAACTAAAGTCGTCGCAAGCACAGAATCATGCAAACGAGCGCGCATCTTGAGGATCGGGCCAAATCAGGTCTCCGAACCTTGGAAAACGAGTCAGCCTCGCAGCCGGCTTTCACTCTCATTGAACTTCTCGTGGTCATCGCCATCATCGCGATTCTCGCCGGAATGCTCTTGCCCGCGCTTTCCAAGGCCAAAGCCAAGGCGCACGCGGTCATGTGCATGAACAACGGCCGGCAGCTCATGTTTGCGTGGCTCCAGTATGCGCACGACAACGGAGATCGGGTGGTAAACAACTTTGGCCAGGCTGAGACCGATACAGAAATCGCGGCCAAGACATATCGCAACTGGGTGAACAACAACATGTACTGGACGACGGCATCGCAGATTACGAACCTCGAGTTGATCTTGAAGGCGCCGTTCAACAAATACGTTGCGGGCAATCTGGGCGTTTACAAGTGTCCAGCCGACAACTACCTGAGCCAAGTCCAGAGGACGGCGGGTTGGGCGGCCCGTCCGCGCTCCATCTCCATGAACGCGTACTTTGGCCCCTACAATTCCAATCCGCGCGATCCGGTCTGGGCGGCTGGGAAGAATAATTTCTTTCCACGTTTTCGCCAGTTCCTGAAGCTGAGTTCCGTGCCGGGGGCCGCGAACTTCTTCGTGACGCTGGACGAGCATGCGGACAGCATCAACGACGGCTATTTCCTGAATGATGCCGACTTTCGCACTCTTGCGCACTGGGGCGATTTGCCCGCATCGTACCACAACGGCGCCGGTGGTTTCTCTTTCGCGGATGGACACTCCGAGATTCACAAATGGAAAAGCGCTGCGACCTTGCTTCCCGTCAAGCTGACGGGCGGTTTTCCGTATGTGAATTTCACTTCGGTTCCCAGCGGGTTAGCTGACTCGCAGTGGATCACCCAGAGGATGACTGTGCTGTTCTAGCTGTTTCTCTGGTCTCTCACAGGGAGAACACCCGGTTGATGTTGCGTGAACGCGAGCCTGACAAAGGAGGACCGCGGCATTCTTTTGCCGAAGGAATGGAGAAGGAGCGATTAGGGTCGTGTTAGTGCGCGCAGGAAGCGACGACCGAAGCCGGCAGCGTCTGCGACGAGCAGTCTGTTTTCGCAGTTCGTGGCCAGCACGGTGGCAATGAGCCGCCAGTCCAGCAGGTTCTCGGAGACTTGAATCTCGTAGCGACGATCCGTCTGGCCAACGAGGGTGACCTTGAATGCTCCGTCCTGTCGCAGGACCGGGGTTCGCAGGACTGCAGGTTGCGGAGACCCCAGTGGCACGAACTCGAAGCTGCGGATGATGACTTCCACTTCCGTGTTGCCGACGGGCGGATTGCCATTGACGAGCCACAGGTTGATGCGGACGTTCTCGTCGCCGGTTTGCGGGACGGCGGAGGCGTCGGTGAAGGCCCAATCGTAGATGCGGTTTGTGATCGCCGGGCTCGGAGCATAGCTGCCCCGCAGGCTTTGGTAGCGGATTTGGTTCGGCTCCCACACAAACAGATGAGTCGAGCGGTCCTGCCCGTTCGGCACCGCGTAACGCACCAAATGCCCGGAGGAATCCCACGGTTGCACCACAAACTGGGCATTGTTTGCGTCGCTGCTGTCCCCCCAACGACTGCATTCGATGTCAATCTCGCGGTGCGCGTAGGCGGCGTTATCACTCCAGGTGAACAGGCCCAGCACTGCGTTGGGATTGAGAGCATCCACCGGCGAGTCGAGTTCGAAGCGATAGCTGCCGTAGCCAAACGTGCGTTGCGTGACCACCTCCGCGCACTGCCATTGGTTCGAGCGGTTCGTGATGCGCAGGTGCAGCCGGCCCGACGCATCGAGCCAAACGTTACTTGTGCTTTCGGAGAAGTGGTTCGGGCCAGGCCCGACCAAGCCGGGGCTGTCTTTTACCCACCAATCGTAACCGGAAAAGCTGAGCGGGCGAACCGTCGGATCCGCGCGCAAGACGGTGGCACTGGCCAATGCCTGCGTGAGCACGTTGGCGGGCAGAGACGAGGCCCCCATGATACACGGTTCGCTGTAGTTCGTGCTGACCAGCAGCGCCGTGATCTTGGTGGCAAATGCGTCGGCACCGCCCGTGGTAATGTCCGCGGTCCAACTGCCGTTCGCTTGGATCGGCGTCAGCGCCGGATCACAGTAAGGTTTGGACCACCAGCCAGCGTTGGGTACATAAATGAACACCGCGACCCGATGGGCCAATGGATCGGCGTCCAGCACTCGGCCACCCAGATTGGCGATCGAGCCGTAAGGCGGAACGTTGGTGAGTTCGATCAAAGGGACCGCTTTCGTAGCGTGGACTGCCACCACCGCAAGGACGGCGAGACAACACCTGAATCCACGGTTCAGCCAGATTGCGCGCGCCAGCATGGAGTTAGCCTACTGAACGCCACACAAAAGGACAAATCCCGTCGGGCGGCCATGCATGCTGACGAGCCGGCAGAGCGTTTCCGGGGATTCTCCGGACGCGGACCCTTCTGGGCGAGCATTGGGAATTCTCCTTGGACTCAATCGGGCGTGACCTGGAAACTCGATTCCAAGCCGCCTTCCGAACTGTTGCCAACGAAGACTTGGAACCGTCCGGGCTCAACCACGAATTCCATCTTGCGGTTGTAGAAGCTCAACAAGGGCGGCGTCAGGGTGAATCTCACGGTTCGTTTTTCCCCGGCCAGAAGGCTGATCCGTCCAAAGCCTTTGAGTTCCTTGACCGGACGCGTGACGCTGGCGGCGACGTCCCGGATATAGAGTTGAACCACTTCGTCCCCGGCTCTCCGCCCGGTGTTCTCGACCTCCACCGCGACATTCATGGTTTCGCCTACCCGAATGGTATCGGCACTCAAGCGCAAGTTTGAGAGTCTGAATTGGGTGTAACTCAGGCCATGGCCGAACGGGTAAAGGGGTGTCCACGGCACGTCGAGATACTTCGACGTGTACTTGTTCGAGGCTTCCGGTGGGCGCCCGGTATTCTTGTGGTTGTAGTAGAGTGGTACCTGGCCGACCGAGCGCGGGAACGTGACGGGCAGCTTGCCGCCGGGGTTCACATCCCCGAACAACGCATCGGCGATGGCATGACCCGCCTGGGTTCCGGCAAACCAGGATTCCAGGATCGCCGGGGAGTTTGTCGCGAGCCAGCCGATGGAGAGTGGCCGACCGTTCATCAGCACGACGGCGTAGGGTTTGCCCGTCGCGTGGATGGCTTGCACCAATTCCAGTTGGCGGCCGGGCAGATCGAGCGAACTGCGGGCGGCGGCTTCACCGCTCATGTCAGCCGATTCCCCGACGGCCAGGATCACGAAATCGGATTCCTTTGCGACGCGAACCGCTTCGGCAAATCCCTCGCGAGAGTCATCGGTGAAATCGCAGCCTCGGGCATGATACACCTTCGTGGCGGATGACACCTTGGCCTGCACGCCGGCGAGCAACGATACCGCGTCTTCCTTTCGGCCGTCGCCAAACCAAGAACCGATGAGATCTTGCTGATCATCCGCGAGCGGGCCGATGACCGCAATGGCTTTCAGATCTTTGCCGATAGGCAAGGTTTCGCGGTCGTTCTTGAGCAACACAAACGAGCGCGCGGCCAGGCTACGCGCCGAGGTGAGGTGTTCAGGTTTGAGGAGTGTGATGGCCTCGCGTGCTTCGTCGCCATAGGGCCGCTCAAAGAGACCAAGGCGGAACTTGATCCGCAGAACATGGCGCACCGCTTCGTCAATTGTTGCCAGCGGCAAGATGCCTTGCTTGACCAGGTTGGGCACATGCTGGTTGAAGAGGCGGCTGACCATCTCCATGTCCACGCCTGCCCGCAACGCGTATGCCGTTGCTTCCGCGCCGTCGGCGGCCAGCCCGTGCATGATCAATTCGTTCACGGAGGTGTAATCGCTGACGACCATGCCGTCGAATCGCCACTCCTTGCGGAGCACGTCCGTGAGCGTGAAGGGATTGGCCGAAGTAGGCACCCCGTTCAGATCGTTGAAGGCACTCATGAACGTGCCCACACCTGCGTCCACGGCGGCCTTGAAAGGTGGGAAATAGATTTCACGCAATGTGCGTTCCGATACTTCGGTGGTGTTATAGTCCCGTCCCCCTTCGGCTGCCCCATAGGCTACCCAGTGCTTGGTGCAGGCCACGACCTTGTCTGGACGGCTGTAGTCGCTTCCTTGAAAGCCGCGCACGCGAGCCGCCGCCATCGCCGCACCCAGGAATGGATCTTCTCCCGCTCCCTCGGCGATCCGGCCCCAGCGCGGGTCGCGGGCAACGTCCACCATGGGGGCGAAGGTCCACCGGACGCCGGCCGCTGCCGCCTCTGCCGCGGCGATGCTTGCCGATTCTTCAGCGGCAGCCAGGCTCCAACTCGCAGCCTCCGCCAGTGGCATTGGGAACACCGTGCGATAACCGTGGATGACGTCAAAAGCGAACAGGATCGGGATTCTCAGGCGGGATTCGTTCATCGCCACGCGCTGAAGTTCGGTTGTTCGTTTGACACCACGCACGTTCAACGTCGAACCCAGGCGGCCTTGACGCACCAGTTCGACGTGCTCGGGGCGATAGTCGCCGGCGGCCGTGCCGTCGAGTTGCTGAAGCTGCCCCAACTTTTCCTCCAGTGTCATGCGGGCGATCAGGCTGGAGATGTGGTCTTCAATCTGCCCGCGAGAAGGGGCAGGGGACGACGCCTGGGCGCGAACGCTTTGTGCGGTCGCAAGCAGGATCACGGCGGCGAACATGGTGACAATTCTCCCGATATCCAGGGTAGAGAGGGGAACCCGTCTTCGCGTTGTTTTCATCTCGGGAATCGGCTGCCGGGGCCGCGCGCATGGGTATTCTTCGAGTCGCACCCTGGCGAAAGGTGGTGCTGACAAGGGCCGATGGTCGCATTGCGATCGCTGCAACGGCGGCTCTCCGGAGAAGCCAGGCCCGCTTTGGGGTCCGTTGTGCAGATTCTGAGCGTACGTTTGCATTGATGGTCGGCGAAAGTGTGAGTGAGGCTTTGGATTGTCAATGCCGAGTTGCCATGCCTTGTGATGCCGGGGAGTACAACAAGCTCGTTTCGGATCGTCTTCACCATTGAAAAATGTTGTGTTCGATCCTAAAAGGTGAACACCTGATTCCTATGCCCAAATGGTGGAACAACGAGCGCTTGCGCTGGTGTCTTGCTGCAA
>CAYJNU010000370.1:0-8264 GCA_964371005.1 uncultured Verrucomicrobiota bacterium | reverse complement strand
GAGTCGGTTTGAGAATGGCGAAAGGGTCGATAGCACGTAACATAGTAATACTAGTCGCTACTGATTGACGAAGGAGATTAAGATGAAGATGAAGATGAAGAGCAAGAGTCGGGGCCGTCATTCCAGCATAAACCACTGCACCTCGACGCGCCGGTTCAACACCGGATCCGCGCCTACCGGTTCTTCCCAGCCGCGGCCCACGATGTCCACCCGCTCGGCGCTGACGCCGTGTTTCTCGATCAGCAGCCGCTTGATCTCGGCCGCGCGGTTCTTGCTGAGTTCCACCGAGCGCAATGCCATCGTGCGCACATACGCCTCGCCGCCGGTCTTGCGGAATTCCTCCACCTTCGAGTTGTCCACGTGCCCGCGCAGCAACACCACCGAGCCCGGGCTGACCTGCAACAGCTTCTTGATGACCTCCAAGCTCTTCAGGTTCGCGTCGCTGGCGAGGTCCAGCGCGGCAGAGTTCGGCGCGAACAGAAACCGGATGTCTTTGCTCAACAATGGATCGCCTTCGACGCTGGATGTGCCTGACGAACGGATCGGCGCGATGGCCACCTTCTGGTCCTTGAACGCGCCGGATTGTTCCAGCGCCTTGAGGTGCTTCAACTCCACGAACCGGTCACTGTCCACCGGGTCTTTGATCAACTGGCTGCCATACGAATACACCGCCGATTGATAAATGCCGCCGAAACTGCCCGCGGCGTCAATCGCGCCGGAGAAGAACGCCAGGTTTTCCGGAAGGTTGGACAGGTGAACTTTCGCCAGCTCGGCCTTCGTCTGGTCGCGATCCCACTTGAACGCTTTGCCGATGAGGTCCAGCCACGCGGTCGGATTGTCGCGCACGGCGCGGTTGCCTTCGAGCAAACCGTTCACGAGGCCGGCGACCATCTCGGGATGCTGCTGGGCAAAACCTTTGTTCACGACGAGAATGTCCGCCACGATGAGCAGGTTCGCGCTTGTCGCGAGAATGTGCGCGCGGCCGTTGCTCTCCTTGACGATCTCGCCCGTCTTCGGCGCCCAGGTCACGCAGCCGGCCAGTTGCTGCCCGGCCTGCAAGTCCTGGAGGAAGAAATCGCCCGCGGCGAAGGCGTCCGCGCAAAAGACGAGGTTCAGTTTGTCTGGGTCGGGCGCGGTCTTGAGGCTGGGCAGCATGTTGATGCCGAGGCCGGCTTCCTGCGCGAGGTAGCGGATGAAGAAATCCGCCTCGGTGAACTGCGCGGTGGCGAGCGTGTGGCCCTTCAGCGCGTTGATGCGTTTGATGTCGCTGCGCACCACCACGCCATCCGCGCCGCGCGAGAAACCGATCTGTGCCGGCACGATGACCTGGAACTGCCGCCCGTAGGTGGCGAGCACGTCCACGGTCGTGGCCGAGGCCGCCATCTTGCCCCTGTTCAGGGCAGACCAGCTTTCCTCCTCGCTGAGCGTGATCTTGACCTTGAAGCCGTGCTTGGTAAAGAAGACCGAGTTCGTGTTCGGCTCCAAACCGCCGTTGGCGACGATCAACCCGGCGTAACCCGCGTATTCGCTGAGTTCGATGAGGACGGTGTTGTCCTTGGGTTCGTAGGCGGCAGGCGCGGCGAGCGCGGGAATTTCCGTCTGCGTCTCGGCCAACGCGACTGGCTTTCCGGCGGTGTCGGGCGCGGGCGAGGTGGAACTGGCTGTGCTTGTGGTTGGAGCCGGCGGCGGTTGGCTGGGCGCGGCCGAGAAACGCTCCCACCATTTCCACGCGCCGACCGCGACGACAGCCAGCACGAGGAGCGTCAGAACGATTTTGCCACGGGTGGTCATGGGGTGAAATCCGAAGATCGAAATCCGACCCGTCCTCCGTAGCAGTACTGCGGAGGGTGGAAATCCGAAGGAAATCCGAAGGCCGAAGGCCGAATGGCCTCGGGGGCCGGCACGCGCGATTGTCCCCCCGTAGCGCAGACTTGCAGTCTGCTGTATCGCAGAATTGCATTCTGCGAGGTGTGGAGGTTACCCGGCGGTGTCGTGCGATTCGAGGCCCTGCCGATTACAAATCGGCGATACGGCAGAGTGCAACTCTGCGCTACGACAGATTGGTGTCCCGAAGGGACGGAACGTGAACAGCCGTGGGTGTCAACCCACGGTAGGCGTTGCCCAATCCGTTCGACCCCTGCGGGGTCGCATAATTCTTCCGACCGCGGTCCGTGGGTTTCGCCCACGACTATTCGGATTCGGCCTCTTCGAGGCCGGGCTGCTGGGAAGAGACGAGTGGTTGGCATGGCTCGCCAACAATCCCAACGGGATTGTGTCCACCAGCCCAGGGTTGGAGCGGAGCGACTACCCTGGGTAAACGTTCCCAACACAATTCCAACCCCAACGGGGTTGTGGTGCCCGTTGTGCGGCGATGGACGCAACCCCTTCAGGGTTGTGTCGGTTTCGGATGGCTGACCCAGGGTAGCGCGTGCCGCGCAACCCTGGGCTTGGTTACGGAATCCCGTTGGGATTCGGTCGCAGTCGCGCCGTGGCGTCCGCCAGGTTGGGGAGTGCGCCGACCCTCCGGCGCTTTTCGCGCGGCCAAAGCGGCAGAGGGCTGCCGCAGTCCAAGACGCTGGCGCGTTCCTCAACCCTGTAGCAGCGGACGTGAGTCCGCGCTGTCTCTCAGGACAGAAACAACGGAGCGGACTCACGTCCGCTGCTACGGGATTTTGGAGAAGCCTCATCGTTCAGGTTTCCAATCAGCGGCGCTCTGCCGAGCCGCCGCTACGTCGTTTGGTTTTCGGTCTTCGGTTTTCGGACTTCTTTCGGGTTTCGGGTTTCGGATTTCCCCTATCACTCCAGCGTAAACCACTGCGCTTCCACGCGGCGGTTCTTTTCCATGTCCGGGCCGAGCGGTTCGTCCCAGCCGCGACCCACGGTGTCGAGTCGCGCCGCCTCGATGCCGTGCTTCTCGATGAGCACGCGCTTGATCTCGCCCGCGCGCTGTTTGCTGAACTCGATCGCGCGCATCGCCATCTGCCGCACGTAAGCGTCGCCGCCCTGCTGGCGGAACTTGTCCACGAGCGAATTGTCCACGTGCCCGCGCAGCAAGATCACCGAGCCGGGGCTGACTTGCAGCAGGCGCTTGATCGCCTCCAGGTTTTTCAGATTGTCCTGATTCGCCATGTCGAGGTTCGCCGAGTTCGGCGCGAAGAGGAAGCGGATGTCCTTGCTGAGGAGCGGATCGCCCTCGACGGCCGCCGCGGCGGCGCCGGTGCGGATCGGCGCGATGGCGACCTTCTGATCCTTGAACGCGCCGGATTGTTCGAGCGCCTTGAGATGCTTCAACTCCATGAACCGATCGCTGTCCACCGGGTCTTTGATCAACTGGCTGCCGTAGGCATAGACCGCCGATTGATAAATGCCGCCGAAGCTGCCCGCGGCGTCAATCGCGCCCGAGAAGAACGCCAGGTTCTCCGGCAGGTTGGACAGGTGAACCTTCGCCAGCTCGGCTTTGGTCTGGTCCTTGTCCCACTTGAACGCTTTGCCAACGAGGTCCAGCCACGCGGTCGGGTTGTCGCGCACGGCGCGGTTGCCTTCGAGCAAGCCGTTCACGAGGCCCTCGACCATCTTGGGATTCTGCTGGGCGAAGCCCTTGTTCACGATCAACACGTCGGCGACGACGAGCAGGTTCTTGCTCGTGGCGAGCACATGCGCCTTGCCGCCGCTGGCATCGGCCACCTCGGTGGTCTTGGGCGCCCAGGTGACGCAACCGGCGAGCTTGCCGCCGCCCGCCTTCACGTCGGCGAGGAAGATATCGCCCGCGGCGAACGCGTCCGCGGCGAAGACCAGGTTCAACCGCTCGGGATCGGCCTTCTCCTTGAGGTCGGCGAGATTCGCGATGCCCAGGCCGGCCTCCTGCGCAAGGTAACGGATGAAGAAATCCGCCTCCGTGAACTGCGCGGTGACGAGGACCTTGCCCTTGAGATCGTTGATGCGCTTGATCTCGCGGCGCACCACCACGCTGTCCGCGCCGCGCGAGAAGCCGATCTGCGCCGGCACGAGGACCTGGAACTGCCGGCCATACGCGGCCAGCACGTCCACGGTCGTGGCGGCGGCGGCCATCTTGCCGCTGTTGAGGGCGGACCAGCTCTCCTCCTCGCTGAGCGTGATCTTGAGCTTGAAACCGTGCTTCTTGGCGAACACGGAATCGTCGCTGGGCGCGAGGCCGCCGTTGGCGACGATCAAGCCGGCGTAACCGGCGTATTCGCTCAACTCGATCTCCACGACGTTGTCCTTGGGCTGATAAACGCCGGGCGGGGCGAGCTTGGGAATCTCCGTCTGGGTATCCGCGAGCACGACCGGCTTGGCGGCCTCGCCCCCCGCCGCGGCGGGAGCAGCCGTTGCCCCGGGCGACGCGGGCGCGGTGGCGGCGCTCGGCGGCTGCCCCGGGCCGTGCGCTTTGCTGCTGTTAAGTTTGTCCCACCATTTCCACCCGCCCACGCCGACGACGGCGAGGACGAGCAACGTCAAAACGATCTTTCCACGAGCTGTCATATTTGTTTCCGGTGTCAGGTTTCTGTTAAAGGAATACTGGCTCTGGCAAAGGTCTCAGGCGACCGGGAGCGATTTCCTTCGCCTGCGGTTCCACAGCGCCAGCGCCAGGGCCAATGCTCCCAGAATCAAGGTCGCTACGAAGAACCACTTGGAGTCAATGCTCCATCCATGGCCGTTTACGGTTCGCGAGTACGTGATGTGCAGGCGAAGTCCGACGCACCCCATCACCAATGTCGCAATCGCCAAAACGATAGAGGCCCAGAACCGGTGAGCAGCGGCGCGCCAGCCGAAAGCAATGGCGAGCCCCGCGCAGATGAGACTCACCAACCACAACCCGGTGGCTATGGTGACTAAGATGTAGAAGCCATTCATACGATGCTGACAGAGTTACCCCCGAATTTCTCGAAAACACTACTCCGCGTTTTTCTATCGCTCCGCCAGTTTGGCGGCGGGCCGGGCGGTCGCGGCTCTTGTCTCGGAGAAAGCGGTGTTAAAGCCACCGCAGTCCAGACGCTTCGCGACCTCGCACGCTGGCTGGCAATCCTCTCCCGGTATTTTCCATGCGCCCACGGCGCCCACGGTCGGGACGAGCAACTAGATCGGGTGATAGCCAACGTCATCATGGCCTAAACTCCTCTCCAATCCCATCCACGAAGAACTCGACCCGTCCGCATCGCGGACAAACATAAACGTCAAAACTCTCACGATTGACGAACAACTCTCCAAGATCTCCGAGAAGCCCCCATTTCGTCCCCTCGTGAAATTTCCTCGTGCCGACGTAATCCAGAGTCGCTGGACATCTGGGGCAGCACAGCGGGTCTGCCTGTGGAGAAGGCACCCCACTCGGCGCGCTGGACAAACCAGCGCACTTCCAACACGAGTCGAACTGGTCATCGTGCTGCTCACCGCACTTAGGACATGCCCACATAGAACTGGAGACTGCTGTGGTTAGCCGTTGTGGTCATTTGTGAGACGAGCAAGAAAACGCTCTCTTTGACGCTCCGTGAGGCCAGGCGACTGTCCTGACCTCCACAACTGAACCAATGCGCTAGTCGTTGAAACGGCTTGAAGCGCGGGAAACCCATAATCTTTGAGTGCTGCGTTCAGTTCCATCGCGACAGTTCCGCCCTCGGTTTCCGATGCCACATCCCACCACCGATCTGCACGATCCGGCATCAGAGTGCCGATGCGTTGTCGCCAGTGCGCAGACCAGATGTCCGGCTTCTCACTTCCGCCAGCAAGTGTTGGAAGCCAAACGCCAAGATTCATTGTCAAGCGTAACTGTGAGGCCGTACTGGTTGAACTCGCTTGGAGCATCACAAGCTGGACAACATCGTTGCATGTCCGCGTGAATGCGTTGCCACACTTGCGAAAGCCTGCTGAGGAGAATGTGTCCGCGACTCCGGCAAGCACTGAGTTCTTCAAGTTCGAGGACATGTTCACGCGGCCAGCAGCCTACTCCGCGATCTTCTGTCGCTCCGCCGGTTTGGCGGCGGGCTGGGTGGCGGCGGCTTCGGGTTGCACCATGCCCATCTTCTTCTTGTATTCGTCGAAGAGCAGTTTGCCGCGCATCTTGCGGGCCTCCTGCTGGCGCGAAATGCCCGCGCCCATTTCCTTCGCCAGGTCGAGCGTGGCGCGCATCTGGCCCTCGCCCGAGGCGGCGGATTGCCGGAGTTGTTGCATGGATTGCGAGAGTTCGCCACCCATCATGCCCTGCAACTCGGTGATCGAGGACTTCATCATGCCGGCGAGGTTTTCGAGCGAGCGGCCGATGGCGACCTTGGCCTTGGTGGCCTCGAAGTCGCGCTCGAACTTCTGAATCTCGCGCAGGCTCTGGGCGATGATCTCGGTGTTCTGCTTGTAGAGTTGCTCCAGGTTGTCGAGCTGGTCCTGGTTTTCCTTGAGGTCGGCCTCCAGGGCGGCGAGTTCCTCGGCATAGGCGGCGCCGTTGGCCTCGTCGTTGGCGGCGACGGCGGCCTGGACGAGGCTTTCGAGTTCCTCCTTCTTGCGGGCCTGGCGCTTGACCTGGTCTTTCAGGAGCGCGACCTGCCCGGCGAGCTGGCCGTTGGCGTAATGCGCCTTATCGGCCTTGGCCTTGGAGTCGCGGATGCCGCGCTCGACGACGGCCTGGTTGATGGCGTCAGTTTCGGTGGCTTTCTCGGCAGCAAGGCCGAGCCAGATGAAGAGGCGTTTGATGGCTCTGAACATAGGTTTGGGGGTGGTTAAGGTTTGGTTTGGAAATTCCCGCGAATCACGCGAATGAACGCGAATGAAGGCGACGAATAATCGCGGCGCTCTGCCGAGACGCCGCTACGGAGTTGAGGAGCGCGACCGGTCCCCGGTCGCAGCAGGTGGAGGGCGGGACAACGCAGGGAACAGCCGATGGCCTGCTGTGGTTGGACGTGCTGCGGGCGGGGGACCGCCCGCGGTCCGGGGGCATCGCACTCCCAAGTTGTTTGACGTGTCTGCATTCCGTTTGGCGTTGGTCGCTACTTCTTCGCTGGTTCTTCGGCTTCGAGCAGAATCTTGGTTTCGAGGATGAATTCCAACTGGGTGTTGAGCTGGGCTTCATCGGCAGCGCCCAGAACGGTCGCGCCCAGCTTCTTCACGCCGGCGAACACCTTCGCATCCACGTCAAAGGCGACGAAATGGACGCCGAGGCTGGTCAGCTTCTGGTCGGCTTCCTTGAGCAGGGTGGGGAGCGTGACGGTAGGCTGGGGGCCAACGGTGTTTACGCCGTCGGTGATGACGAGGACGTGCTTGCGGGTCAGGCGCGAGTCCAGCACCGCGCGACAGGCCGGCGTGAGGGCATTGCCCAGCGGCGTGCTGCCGCCCGGCGTGGAGAAGCCCCTGGCCCAATTGGTCAGCGCAGCGCAGTCGAACGGGCCGAACGGCAAAGCTGCGCGGCCGCCGTCGGTGGAGAACACAAACAGGCCGGCGTGGATCGTGCGCGGCTCGCCGGTGCTGTTGGTCGTGAAGGCCTGGATGCGGTTGGCGATGGCCACGAGCGCGCGATTGGCGATGCGGAACTTGGGCGTCTGCCGGCCATTGGAGTCGCGCACCGTCTCGTTCATGCTGCCGGAGGTGTCGTAGACGAGGGCAATGGCGACACCGTCTTCTTCCGCGGCATGCACAAAGATGGGGCCAGCCCCCAGAGAGAGCAGGGCGGCCATCGCAGCTATCGTTCGAATCGTTCTCATAGGACACCGTGTTCTGACCGACGCCAAGCCATGCTTTACGCCGGATAGCTACCAAGTGACGTGTGCGGCGTCAATGCAATCCGATTTTGCTCCGTTGCGCATCTACAATACCGCGGAGCCTTTGTAGGTTTGGGCTCGCGGGCGCTCTTCCCCCTCAGCCGTGTCTGCCCAATTCAAGCTGCCCCGGATCGGGGGATCGCGCGGGTGCGCGGCGATTGAGGTATGGAAACCGGGCAGCATCGCCGCATTTCTCTGACCGTGGGGCCGGCCCGGGCGGGCGACGCGAAGGGCGATTTGCTCGGAAGGGTTTGTCAGCGGGGAATATCAGGACGAAGGGCACTGCCAGGCGTTGGGCCATTCGAGACGCCGTGACTTCTGGGTCGCCTTGGAATCTTCGCCCGAGGCGGAGGTATGTTATCGGGCGCGATTGGCAGCGGAAGCCGAACCGAGCAGCGCGGCAGTATGCTCCGCTTTCGGTGATGTGGCCGCGAGGTAGAGCTGGTCGAAGATTCCACCTGGCATTCCCCCCGAGAAGGGGCGCTGACGTGACTGCCATCCGATCAC
>CAYJNU010000369.1:0-8276 GCA_964371005.1 uncultured Verrucomicrobiota bacterium | reverse complement strand
CCAGGGACAACTCAAGGTGGAAGGCAAGGTCAGCGATTTGGTGCATGAACATCAGGCCAATCTCGAGCAAATCTTTCTCAAGATTATCGGCTACCAACTGCAATCTGTCGTATGAACACGTTGCTTGCGCTTGCCCAGGTCGTCATCAAGGAGCTTTACCGCCGCAAGGATTTCTACGTCCTGTTCGTGCTCACGGCAGTCATCACGCTCCTGCTCGCGTCGGTGAATCTGTTCAACGACGACAAAATTGTCCGCTATCTGAAGGAGATTTGCCTGCTGCTCATCTGGATTTCGTCGCTGGTCATCGCCATCGTGACCACCGCCCGGCAGCTTCCGGCGGAGCGGGAGAGCCGGACCATCTTCCCGCTGCTGGCAAAACCGGTGACGCGCGGGCAGGTCATCTTCGGGAAATTCCTCGGCTGCTGGTGGGCCAGCGGCCTGGCGCTCGTGGTGTTCTACGCCTTCTTCACGATCGTGAGCTGTTCGCGGGAGGGCCAATGGCCGCTCGCGAACTATATCCAGGCGATGTGGCTGCACTGGATGATGCTGGCGGTGGTGATTGGCCTGGCGATGCTGGGTTCGATCCTGTTTAGCGCGTCCTCGGCAAATACCACGATCTGCTTCATCGTCGTGGTGGGCATCTTGCTCGTCGGCGGCCATCTCAACACGGTCGCACTCCAGTTGTCCGAGCCCGCTTCGAGCCTGCTCTACACGATCTACTTCGCGATCCCGCACCTGGAATTCTTCGACGTACGCGATCTGGTGATCCACGACCAGCCAGCCATCGGCTGGCTGGATTGCCTGCTGGCGACGCTTTATGCCGCCGCCTACGCAGCCTTCTTCCTGGTCGCCGCCGCGTGGGCGTTCTGCCGCAAGTCGTTGTCCGTATGAGCCGACGACTGAATTACTTGACGCTCCTGCTGCTGTTGAGCGCGTGCTTCAGCCTCGCCGCAGTGCTGCAACCGCGTTCCCTGGCCTGGCGGGGCCGACGCGCCCAAGCCGACACGATGCTCAAAGTCCTGCTCGGTGATGGTCGCCGGATGTTTGCCAATCATTTCTTCATCAAAGCTGATGTCTATTACCATGGTGGCTATTACCCGTCTATCTTCGATCAAGCCAAGCTCCAGTGTGAAGACCATCTAAAGGGTCACGACGAACACGCGGGCGGAACGCACGAGGGGACCACGGAGGACGCGCATGACGACCATGATGACCACGATGCTTTCAACGAGCCAAGAGATTGGTTGGATCGGTTCGGGCGCAAGTTCCGGATCACGGAGCACAAGCATCTCTCCGGCAAAGGGTCGGAGCGCGAGATTCTCCCTTGGCTGAAGCTCTCCGCAGAACTCGACCCACAGCAGATCGAGACCTATGTCGTTGCCTCCTACTGGCTGCGGGCCACGCTGGGCAAGATTGACGAAGCCGAGAAGTTCTTGCACGACGGCTTGCGGGCCAACCCGGACAGCTCTGAGCTTCTGTATGAGCTCGGACGCCTCCTCGACCAGGACCGCCACGACACGGCACGCGCCCGCAACGTATGGGAAATGGCGTTGCGCAAATGGGAGAAGATCGAGGCCGGAAAGCCAGAGCCTGACAAACTGATGCTGGAACAAATCCTGACCCGACTGGCCCGGCTGGAGGAGCGGGAAGGTAACTACCGCAAAGCGATAGAATACTCCCTGCGGCTCAAAACCGTTACCCCTCAGCCCGCGGTCATCGAAAGCCAAATCCAGGAACTGCGGCTGAAGCTGCAGGCTGCCCCCGCCTCAAGCCCCACTCCCCGTTGATCCACCGGAGGCAGCGCGCGGAGGCGATGGTTAAGGCTTGGTTTCCGCGTTCCGAAGGTAGCTATCCATCGCTTTGGCGGCTCGCTTGCCGTCACCCATCGCCAGGATCACGGTCGCGGCTCCGCGCACAATATCGCCCCCCGCAAATACGCCCGGCAGACTCGTCATGCCGTTTTCGTCTGCGATGATGTTGCCCCACTTGTTCAGCTTCAACTCCGGACAAGTAGCGGTCAGCAACGGATTCGCGCGGGTGCCGATCGCCACCACCACGACGTCGCAGGGAATGACAAATTCCGAACCGGGAATGGTGACCGGCCGCGCACGTCCCGACGCATCCGGTTCGCCCAACTGCATGCGGACGCATTTCAGCCCGGTGACCCAACGCTTCTCGTTTCCGACCACTTCGATCGGCGCCACCAGATACTCAAACTGAAGCCCTTCCTCTTCCGCGTGGTGGATTTCCTCCGCCCGCGCTGGCATCTCTTTGCGGGTCCGGCGATAGACCACGATCGAGGCCTCCGCCCCCAGCCGCTTGGCCGTGCGCGCCGAGTCCATGGCCACATTGCCGCCGCCGACCGTAGCCACGCGCTTGCCGTTGAGCACCGGCGTGTCGGATCGCGGGAACTGATACGCCGACATCAGATTCACGCGGGTGAGATACTCGTTCGCGGAATAGACGCCCTTGAAGTTCTCTCCGGGCACATTCATGAACACCGGCAACCCGGCGCCGTTGGCGATGAACACCGCGTCAAACTGCTCGCGTAATTCCTGCACCGTGTAGGTTCGGCCTATGACCGTATTGCAGACGATCTTCACGCCCGCCTGTTCCAGCCGCGCCACTTCGGCCTCGACGATCTTCTTCGGCAAGCGGAATTCCGGGATGCCATAAACCAGCACGCCGCCTGGCTTGTGCAACGCCTCGAAGATGGTCACCTCATGACCCAACTTCGCCAGTTCACCCGCGGCCGTGAGCCCGCCCGGGCCGGAGCCGACCACCGCGACCTTCTTACCGCTGGGTGCTACGAGTTGAAGCGATTGTCCATCGCTGTGCCCTCGGGCCCAATCGCCGACGTATCGTTCCAGATAGCCGATGGCCACCGGCAAGCCCTTGTGCCCGCGAATGCACTCGGCTTCGCACTGCGTCTCCTGCGGACACACGCGGCCTGTGACAGACGGCAGCGCATTGTCAGCCAACAGGGACTGCGCTGCGCCTTTCATGTCGCCCTGGGAAACAAGATCGAGAAACCGGGGAATGTTAACCATCACCGGGCAACCGGTGACGCATTTGGGATCCTTGCATTGGATGCACCGCTCGGCTTCGAGCAAGGCGACCTTCTCGGGCAAACCAAGATTGACCTCTTCGAAGTTGGCGTTGCGAACGAGTGGAGCCTGCTCGGTCATCTTCTGCCGGTCAATTTGCAGGCGTTGTTTGGTGGATAGTTTCGACGTCATTGAAATCGCGGAGCGTGGGTGAAATGGCAGGTGGGCAACGTCAGCTCAGGCCGATCTTGCAGGCGCCGTCTTTGCATTGGGCGTTCGCCGCTTGCTCGAACTCCCGGTAGGTGCTCAGCCGGTCCATCAGCAAATCAAAGTCAACCTGGTGTCCGTCGAACTCCGGCCCGTCCACGCAGGCGAACTTGGTCTGGCCGCCAATGTCCACCCGGCAACCGCCGCACATGCCCGTGCCGTCCACCATCACCGGGTTCAGCGAAACAATCGTGCGCACGCCCAGCGGTTTCGTCAGGTTGACCACGGCGCGCATCATCGGCACCGGGCCTACGGCATAAACGATGTCAACGCCGCCGTGGCTCAGCGCTTCTTTGGCCGCGTCGGTCACAAACCCTTTGCGGCCATAGCTGCCATCGTCGGTGCAGACCACCACCTCTCCGAGTCGTCGCAATTCTTCTTCGAAGATCACCCATTCCTTTGACCGTCCGCCGATGATGCTCAACACCGCCACGCCTCGGCGCTGCAACCCTTGGGCGATCGGATGCACCACCGCCGTGCCCACGCCGCCGCCAATGCAGAGCGCCCGGCCGGACGCGATCATTTCCGTGGGATGGCCGAGCGGACCCGCGATATTGGCAATCGCATCGCCCGGCTCCAGTGCCACCAGTTCCCGGGTGCTCTTGCCCACCGCCTGAATGACGAGGGCAATCGTGCCGGCTTGCGGATTCGCGTCCGCGATGGTCAGGGGGATACGTTCCGCGTCGCCGCCCCGCTGCACGATGACAAACTGGCCGGCTTGACGGATTTCAGCGATGCGCTTCGCCACCACATCGAGTCGGGTAACATTGGGGCTCAGGCGAGACTTGGAAACAACGGGGTGCATGTTGAGTCAGATTCGAGGGCGAATTGAGAAACAGAATCGTATCGGTGCCTCTGGTTCAAAACGCCGGATAGTCTCAGCACCATAACGCGCAAATGATTGCGATTTCGATTTCTCATGCCGAAGTAGGATGCTCGTAAAGCACGCCTGAGTCAATCCGACGCGGTTGGTTTCACAGCGCAAACCAGCCTGTCATGCCTGGGCGGATGTTCTCCGGCAGTTGCCCACAGCACCTCGGCACGATTCAGTCTGTGGGCTTCAGGGCGCAGGCTTCGCGTAGTGCAACGGGATAACCAACACCGCGCAGTCCGCCTTGCGCACGATCTTCTCGGCCACGCTGCCGAACAACGCCTTGCCCATGCTACTGTGACCGTGGCGGCCAAGCACGATCAGATCAGCGCCGTTCGCCTTGGCATACTCCAGGATGGTCGCCGCGTCCGGGCCGATGCGAAATTCCACTTGCATTTCCACGCCCGCCGGCAACCGTGAGCGGTAGGCCGTGGCGACTTTCTCATCAATCACCCTCCTCGCGTCGGCGTCCACGTTGTCCACTTCGTTGATGTAGGACTTCCAGAATTGCGCGTCGGGCTCGTGGATCACGTGCAACAGGATCAGCGTCGAGCCGGGCCGGCGCACCGTGGCGTCGAGCGCAAACTCGAACGCCGCGTCGGCACTCTCGGAAAAGTCGGTGCAGAACAGAATGCGTTTGAAACGAGTGTCAGTATGGGGTGCGGGGTTCATGGGCAAATTCAAGGCATCTGGTTTGGCGACAAGTGCGCCAGCTCGGTTTCGGACATCGCGACAGCGTCTTGGACTGCGCCGGCCCTCTGGCGCTTTGGAAACCGCAGCACTCGCACGGAAAGCGCCAGAGGGCTGGCGCAGTCCAAGCCCTTGCGGGAACTTGAACGATTCATGGCAAGTTCAGCTACTTCCCCATCAGATCGGGGAGGAATGTGGCGATTTGCGGAAACGCGGTGAGCAGGATGGCGGCGAGCACCAGCATCCAGAGGAACGGCATGCTGCCGCGGAAAATCTTCTCCAGCGGCACGTCGCGCGCCATGCCGCCGACGACATACACGCAAACGCCCACCGGCGGTGTGATCACGCCCATCATCGTCACCACCACGATCATCACGCCGAACCAGATGATGTCGTAACCGAGCGCGAGGATCACGGGATAGAAGATCGGGATGGTCAGGATGTCGAGCGCGAGCGCGTCCAGGAAACAGCCGCCGATGAGGTAGAAAATGATGATCAATCCGATGATGCACCAACCGGGCAGCGACAGGCCGGTCAGCCACGAAGCGAGGTTGGCCGGCACCTGCGTCACCGCCAGGAATTTCCCGAAGATGATCGCACCGGCCACGATGGTCATCACCATGCAGGACGTGCGGATAGATTCGTTCAGGCACTGGAGCAGTTTCTTCCACGTGAGCTGCCGCTTGGTCAAGGCGATGAGCAGCGTCCCCGCCGCACCGATGGCCGCGCCTTCCGTGGCGGTGAAGAAGCCGGCGAACATCCCGCCCATCACCAACGCAAACAAAACGAGGGTTTCCCAGACACCTCCTAGCGACGCAACCTTCTGCTTCCATGTAAACACCGGCCCGCGCGGGCCGAGCTCGGGGTTGCGAACGCATTGAAACCAGATGACCGCGCAGAACAGCAGCGCGATCATCAGCCCCGGCACGACGCCCGCCACGAACAGCTTGCCGATGGATTGCTCGGTGAGGATCGCATAGACGATGAAGACGATGCTGGGCGGGATCAACATGCCAATGCCGCCACCCGCCGCTACGCAACCGGTCGCCAACGACATGTCGTACTTGTAGCGCCGCATCTCCGGCAACGCCACGGAGGCGATGGTGGCCGACGTCGCTGGCCCGCTCCCGCAGATTGCCCCGAACGCTGTGCAGGCGCCGACTGTGGACATCGCCAAGCCGCCCGGCAACCGCCCCATCCAGTGATACGCCGCATGGAACAGCCCGCGGCTGATGCCGGTGTGAAAGGCGATTTGCCCCATCAGCACGAACAGCGGGATGGTGGTGAGATTGTAGTCGGAGAACGTCGTGTACAGATCAATCGTCGCCATGCTGAAGGCAGCTTGCGGCGACACGACAATGGCGAAGCCCACAAGTCCAACGACCGCCATGACGAAGCCCACCGGCATCGAGCCGGCGAGCAACACCAGCAGCAAAATAAAACCGACGAGTGCAGCTTGGGTGGGTGTCATGGCCAGCGTAGTGGCGCAAGCTTGCAGCTTGCGACCGTGCCGCCAAGCTTCCAGCTTGGCAGTGGGTTGACATTACGATGCGTGTGGACCTCGCCACTCACGGCAACCTGAAAGGTTGCCGGCACCCCCGCAAGCTGCAAGCTTGCGCCACTACCGTCGCTCTGAATCCGTTGCGTTGTCATGGCTGGAGGAGCGATTTGCCAGGGTGGGTCAGGTGATAAACCTTGATCAGCACCACCAGCGCGCACGACGCGGCGAGCGTGTAGGGCAACCAGAAAATCGGCAGTTGCAGCGTCATGCTGACCTCGCCCTTGGCGCGGAGCGAATTCCCGTAGTCCACGCAACCCCACGCCAGCAGGCTGAAAAGCGCCATCGCCGAGACGCGCATCAAGGTGTCCACCACCACGCGCCCGCGCCGGCCCAGCTTGTGGAAGAAATACTCGATCGCGACGTGGCCTTTGATCGCCGTGGTGTACGGCAGCGCGGCGGCCATGGTCAGCGTGGCAGCGATCTTCACGATGTCATACGCGCCAGTCATGGTGAGGCGGAAGATGCGCAGCACCACCTCGATGCTCGTGACGATGACCATGACCATCAAGGCGGCGCAAGCTACGTAGGCCAGAACCATCACCACTTTGCGCAAGGCGTCATGGTAGAGGTCGGGAAACCGGCGTTCGCCGGCGGGGGGATTGGATGAATTCATGGTTATGCGAGACGGCTAGACGGCATCCAGTCCCTCGCGCTTTATGCGGTCGAGCAAGTCCGCCGCCCTTAAGACCGCATCCGGGGAAGGCAACTCATCATCCGCGTACTCGGGTTTAATCTCGATTCGTTCCAAGACAACTGATCTGGGCACTCCATACTTGTAGCCCATGTGCAGGGCACAAGAACGCAAGTGCGAAATGCGGTGGCGTAGAGGCAACCGATCATTACGGGCATCGCGCATGTTCGCCGAGTAAGACATGTTCAAGTCACAGAGGCCTCATCGGAGCGGCGAGGTGTTGCTGACGACCGTCACACGCCGGCGGGTTGGGAAAGGGTGCGGAGGTCTTCGGCGTAACCGGCTTCCCCGTAATGCACCGGGATGCCCCGGCTGGCGAGCAAATGCTGGAAGCTGAGCCGGTCCATTTCGGCGAGCCGGGTCGCTTGCACCAGATCTTCACTGAGCGTCAGTGTCATGGCCGAAGCATAGGAGTCGCTCGGAGGCAAAACAAGCGGGAGTACGGCTTTCGCGCGAGCAGTCTGAAGCTCGTCATCGCCGGCGCGCGCGTGACCACCAAGTCCGCGCAAGCCACGTAGGCCAGGGCCATCACCACCTTGCGCAAGGCGTCGTGGTAGAGGTCGGGAAACCGGCGTTCGCCGGCGGGCGGATTGGGTGAACTCATGGGGCTAGACTTTTCTTTGGAGCAACGTGTTTACGGTATCGTGCTGGAGGATTCAGCTTCGATAACTCTCTCGTTCGATCCGAACGGCCCACGAGGCGACGCCGCAGCATGTTTGCGAACCTGAACTTCCCCCTCACCAGAACTTCCACCAGGGTCTCCTCTTCGCACTATCACCTGGCAATGTCTTGCGTATTTGCTGCATCGTCCCGGTGTAGCATGCCAGTGCGTCGTCGAAGCCCGCGGATGCGTCGAAAACACGGTCAACCTGTGGATCGTAAATCAGGTAGCCTGCCTCTCGACAGATAATCTCCAAGTAACTCCAAATCTCCCGAAATGTCTCCGCTGCCTTGTTGCCTTCATGCCAGAATGGAACGGTGACTGATGCCTCATCGTCGAACAAGGTGATCTGGATGCCATTGCATCCTTCCTCAGGACCGTTCAACTCCAAGTGGCGGAACTTGAGGCGAGCTTCCTCAACTGAAATCTTCTGTAGCTTAGTACCAATGGTCATAAATACAATAACGTATTATAGTTGCGTTGTCTGG
>CAYJNU010000368.1:6183-8280 GCA_964371005.1 uncultured Verrucomicrobiota bacterium | reverse complement strand
TGATGCTCCGCTTCCAAGCGGGTCAGCGCCCGGTCCAACAGCGTCATGGCCCATTGACGGTCATAGAGCCGGTCCGGCGTCAGGGCATTCTGCATCTCGGCGCAGTAACGACTTTCGGCCAGTGTGGTGTCGAGCGGCACGGCCGCGGCGCCACCGCCGCGTTTCTGCGCACGGGCGCGGTCCCATTCGTTGGCCAGGAAGCGATTCAGCGCCGTCAGCAGGAAGGTGCGGAAGCGGCCCTTCGCACGATCCGCGTCGCCCACCCAATGGCCCGCCAGCAACCGGGCGAAGAACTCCTGGGTCGAATCCTGTGCGTCCTCCGGCGAATGCCCGCGCCGGCGCACGTAGGCGTAGAGGGGATACCAGTAGGTTTCGCACAACCGTGAAAGCGCCTCTTGCGCACGCGTGGTGTCGCTGCGCCCGGCCGTGAGCACGACAGACCACTGCGTAGTGACGAAGATGGAACGACACGACGTATCACCTGAAGTTGGCGGACTGGAGGGATGAGATGTACAACCGGTGCTCACGCAGCCCATGCTAGGATCAAAGCAGCCGGACGCAAGCATGCGTCCGAAGCGCCGAAACGCTTCTTCAACGGGGCATCGCTTCCCGTTTACCCGTGTCGTTCCGCGACGTCCCCGTCAGCAGTTATCAACTGCGGCCTCTGCCAGGTCACCCTGAGCCAACCGGAGTTGAAGATACACGGCGTCGAACCATTGGTTGAACTTCCGGCCGACTTGATGCAGGTGCGCGACTTTCTGAAAGCCGAACTTCTCATGCAATCGAATGCTCGGGGTTTGGTCGGCAGAGATGTTCGCCAGGATCGAGTGAAGACCATTTCGGCGGGCGGACTCAATCAGGTTCGTCAAGAGACAGCTCCCGATTCGCTGGCGGTGAAAATAGTGATGAACATAGACGGAGTCCTCCAGGGTGCCGGCTTGCGTGTACGCGGTTCGAAACGACGAAAGCGCGCCCCAGCCTACGATCTTCCCGTCGCGCTCAGCGACGATGACAGGCATGTTCCCGCCGTGCTCCGCGTACCACGCCTGCCGCTCGGTTTCAGAGCAGGGGGTCGTTGTCCACACGCACGTCGAGTGAGCCACGTAGTAGTTGAAGATCGCATTGATCTCCCGAAGATCGGAAGGGCTGGCCGGCCGGGTTGTGATGTTGGGTATCATCGCTCTCGCTCGGTGGGACTTCTCTGCTACCGGGCGGCGTCCGCGCCCAATGTTTGACCAACGCGCACTGTGACCGGACCTAAAAGGCCCGCGGGCACCGGTGCTCTGCCTTTGGCGGGGCCACCGATCGTCCACGTCTTGCGAGCCGCTTCGTCCAACCCCGCATCGTAGGTCAAGCGGTTGAACCAAGTGTCGGTCACTTCCACGGACAGGCGGTTGACCCCGGATTTCGCCCAGCGGGTCAGGTCCACCTGGTAGGGTGGCGACCAGACGTTGCCCGCCAGCTCGCCATTGAGGCGCACGCTGGCAATGACCGCCACGCGACCCAGATCCAGTTCCACGCGCGAGCCGGGCTGGAGTTGGTCCAAGGTGAACTCGGTGGTGTAGGTAGCGGTGCCGGAGAACGCACGTGCTTCGGGCGAAAGGTCGAGTTCCGTCCAGGACGTCAGCTTGTCCACACGCACCACCTCGGGCGCGCCCCACCCGGCAGGGAAAGCCAAGCGCCAAGGACCCTCTACTGGAATGCTCCGTGGCGCATGGGTTTTCCAGCTTGATGTGGCGCCGTCTTCGCGAGTCACAGCGTAAACGCCCGGTTCCCAAGCCAACAGGCGGTCGCCACCATCCAAGACTTCACACGCCGGGTGTGGCGTGGAAACCGGATTCCCCAGTGACAAAGGTTCGCCTTCCCAGGTCTCAAGGTGTTCCTCCTGCCCACCTGCCCAGCGCATCACGACATACAGCTTCTTTCGCGTCTGCAATGCGGGGTCGCGCCCTGCCCAAGCATTCTGAGGCGTGATGGGGGTCACGCCGCGCGAAAGGTCCTGGCGGACCAGATCGGCCACATCCATCCGGCGAGTGGGATTTGCGGGATCGCCGTAGCTGGCCGAAACCACCTGCGATCCGGTGGTTGCCACCCAAG
>CAYJNU010000368.1:0-6173 GCA_964371005.1 uncultured Verrucomicrobiota bacterium | reverse complement strand
AGGTGACTGAGCATGCGCCACGGTCGCCCCATCATGCGTCACCCGAGTAATACGGTTTGACCTGCTCGGGCCAGTTTGCCGAAACACCACAAAGACCGAGCCGGACGGCGGAAGATCCATGGCAACCAAGCTCGTTTTCCCTTCCCGGCGCACCACACCCGCGGGTGACGCAGCGCCGGTTATCGGATCCCAAAACTCGACGGCCCCGAGCGCACGAAAGCGAAGCGTTCCGCGAAATCCTTGCGGAGTGGGCGCCGCCACGTAATACCAATCCGTTCCATCCGCCTGCCGATGTGTCCAGACCACGCCTTCACCCTCGACGTCGGGTTGGATGCCAAGCCTTGCCAGCGCCGCGCCCAACGGCATCCCGGAGATCACGCTTCCTTTCCCCACCCGCCGCACTCCGTTCGCATTCGCGCCCCACAACACCTCGACGGCCTTGCGAAAGCGTTTCTCCGCGCGCGCACCGCCGCTCAACGTTGCGAGTCCCTGCGGGCGTGCTCCGACCAGCACGGCGCCCTTCTTCACGAGCGACACCATGCGCTCCAGGGTTTCCGGCAACATCCGCGGGCAATCGCGCAGCCAGAGTGCGCGATAGCGCAATCCCTCCGGCGTAACGAGCCGACCATCCCGCACCGACAACCGGTTGAGGAGGACATCCGGGTTGCAGTAGTCGTACCGGTAGCCGGCCGGGAACGGCGCATTCTGCGGCGGTTTGTGATCCTGCTCGTCGCCCAGATACCAGAGCACGTCCGAAACGGGTCGCCCGCGTTCCAGCAGATAGCCGCAGCGCGCCAGATACGCCGTGAACTCGCGCATGTGCGGCCACCAGGTTTGACCGCGCAAGAATGGCGTGCCGATTCCCGAACCGAACGAAGTGCCGGGTGGCAGCCAATCGGTGCGCGGGTTGTGGGTGTAAGTGTGGAACACCAGGTGAGTCACGCCTTCGGCGAGATGGAGATCCGCAATGCTCTTGAGCCAGCCCGGATGTTCGTTCCAAGTCAGATCGAACGAAGTGAAGGCCTCGGCAGCCACGCGGGGCTTGCCGTACATCCGGGCGGCCGAGACGCAGGGTTTGACGGGTTTGAAATCGAAACTGCCGACATAGGCTTCGGACCGGGGCTGCCAGAATTCGCACATCGGCACGTCGGCGTATTTGTAGTACTCCAGGATGTCGCCGGGGAAGACATCCCCCGAGGCCGTCTCGAACGAAATCGTCAATCCGTTGCGGTGTCCCAACGCGGCCATACGTCCGAAGAAGTTGGTCACCACCAAATCGTTGATGGTCGCTCGCCAATCGCGCAGGAAGCGCGTCGTGGTCTCGGGGTCATCCAACACGTAGCCGGCGAGTGCCGGGAACCACGATCGCAGTTGATAACCCCGCAGCCGTGAGAATTCCGAATCCAGGCCCGGCGTCCAGGTCTGCGTCTCGCATTCCCAACTGTCCATCAGCATGCCCTGCAACAAGCCGCCACCGACCGGGCCGTCTTTGCCGGAGAGCCGGCCGATGTATCCGGCGAAGTGAGTCTCCGCCCCCACCGGCGAAAGTTTGTCACACTCCCACCCGGTTCCCTCGGGCGGGGCCGGGCCGTTGCGCTTGCCTGAGTTTACGTGACCCCAGCGCAGCACCGTCCAGCGACCGGGCGGCGCCTTCCACTGGAGCGTCCCTTGGGCATCCAGGTGATCGGTCAGATCAACGATACGCGCGCGGTCAATCCAAGCCGCCTTCGATTGCTGCGGATGTGGCGCGCGATCCAGGGCGCGCAGGGTGAACGCCGCTTCTGCTTCCCAGTTGTTCTTTCGCGCGGTCGTGAAGAGCTGCAGGTAGGGGAGCGTCATCGTGTGCTGGTGCTCGATGGTGATCCGGTACGTCCGGGACGGAACTTCCGAGCACGCCAGCGTAATCGGCTGGTTGTCCTGCCAATTGCTCTCCGGCATCTCATGCCGTGCCACTTCGCGCAATCCCTCCGGCAAAACCGCCTGCACCGTGACCGTCACACCGGGGACGTAGCACCAGCTATGATTGAATCCCTGGACCGACGGGAATTCCACTGTGCGCAGTGTTCGCAGCTCGTCGAATGTGACTTCCAACCAAACCGGCTCCGCGCCAGGTTCCAAAACGATTTGCCCGCCTGATTCCCGTCGCAGGCACTTCTCCCAGGGCAGTTCTCCGCGGTTGCTTTTAACCGACGCCGGCACCAGAGCCTTGCCCGTGTCCCCTTCCGGAGTCGGAAAGGCCAGCACCGCGACTTCGCGATAGTCGCGCCACGGCTCCTGGCTGGGTTGCGGCTGCGGCAGGGAGAGGCTGAGATCGTTGCCACCCGTCACGTCGGTGCGACTCCACACCAGATGCCGCATCGCCTTGTCCGGCGTGATCCACGGTCCGCCGGCCATGGCCCAGCCCGGGCAGTTCTGCATCGTGAAGCGCAGGCCCAGGCGCTGGCATTCTTCGGCCGCGTGGCGTACCGCCCCGTCCCACGACGTGCTGAGGCATTTGATCTGCGGCTCCACTCTGGGCCACGGTCCGCCGAATTGCCCGTGAAAAAGCTGGACGCCTTCAATCCCTGCGCCCGCGATCGCCTCCAGGTCCGCCGTGATGCCTTGCGTCGCCACATTGCCACCGATGAAGTGAAACCAGGTCTCGGGATGGAAGACCCGCGCGGGTTCGCGAAAAGCCTCGGCGTCCTTGAGGCTGAACGCCCGATGCAGCAATCCCGCGTCAGGGACGGCTGCAGACACCGCGTCCTGAGCCACACCCACTGAGACAAACGCCACCGATAGCATGGCCCCACAAAAAGCCGACTTCATTACGCTCCACACCCGCGAGAGCGTAATGACCGGTTGCGTTTGCTGCAAGACGTGCCTGGGCCCGCCCGGGAATCCGTCGCGCACCCACTGAACTGACTGCGTTGGCTGGCGCCCGCCACGATGGCGTGGCCTGGGGAGCCGAGCTGTCAGCCCCATTGCCGCAACGCCAAGCCGTTCAGGAGATCGTCACGGCGTGCGGGTCGTTGGGGCCGTGTAGAAGGCCCGCGGGCTAGAGACGTAGGTGCAATTCTTGATGGGCGACGTGCGCTGGAAAACCACCGGGTTCTTCGCGCCCTTCGGAACAAGCATGACGCTCCGCGCGCTGGATCGGATTGTCGTTGCGCCGCTCCGTCGCCGCCGGTTGCGGAAACATCCTGCTTCCGGATGGCAGATTCGCTTTCATTTGCGGGATTCACGGGGAGACGGGCCGCGTAGATTTGATTTTATTCAAAACTGCATAACTTCCCTTTGTGAAAGCCACTGCCCAAACCCTGCCCATCGGCGCGTTCGCCGAACGCTCCCGGGCTGCCGTCTTCTCGGATCTCATCAAAGCCCGTCTCACGGCGCTGGTCTTGTTGACCACGCTGGTCGGCTTTTACCTCGGCGCGCACGCCCCGATGGATTATGGGCTCATGATCCGAGCGCTGCTGGGGACGGCATTGCTGGCCAGTGGCGCGGCGGCGCTGAATCAATTGTTCGAATGTCGTCAAGATGCGCAGATGTTGCGGACCTGCACGCGCCCGTTACCCTCGGGCCGGTTGCAGCCGGAGACTGTGCTGATCTTCGGCGTGGCATGTGCCGTGGGCGGCTTGCTCTGGCTGGCGCTGCTGGTCAATCCGCTCACGGCTTTGCTCGGTGCGATCACACTTTGCGCCTACTTGTTTCTCTACACCCCCCTCAAGCGTGTGACTTGGATGAACACGCTGGTCGGCGCGATCCCCGGTGCGCTGCCGCCAGTGATGGGCTGGACGGCGGCGCGCGGCGAACTGAGCGCGGGTGGCTGGGCGCTGTTCGGCATCGTGGCGTTGTGGCAACTGCCGCACTTCTTCGCCATCGCGTGGATGTATCGCGATGACTACGCCCGCGCGGGTTTCAAGATGCTGCCACAGGTTGATCCCGAGGGCCGTCGCACAGCGCGGTTGTCCGTGGCTTTCACGCTGGCCTTGTTGGTGGTGAGCGTTTGTCCGTTCGGGCTGAATCTTGCGGGCCCGGCCTATTTGGCCGCCGCGCTGCTGTTGGGCGGAGCGTTCGCGACGTTCGCGGTTCAGTTTGCGCGCACGCTGTCGGACGCGAAAGCGCGGCAACTGTTCTTTGTTTCCATCCTCTACCTGCCGCTGCTGCTGGCGGCGTTGACCCTGGACAAGGTGTGATGGCCCATCATCCTCTGCGACACGATTGACCCGATGGAGGCGACCACTCACTCATTGACGCAGGTTCAGGCGCACGACGGGCACGCCACTATCCACGCGGCACACCACGAGGCCGCGGGCTTCTGGCGTACTTACATCTTTTCGACCGACCACAAAGTCATCGGCATTCAATACGGGCTCACGGCGCTGTGTTTCCTGCTGCTCGGATTCTTCCTGATGCTGATGATGCGCTGGCAGATTGCCCACCCGGGCGAACCCATACCATTGCTCGGGCCACTGCTGGAGAGCTTGCTCGGTAATCCGGCCGCCAAGGGCATCATGTCGCCGGACCTCTACAACTCCTTCGGCGCGATGCATGGGACGATCATGGTATTCCTCGCGATCGTGCCGCTGGCGTTCGGTGCGTTCGGCAACTATGTCGTGCCGCTGCAAATCGGCGCGCCGGACATGGCGTTCCCGCGGCTGAACATGGCGAGCTACCAAGCCTACCTGCTCGGCGGCATCGTCATGTTCGTGAGTTTTTTCGTCCCCGGCGGCGCCGCGCAGGCGGGTTGGACCTCGTACTCACCGTTGGCGACGACGATCCCCACGGATGGGCAGACGTTCTGGTTGATCGGAATGATCCTCCTGATCACGTCGTCGCTGCTCGGCGCGGTTAACTTCATTGCCACGATCATCCAATTGCGCGCGCCGGGCATGACATGGATGCGGCTGCCGTTTTTCGTCTGGGCGCAATTCGTCACGGGCTTCTTGCTGCTGCTGGCGTTCCCGCCATTGGAAGCCGCCGGAATCATGCAATTGATGGACCGCGTCGCGGGCACGAGTTTCTTCCTGCCGACGGGTCTGGCGGTCGGCGGAAACCTGGCCAACATCAGCGGCGGCGGTAGTCCGCTGCTGTGGCAGCACTTGTTTTGGTTCCTCGCACATCCCGAGGTGTATGTGCTGATTCTCCCCGGCATGGGCATCGTCGCGGAGATCATCGCGAACAACACGCGCAAGCCGCTCTGGGGCTACAAGTCGCTGGTCTATTCCGCGCTTACCATCGGCTTCCTGTCGTTCATCGTCTGGGCGCATCACATGTACCTGACCGGAATGGGCACGGTGATTTCGTCCTTCTTCCAGACCACAACGATGATCATCTCGATTCCGTCGGTGATCATTCTCACGTGCTTCTTCATCTCGCTGTGGGGCGGCGCGATCCGCTTCAACACGCCGATGTTGTTCGCCTTGGCGTTCCTGCCCATGTTCGGCATCGGCGGGCTCACTGGGCTGCCGCTGGGCTTCTCGGTGGCGGACCTCCACCTGCACGACACCTATTACGTCATCGGGCATTTTCATTACGTCGTAGCGCCGGGCACAATCTTCGCGTTGTTCGCGGGGGTGTATTACTGGTTTCCCAAGCTGACCGGGCGGCGGATGAACGAGTTCTGGGGGCGCACGCATTTCGTGAGTTCGTTCATCTTCATGAACGTCATCTTCATGCCGATGTTCGCGCAGGGCATGGCCGGGATGCTGCGGCGCATGTCCGACGGCGGCATCAACTACTCGCAACTGCACACGCCGGAAGTCGTCGGGACGCTGAGCGCAACGATCCTCGGGTTGAACAATTTCATCCTGTGGGGCGCGGTGGGACTGGCGCTGGCGCAGGTGCCGTTCATCATCAATCTGTTTTGGAGCATCTGGCGCGGCGAGGAAGCGCATGGCGACAATCCGTGGGACGCCACCACTCTGGAATGGCAGACGCCCACACCGCCACCACACGGCAACTTCGCGCACGCGCCGGAAGTGTTCCGCGGGCCTTACGAATACAGCGTGCCCGGGTCGGCTCAGGATTTCATCCCGCAGAACGTGCCACCGAGATGAAGACCGAAATCGGAAATCCGAAGCTCGAAAGAAACCCGAAGGCTGAAGGCCGAAGGAATGGAATGCCGCTTTACGATCAATGCAACGCCCCACCGCGACGTAGCGCCGACTTTAAGTATGGCGCCAAGCCCC
>CAYJNU010000367.1:5361-8383 GCA_964371005.1 uncultured Verrucomicrobiota bacterium | reverse complement strand
GCCAGAGGACTGGCGCACTCCAAGACCTTGCGGTTGTTTCGGGTTTTTGTCGGCCTTTGACGCATGAACTCCGGTGCCATCGCCAAACTCGCCTCCACAGCGTTTGCTCTGGTCGCGCTGGCGGTGCTCGCGTTCTGGCTCTGGCCGCGGGACCCGCTGGAGCTGGAGTTACGCGTGCCCGGCAGGGACCAGGCGCCAGATGCCAGCAGTGGCTCGACGAACAATCCGGTCCTCCGTGGCGAACTCAGCCGCGGTGATGGCAAACCAGCGAATCTCCCCGGTGAATGGCCGCAGTTCCGCGGCCCACTCCGCGACGGCATCAGCCACGAGGCAATCACGCTGAATCGCAACTGGGCCACCTCGCCGCCTCGTCAGGTTTGGGCGTTGGATGTTGGGGAGGGCTACGCTGGGCCAGTGATTTCTCAGGGCCGCGTTTACCTGATGGATTACGATCGCGAGAAGCAGCAGGACGCCCTGCGTTGCCTCTCGCTGGCGGATGGCCGGGAGATTTGGCGTTACAGTTATCCAATCGCGATCAAGCGCAATCACGGCATGTCTCGCACCGTGCCGGCGGTCGCAAGCAATCTCGTCGTCGCCATCGGTCCGAAGTGCCACGTGCTCTGCGCCGACGCAACGAGCGGTGAACTCAAGTGGTCGCTGGACCTGGTCCGCCAATTCGGCACGACGATTCCGCCGTGGTATGCCGGCCAATGCCCGTTGATCGAAGGAGATCGCGTTATTTTTGCGCCAGCGGGCAAGTCGAACCTGCTCGTGGCAGTGAGTCTGCAAACCGGCGAAGTTATCTGGCAGACGCCCAACCCGCGCGGCTGGAAGATGACGCACTCCTCGGTCATGCCGATGCAACTCGGCAATCGGCGTGTTTACATTTACTGCGGCAGCGGTGGTGTGGCGGCGGTTTCGGCCAACGACGGCGCGCTGCTCTGGGACTCGACAGAGTGGAAGATCAGCATTGCCACCGTGCCGTCGCCGCTGGCATTTGAGGACGGGCGCGTGTTCTTCACGGGCGGCTACAACGCCGGTTGCCTGATGCTGCAACTCAGCGAGCAGGGCGGCAAGGTCACGGCCAAGACCGTGTTCCGGCTCTCGGCGGAAGTCTTCGGCGCCACGCAGCACACGCCGATTCTCCACAACGGTCATCTCTTCGGCACGCGCGCGGACGGCGAGTTCGTATGCCTGAGCCTGGATGGCAAAGTCGTCTGGAGCAGTGGTCCCAAGACCAACTTCGGTCTCGGCCCGTGGTTGCTCGCTGGCGACGTGATCTTCGTCATGGATGACACGGGCAAGCTGACGCTTGTGGAAGCCTCGACCGGCGGCTACAAGGAACTCGGCGCGGCGCAGGTGGTGAACGGCCACGATGCCTGGGGTTGCATGGCGCTGGCCGGCGGACGCCTGCTCGCGCGCGATTTAACGAAGATGGTTTGCCTCGAAGTCGGCACGCCGAAGTGAGCCCGGTTCGCGAGGCGCTTGTTTCCGCCGGCAAAATCAGACCAAGCTTTGCCAAGAAAGCGCAAGTCGCCCGGGCGGACCGAGCGTAGATTGCGCGCGAAGCACCAGCACGCCCGGGACGACCCGCGGTGGCTGATGGCCGCTCGACAAACTGACACGCGATATGCAACACGGCAGGTTTGAGGCGATGGCCAACCGGCGGGAATTCTTCCGCACGGCGACGCGTTGTCTTTCGTTGACGGCGCTGGTGGCCACGGCGGCTTCACTTTTTGTCCGCAAGCGTGTGGATGCTTCCGCTGCTGGTTGTGCAAAGAACCGCTTCTGCGCCGACTGCGCGCGGCTGAGTTTCTGTCAATTGCCACCCGCGCCCGCCGCCCGGCTGGCGCTCCAATCCCCCAGCTCATGAACCCGCGCGATCCCTTCCCCCAGTTCGACCGGCGCTCGTTCTTCCGGCACGGCACGGCCAGCGCACTGGCCCTCACCGCCGCGGGTGCGCTCGCCAAAACGAACGTCCACGCCGCCGCCAGTGATCCCTTTGCTTACGACATCAGCAAGTATCGGAAGGTGGACCCGGCGCTCATCAAATACGAGCGCGTGGCGCGCTTTCGGTGCCCGCAGCCGGAGCCACGCCGGATCGTCGTGGGCCCGGACGGACGCATCTACCTCGCCACCGCGCCGGGCATCTGCATCCTGGGGAAGGACGGATCGCCGCTGAACGAAATAGCCTGTCCCGCGCCGGCCCGGGCCGTGGCAGTGGCTGAAGACGGAACGCTCTTTGTCGCCTTACGAGATCATGTGGAAGTGCGCGACACCAAGGGCAGCCAGCTCGCCTCCTGGGAAGCGCCGAAGGGCAAGCCCTTCCTGACTGGCATCGCCGTTGGCGCAAAGGATGTCTTCGTGGCCGATTCGGGCAATCGCGTTGTGCATCGCTACGACCGTGATGGGAAGCTTGTCTGCGGTATTGGCCAGAAGAATGCCACAAGGAAAATTCCCGGCCTAATCCTGCCCAGCCCGTTCCTCGACGTGGTAATTGCGCCGGATGGCTTGCTGCGCGTGAACAACCCCGGCCGGCATCGCGTTGAGCTTTACACGCCCGAGGGCGACCTGGAGTTATCCTGGGGCCGGCCCTCAATCGCGATAGACGGTTTCTGCGGCTGCTGCAACCCGGTCGGGCTCGCGATGCTCAAGGATGGCCGCTACGTCACATTCGAGAAGGGATTGCCGCGGGTGAAGGTGTACGGCTCGGAGGGCAAGTTCGAATGCGTCGTCGCCGCACCGGATTTCTTCAAGGACGTAGGCTCGAATGAATCCATCATGGCCGCGGAGCAAACCAGCTACGGCGGCTTGGACGGCGCGGTGGATGCCGAGGGCAAAATCTTCATCTTGGAACTGGCGAGCGGGGAGATTCATGTGATGAAGGCGAAAGCTTAAGGACATGGTGGAGAGTGCGGAAAACAAGGCCCTGCCCGCGAAGACCGCCAGTCGGAAGTCTGTATGGATTCTTTCCGCGGTGATCGCCGTGCTGGCAGTACTGCTGATTCGGTCAACCTTTAGC
>CAYJNU010000367.1:0-5351 GCA_964371005.1 uncultured Verrucomicrobiota bacterium | reverse complement strand
CCACTTATCGAAATCGAGACAACACTCGCAGATGAGCACGCACGCGAACTGGAGATGTTACGCGATCACGCTCTAGCGAGCACGAATGCCACAGAAATCGTCGATACGTTGCGATACATGGCAATCTATTACGCCCCGAGCGATCTGGAAGCGTTCAAATCGAGATCCGAGTCACTGCTCAGACGCGTCCGTCGTGGTGTGATTCGAGACGTGATCGGACATCTCCGGAAGCTGACAGGTCGGGACTTGGGTGAGAATCCCGCCGCTTGGGTTGCCGAATACGCACCACCCGAGAAGTAGTCGAGTATTCATGAGTGCAGAGAAACAGAACGAACCGCCCGTCACCCGCCGTGATTTCCTCCGCGCCGGTTTGCGGAGCGCGACCGTCGCCGGCCTTGGCGGTCTGGCGGGATTGGCCGCGTGGCGCAGCACGGCGGAGAATCTCGTCTGGCAGATTGATCCACAGAAGTGCCTGCGCTGCGGCCTGTGCGCCACGTCCTGCGTGCTGGAACAATCCGCCGTGAAATGTGTTCACACCTTCGCCATGTGCGGCTATTGCCAGCTCTGCACCGGCTTCTTTGAGCCCGATCCTATTGACCTCAACACCGGCGCGGAGAATGTCCTTTGTCCCACCGACGCGATCCGGCGCAAGTACGTCGAGGACCCTTACTACGAGTACACGATTGACGAGCAGCTCTGCATCGGCTGCGCGAAGTGCGTGGACGGCTGCAACCGGTTCGGCAATGGCTCGCTCTACCTGCAAGTACGCCATGACCGCTGCGTGAACTGCAACGAATGTTCCATCGCCCGCGTCTGCCCCGCCGACGCCTTCCGCCGCGTCCCGGCGAGCCAACCGTATTTGCTGAAGCAGACGCATTGAACATGAGGGAAGCAAGGTTCAACATCGGGTGGCGGACCGAGGAAGAGCGGAAATCCGAAATCCGAAATCCGAAACGCGAAGGAAATCCGAAATCCGAGTCTCGAATTCCGGAGGAAGCCAGAATGCCGAAACTCGAATCGGGGGTGCGGCGCGGTTGCGTTTTCGGTTGGCGTACGCTCTTCGGATTTCGGGCTTCGGGTTTCTTTCGGATTTCGGATTTCGGGCTTCGGATTTCCTTGCTGCTCCTTTGCGTCGTCGCTGTTCAGTCTGCCCTGGGCGAACAACGCTTCCCTCCGCCCGATTTCCAAGATCACCAGTTGCCCATCACGACCACGCCGCCCGCCCGTGCGCTCTGGCTGCAATATGGCGATGTCGCCGTGCTCGTGGTGACTCTGGTATTGGCCTCGTGGTTCGCTCTCAAGCTGCGCTCACGGAAGGCAATGCTTGGACTCTCATTTTTCTCGATGCTCTACTTCGGGTTCTATCGCGAGGGCTGCATTTGCGCCATCGGGTCGCCGCAGAACGTGGTGCTGGCGCTGTTCAGTTCGACCTACGCCGTGCCGCTGACGGCGCTGGCGTTCTTCTTCCTGCCGCTGGTTACGGCCCTGTTCTTCGGGCGCAGCTTCTGCGCGGCGGTTTGTCCACACGGTGCGATTCAAGACTTGGTGCTCATCAAGCCCGTCACCGTCCCACGCGGGCTGGAACAAGCGCTCGGCGTGTTGCCGTACGCGTTCCTCGGGATGGGCCTGCTGTTCGCCGCCACCGGAAGCGGCTTCATCATTTGCCGCTGGGATCCATTCGTGCCGGTCTTCCGTCTGAGCGGCAGCTTGACGATCCTGTTAACGGGCGCGGCGTTTCTGATCCTGGGCACAGTTGTGGGGCGGCCTTATTGTCGCTTTCTCTGTCCCTACGGCGCGCTGCTGAAGCTGGCCTCGAAGATTTCGAAATGGCGCGTGCGCATCACGCCGGGCCTTTGCACGCAATGCAAGCTGTGCGAAAAGGCCTGTCCGTTCGGCGCAATTCGCGAGCCGGCGCCCGAACCGCCGCCGCCGCTGGCGTTGTTGACGGAACGTAAGCGATTCGTCGCACTGTTTGCCTTGTTGCCGCTGCTCGTCCTGCTCGGAGGCTGGGCGGGATCGAAGTTCGCCCTCGGCACTTCCGGCATCAACGCGCAGGTCAAACTCGCGGAACGACATCTCGAGGCGAAGGCTGCGGATGCGCCCGCCGAACTCAGCAAGCCTGATCAACTGGCGCTGGCCCGGGCGCAGCGAACCGAGAGCGAGTTGCTGCCCGCTGCGGTCGTCGCGCGCCGGAATCTCGCCATTGGTGGTTGGATTCTTGGCGGTGCTTTCGGGTTGTTCATCGGCGCGAAGTTGTTGGGCTTTTCTTTCTGGACGCGCCGCACGGATTGGGAACCGGATGCGGGTGATTGCGTGGCGTGCGCGCGTTGCTTCCGCTCCTGCCCGCAGGAGTTGATCCGCCTTGGCATCACGCCGCCGGAAACTGCGCCATCGGCTTCCGCCCCGACGACGAAACCCGTGCAAGGATGATTCCCACCGGCGCCGCCAATTCACCGGTCGCACGCCGCCAAAGACGGTGGCTCGACTGTGCCCGCAGTGGATCGTCCGTCGCGGCGTTTTTCTGCGTCGTCGTGGGGGTGGTATTGCTCATCAATCATTTCCTCGTCCCGTCGAGCGATCCGCTGAAATCCATTTCGCTGGCGCAGGTGAAGGAAAAGCTCCGGGCCAATCCCACCGACGAAGCACTGAAGCAAAGCGTCCGTGCGCTCGATTTGCAGGCGCGGCGAACCTACTTCCGTCACCTGAACCTGAATCTGGTCGGCGCGTGGTTGCTCGTCATCGGGGCGGGGTTGTTCGTGCTGACCACGCGCAATGTCCGTGCGGCGGCAGAAACCCCACACCTGCCCAAAGCGCAGTTGGAGGAAGCGGTCCGTCACGCACGCGCGGCGATGATAGGACGTTGGGCCATCGCGGGGTCGGGCGCAGTGTTGCTCCTGACGATGCTTGCACTTTCCGCTGGCAGCAAATCGCGGTTGCCCGCAACCGCACGGGAATTGGTCAAACTGCAGGCCGGCGACGCGGGCACGATGAAACCGCACGTTGCTGCGTTCCTGGCCGGGCGGATGCAGAACTGGCCGATGTTTCGTGGTCCCCTGGGAACAGGCATCGCCTTCACCACGAATGCACCCCTGACTTGGAACGTTACGAACAGTGAGGGCATCGTGTGGAAATCGCCCGTGCCCGCGAAGGGACACAGCTCGCCGATTGTCTGGGGTGAGCGCGTCTTCCTCACCGGCGGTGAGGCCAAGGCGCGCGAGGTGATGTGCTTCGATGCCAACACCGGCGCGTTGCTCTGGCAGAAGCCCGTGCCGCCACCCGCGGGTTTGCCTGCCGATCTGGAAGTCCCCGAGGACACCGGTTATGCCGCGTCCACACCAGCCACGGATGGGACGCGTGTGTTCGCGATCTTCGCCACGGGCGAACTTGCGGCGCTGGATTTCGCCGGGAACGTTGTTTGGTCGAAACACCTCGGCGTCCTGGACAACATGTATGGCCACAGCTCGTCCCTGCTGCTCTGGCAGGATCGGTTGATTGTGTTGGTGGACCAGGGTGAACCGGATGCCGGCAAGTCACGGCTCTACGCGTTCGACACCGCCACGGGCCGCGAGCTGTGGCAGCAACGCCGCGCTGTCGGCAGTTCCTGGTCCACGCCCATTGTCATCGAGCAAACGAACAAGACTCAGATCATCACCTTGGCCGAACCCTGGGTGATCGCCTACGATGCGACCCAGGGGACGGAACTCTGGCGGGCGGATTGCATCGGAACGGACATCGCGCCCACGCCGGTTTTTGGAAGCGGCCTGTTGTTGCTGGCATCTCCAAACAACCACCTGGCTGCCGTCCGCGTAGATGGACAAGGTGACGTGACCAGCACCAACATCGTCTGGCGGGAAAGCGACATTGTGCCGGACATCACCAGCCCGGTGACCGATGGTAAACTGCTTTTCGTGGTCAGCACGTCAGGTCTCCTGGGTTGCGTGGACGCGCAGACCGGGAAACTCATTTGGGAACACGAACTGGATCAGGACGTCAACGCCTCGCCCACGCTGGTCGGAGACAAGCTCTATATCATTAGTCTCAAGGGCGAATCGTTCGTCATCGAGGCGGGGCGTGAGTTCAAGGAGTTGGCCCGCGGCCACCTCGGCGAGATCGTCCATGCGAGTCCGGCCTTTGTCGGCAAACACGTGTTCGTGCGCGGAACGAAGAGCCTGTTTTGTTTGGGGGAGAAGAAATGAACCTCTGATGCCCATTGACCTGACATTGACCGACGCGGCGGTGGCTCGGATTGGACGCGAGCCTGAGGCGCTCATTCCGATTCTTCAAGCCTTGCAGCAGGAGTACGGCTACCTGCCAGAGGCAGCGTTGCGTCGCGTGGCTGAGACGACACGGATCACGCCCGCAGCGCTCAGCGGCGTGTCGTCGTTCTACGACATGTTCCGGCACGCCCCGGTGGGCAAACATCTGGTCCGTGTCTGCACAGGAACAGCGTGCCACGTGTCTGGGGCGGAGCGCGTGGAAGATGCCTTAAGGCATCACCTGAAAATCAAAGCCGGCAATGATACGGATCCGGATGGACAATTCACTGTCGAACGCGTCGCCTGTCTGGGTTGTTGCACACTGGCGCCGGTCGTGCGGATTGATGACGTCGTGTACGGTCATGCCGCCTTGGAGAAGGTGCCCGGGGTGTTGCGAGACTTTCTATCGTTTCACGCCAACGGTTCGACTGATCATGGCACCGAACGGTTGCAGACAGAGAGCACCACTCGCCCCCAAATCAACGTGGGGCTGGGGTCGTGTTGCATGGCCAAAGGCAGCGACCACCTGTTTGCAGCGCTGCATGAGGCGGTGGCGGAAACCGGGGTGGACGTGCAGGTGAAGCGGGTCGGTTGCGTGGGCATGTGTCATCGCACGCCGATGGTGGAGGTGCGCGCGCCGGGGCAGGCCGGCCAATTTTACACTGCAGTAGCACCCGAAGAGGCCCGCCAAATCGTGCATCGGCATTTTCCGCCGCCGAGCGTGCTGCGACGGGCCTCGCGTTCCTTGCGCTCGGCGCTGGACCGCCTGCTGATGGGCGAAGCGCCGCCGAGCATCGAGCGTCATTCGATGAACAAGCGCGACCCGGCGGTCACGGCGTTCCTCGACAAACAGGTTCACATTGCGACGGAACACTTCGCCAGCCTTGATCCGTTGAACCTCGAAGAATATCTGGCGAGCGGCGGGTTTCAGGCACTGCTGAAGTGCGTTCACGGGGCTGCTGGAGGTGGCGCTCGGAGCGCAGATTTTCAATCTGCCGTATCGCAGGTTTCTAACCTGCAGGACGTCTCCGGGCACACGAGCGCCAGCCGATTGGAAATCGGCGATACAGCAGACTGCAAGTCTGCGCTACGGCC
>CAYJNU010000366.1:0-8389 GCA_964371005.1 uncultured Verrucomicrobiota bacterium | reverse complement strand
GTAGACGCCCAATGGCTTGTCCCGCACTTCGAAAAGATGCTCTACGATCAGGCACAACTTACCCAGCTCTACCTCGACGCGTATCTCGTTGCGCAAGGCGAAGGCCGCAAGGCGAAGGCCGAACCGTATGCCGGTGTGGTTCACGACATCCTCGCCTACGTGCAGCGCGATCTGACCCATCCGGAGGGCGGTTTCTACTCGGCCGAGGACGCCGACAGCGAAGGACACGAAGGCAAGTTCTATTGCTGGACGAAAGCGGAACTCTCCAAACTGCTGACGGTCGAGGAATTCAACGTGGCGGCGAGTTACTTTGGCGTCACAGCCGAGGGCAATTTCGTGGACCACAGCCATCCAACTCCGCTGCCCGGGCAGAACGTGCTGAGCATTCTGAATCCGATTGGCACGTCGGTCTCTGATCCGGCGACTGAAAACAACGACCGGGCCCTGCTCGCCTCCGCCACGAAGAAGATGCTCGCCGTCCGCGCCCACCGCGTCCGCCCGCATCTCGACGATAAGATCCTCACCTCCTGGAACGGCTTGATGCTCGGGGCATTTGCCCGGGCCTACGCCGTGCTGGGCGACGGAACCTATCGCGCCGCGGCGGAGAAGAACCTGGCGTTCCTTCGGGCGAAGCTTTGGGTTCAGCGTGGTGCCGGGGGCACGCTGTTCCATCGCTGGCGGGACGGCCAACGTGACCACGTGCAGTTGCTCGAGGATTACGCCTTCCTGCTCGACGGCGTGCTGCACCTTTACGAGGCCACGCTCGAACCCAGACACCTCGACTTTGCCATCGCGCTGGCCGAAACGATGATCGCGGATTTCTACGATTCCCAACACGGCGGATTCTGGCAGTCCACAGCCGCCGCCACGGACTTGATACTTCGAACAAAGGACGATTACGACGGCGCCGAGCCGTCTGGTAATTCCGTTGCCATCCTGGCGCTGCTCAAACTGGCCGCGATCACGGATTGCCAAGATTTCCGGAAGCCCGCCGCCGCCACCCTGAAGCTCTTCGCCGCGCGCTTGGAGAAGCTCCCCCAGGCTGTGCCCTATATGTTGCATGCGCTGGATTTATGGCTGGAAGAACCACGCCGCGTCGTCATCGCAGGCGACAGGAGTTCAACGGAGTTGCTGGAATTGCTGCACACGGCACACTCGGTCTATCAACCCAACAAGGTTGTGCTGGGCAACGTGGGCGCGGTCGAAGACTTCGCCAAAACCCTGCCGGCGAAGGATGGCCCGGTGGTCTATCTTTGCACCGGCCAGGCGTGTCAGCCGCCGACGAGCGAGCCCGCGAAGCTGAGGGAGATGTTGCGTTAGCAGCTTTGGCAAACGGCCCGTTGCCTGAAGACGCGTGGCGGCTGCAATCCGGCGATTGGGTGACTGAGATGCGCCACCTGGAGTCCACTCAATGATGGTTGTCCTTTGAACCTTGCCCCCCAGCAGCCGTGTGGGGCTGCGCCTTCCCGCTTAATTCTGCTTCACGAACGCGTCGTAAAGCAGCTTGAGCGTCAGTGCCACGACGACCGTCAGAAACACCGGGCGGATGAGCTGCGTGCCACGTTTCAGCACCATCCGTGAGCCCAACCGTGCGCCAAGCAATTGGCCCGCGCCCATCACGAGGCCGGCCACGAAGTGAACCTGACCGGCTAGCAGGAAGAACAGCAGCGACGCCACATTGCTGGCGAAGTTCATCGCCTTGGTTTGCGCGGTGGCCTTCGTGAGGTTGAAGCCCAGCCCGAGCACGAATGCCATCGCCCAAAACGTGCCGGTGCCCGGACCGAAGAAGCCGTCATAGAAACCCAGCCCCAATCCGAAGAGTGCGTCAAACGTGCCACGCGGCAGGCGTTGTGGGGCGTCGGTCGAACCTAGCGCCGGCTTGAAGAACACGTACACTGCCACGCCCAAAAGCAGGACGGGGAGCAGACGTTTAAGGAAGGCGGGGTCGAGTCGCTGCACCGTCAGGGTGCCCAGCACGGCGCCGCTGAACGTGAGCGCCATCCCCCGCCGGCATGCCGGCCAGTTCAAGACGCCACCGTGCGCGAAATGCCACGTCGCGCTGCCCGAGCCGAAGCTGGCCTGGAGCTTGTTTGTGCCCAGCGCGAGGCGTGGGTCCAGGCCACAGTGCAACAGCACCGGCACCGTGATCATGCCCCCGCCGCCGGCGATCGAGTCCACAAAACCCGCCACCAGGCCCGTGGCGAAAAGCAGCGGCAGTTGCCAGAGTTCCAACACGCGCGGATGCTAGGGAGGTCGCCGCGCGGGCTAAAGCAGAAACACGCCACCCGGCCTCGCAGCCGATTCGCTCTGGCCGTGGCTCGGCGGTGGCGGGCCGTTGCCGGGAGCGTCTGCCGGGCGCGAAACGGCGCTCGCCAGCCAGGTAGCCTTCCTGCAAGTTGTCTCCATGCAATCACCGAGCGCCCGGTCTTTCGTTGCGATGGCAGCACTGTCTCTTCTCTGTTGGCGGCCATCCGCCGCCGCGGCCTCGTGTGACCCGATCTCCACTTTCGCCGATGGCAAGCAGCCCACCCGCGAGATCTTCGTTTCGCCGACCGGCAGCAACACAACGGGTGACGGCTCGCAAGCAACACCTTACCAAACGATCAGCCGCGCAGTGCAGGGCGTGCAGCCCGGCGACGCCATCCGCCTCCTGCCCGGCACGCACGCGGCGGGTACATTCATCTCGAACCTCGCCGGGACCGCGAACGCCCCGATCTGGCTGGGTGGCATGCCGGGTTTGGCGCGACCCGTGATCAGTGGTGGCAACACGGCCATCCAGCTTTCGCGCATCCGCTACGTCGTCCTCGAAAACCTTGAAGTCACCGGGGCGGCAGCCAACGGCATCAACTGCGATGATGGTGGCGACTACGCGAACAGCAACGCCACGCGGCACGTGCTCTTTCGCAACCTCTTCCTCCACGACATCGGCACCGGCGGCAACCAGGATGGCCTCAAGCTCTCGGGGCTTTACGATTACGTCGTGCGCGATTGCGAGTTCGCACGCCTGAGTGCCGGGGGCAGCGGCATTGATCACGTGGGCTGCCATCGCGGCCTGATCGCGCGGTGCATGTTCACCGACGCCGGCAGCAACGCCATCCAATGCAAGGGCGGGAGTGCGGACATCGAGATTCGCTGGAATCGCATCACCAACGGTGGAGCGCGCGCCATCAACATCGGCGGCTCGACCGGCTTCGAGTACTTCCGTCCACCGCTCTCGACCACCACGCCGAACGCCGAGTCGAGCAACATCCGCGTCATCGCCAATCTCTTTCAAGGCGCGGACACCCCCGTGGCGTTTGTGGGCACGGTCCATTCGTTGGTGGCAAACAACACGATCATTCAGCCGCGCACTTGGCTCCTCCGCATCCTCCAGGAAACCGTCTCCAGCGGCGGCTACGCTTTCCTGCCGTGCAGCAGCAATACATTCGTCAACAACCTCGTCTATTTCGACCGCGCGCAGATCAGCACCTACGTCAACATCGGCGCGAACACCGACGCCGCCTCGTTCCGCTTCGCCAACAACTTCTGGTACGCCTTCAACCAGCCCAGCCAATCGAAGCCTTCGCTGCCCGCCACGGAAACCAACGGCGTGTCTGGCTTGAACCCGCTGTTCCCCGATGCCGCCGGCGGTGACTTCTCCGTGCCGACCAACAGCCCGGCGGCGAGCAAGGGCCAGCGCTGGCCACGCGTCTGGGCGGACCTCCTGGAACGCTGCTTCGCGAACCCGCCCACCATCGGCGCCTTCGAGGCCAACCCGCCCCCGCCCGACCGCGCGGACGCAGACGGCGATTTCATGCCCGATCTGTGGGAAGCAGCGAATAGCTTGGATCGCGACAACCCTGCGGATGTTGCGTTCGATCCCGATCGGGACAGCTTCATCAACCTCGGCGAGTATCTCGCCGGCACAGACCCAAATGACGCCCATTCCTTCTTCGTGCTGCGTTCACCGGAGGCAGACACTGGCGGCTTCTCGTTCCGTTGTGCCACGCTAACTGGTCGCGTCTATCGCGTGGAAACGTGCGGACTGGCTTCCGCTGCCGCGTGGTCAGAGACCGTCGTCACCAACGGCACGGGTGGAGAAGTCGAGTTTCGGCCGCCTGTTCTCGCCGGCGGCGGGCGCTTGTTCCGGGTGAAGCTGGAGCTCGCGCCGTAGCGGCGCGAGTCTCTCGCTTGCGCCCACTTCAGGATGAGCTTCCGGCAACATGCCGAAAGCGCGTTTGGGCGGTGAAGCCGTCGGCAAGGTCGCGACGGAACTTGCCTTCATTCCAGGGACTGGCAACTTGAGGCGCAGCATGAGCAAGCTTTCGCAAGACGACATCAAGAACGCCCTGAAGGCCGTGAAGTATCCCGGCTATTCTCGCGACATCGTTTCCTTCGGCCTCATCAAGCAGATTGCTGCCGAGGGGGAGGCGATCAGCGTCACGATGCAGTTGACCTCCGCCAACGCCGACGCCGCCCGGCAGATCAAAGAGGAGAGCGAGCGCGTGCTCAAGGCGTTGCCCGGTGTGAAGCTGGTGCATGTGGAAGTCGCCCAACCCGCTCCGGCGCCGGGCGCACCAGGCGGTGCCGGGCCAGGTCCGTGGGCAAACCAGAACCGCGTCCCGGGCATCAAACGTATCCTGGCCGTCGCCAGCGGCAAGGGCGGCGTGGGTAAATCCACCGTGGCCGTGAACCTCGCCTGCGCGTTGACGCACCTCGGGGCGAAGGTAGGCCTGCTGGATTGCGACATTTACGGACCAAGCATTCCGCTCATGATGGGCACGAAGGCGAAGCCCACGATCAGCGCCGACGAGAAGATGGTCCCGCCGGTCAGCCACGGGGTGAAGCTGATGAGCATCGGTTTTCTGGTGGACGACGATCAACCGGTGATCTGGCGCGGGCCCATGATCCAGAAAACCATCCAGCAATTCATCGGCTCGGTTGAGTGGGGCGATTTGGATTTCCTCCTCGTAGATCTGCCCCCCGGCACGGGTGACGCCCAACTCTCGCTTTGCCAAACCGTGCCTTTGGACGGGGGCGTGGTCGTCACGACGCCGCAAGAAGCCTCGCTTGGCGTCGTGCGCAAGGGCATCGCCATGTTCGGCAAGGTCAACGTGCCGATCACCGGCATCATCGAGAACATGAGTTACTTCACTGCGCCGAACGGCGAGCGGGTGGAGATCTTCGGCCACGGCGGCGGGCGGACGGAGGCGGAGCGGCAGAAGATACCGTTCCTGGGTGAAGTGCCAATCTTTACGGACATACGGGAAGGTGGCGACCGTGGCGTGCCGGTGGTCGTCTCCGCACCGGACCAACCTGCGGGGCAGGCCTTTGTGCGGATTGGAGAGGCCGTCAAGCGGGCGATGACCTGACCGAAAGCCGTCGGCAGCACCGAGCGGGCATCGGGGTTTTCCCCCTGGCTGCGTATGGAGTTTTGCGGATCAATTTTGTTTTGCATGCCGCCGCAACGGAGCTTAGTGTTGCTCCGAAACGAAGATTTGGGCCTATGGCGGATGAAATGACAGACTTGAGCGGCGCGACCATGTTGCGGAATTCGTCGCTCTACCGCGAATTCCAAGCGGAACGGGAGGAAATCCTCAAGCACAAGTGGATCGAGTCCGAGAAAGCCGGCCACGACATTGGGTTTGAGCGGGCCTTGACGGATTGGATCATCAAACACCGTTCCAAATGGCGGAAAGAACGACAGGCAACTCTGGCTGGCCAGACGGCTGGCTGAACCCTGTTTGGCAGATGACGACTCCTTTAAGGCGATCCCGCGAGGTCGCCAAGGAAGCCCATGAACCCACTTTTTGATGCCGAAGCGAATCAGCCCGGACCCGGGCAGGTTCGCTTTTTTTATGTCTGACTCCACAATCATCCTCAACGCTCAAGCCATCCAACGGGCCCTCACGCGCATCGCCCACGAAGTCGCCGAGCACAACGAAGACCCCGCCGTCGTCACGCTCATCGGCATCCAGCGCGGAGGGGTGCTGCTCGCCCAGCGGCTCGCCCGGATTCTCTCGGGCATTTGGGGGCACCCCGTGCCGACCGGCGAATTGGATGTGGGCATGCACCGCGATGACCTGGACCACCGGGTCGCGCCCCAAATCCTGCCCACGCTCATCCCCTTCGATGTCAACGGCAAGACGGTTGTGTTCGTGGACGATGTCCTATTCAGCGGGCGCACCATCCGGGCGGCGATGGACGCGCTGAACGATTTCGGCCGCCCCAAGCGGATTCAACTGGCGGTGCTCATTGACCGTGGCCATCGCGAGTTGCCCATCAAGGCGGATTTCGTCGGTAAGAACGTTCCCACGGCCCACAAGGAAGTCGTTCACGTCAACCTCAGCGAAACCGGCACGGGCGACGCCGTCGTGCTCGAAAAACCATGAGCTGGACCCGCAAACACCTGTTGGACATCGAATCCCTCACCGCCGAGGAGATTGAAACCGTGCTGGACACGGCCAAGGCCTTCAAAGCCGTCGGCGAACGTGCGATCAAGAAAGTCCCGGCCCTCCGCGGCAAGACCGTCGTCAATTTGTTCGTCGAGCCCTCCACGCGCACCCGCACCAGCTTCGAGCTTTCTGAACAGCGCCTCTCCGCCGACATCATCAACTTCACCGCGGAGGCGTCGTCGTTGAAGAAGGGCGAGTCGCTGAAAGACACAGCGCGCAACCTCGAAGCGCTAAACGTAGATTTCATCGTCATCCGCCACACGGCGGCCGGCGCGCCGCATTTCCTGTCGCGCGTGCTCAATGCCCACGTCATCAACGCCGGCGACGGCGCGCATGAGCACCCCACGCAGGCACTGTTGGATGCCTTCACGATCCGCGAGCGCAAAGGCCGCATCGAGGGCCTGAACGTGACCATCCTGGGCGACATCCTCTATAGTCGCGTGGCGCGCTCGGACATCTGGGCACTCACCAAGCTTGGCGCAAAAGTGACGCTCTGCGGTCCCTCCACACTCGTCCCGCGCACTTTCGAGCAGATGGGCTGCCGCGTCACGCACAACGTCGAGGAAGCCATCCGTGACGCTGACATCATCAACCTCCTGCGCATCCAGCACGAACGGCAGCGCAAGACGATGTTCCCCGGCATCAACGAATACACCCAACTCTTCGGCCTGAACAAGACCCGGCTCGCCATGACCAAACCGGACGCGCTCATCATGCATCCCGGCCCAATCAACCGGGGGGTGGAGATTGACAGCGACATTGCGGACAGCAGCCGCTCGGTCATCCTGGAGCAGGTGACCAACGGCCTGGCCGAGCGCATGGCGGCGCTCTTCTTGGTCAACGGCGGCAAGGGGCCACAGGAAATCGCAGCGGGTTGAATTTTGCGCTGGTTGAAAGCCCGAGGTTGAACGCACGGAACCTGGCCAATGAGCGGGAGTTTCCTCCGATCCAGCCACCCGCCTTACTCATTGGAGATCGCTCAAGGGCGCTCGATGCAAATGCTTGTCGAATTGCGCCCAGACGTAGCCGCCGCCAAGTTGGATGCGATCCACCGAACGCGCTGGTACGTATGCGAGTTTCTTGATTTTGTTTCCGTTCAGATCCACTAACGCGACGAATCCTTGACCGCCAACCCAAAGCTCACTGCCATGCAACGTCAGTGTCGTTGGAGGATTGGGCAAACCCTCGGCCTCAAGCAGTCGTTCTCGGTGACCGTCCCGGAATGTGCGCATCTCCAACCCACCCCTGGGCGGACTACTGCCAGTGCTCGAACCGCTGACTCGTTGGCCGCTGCGATTGGTTCTCAGGACCGCCTGCAACCGGGCGGATTCGTCGTAGGAAACAACCCGTGTGATTCTCTGCGGCGGGTTCGCAGTGCCGGTGGTGCCTGGTCTGGCCTCGATTGTGAGCTCCACCGTCGCAATCTCAAGCCCTTCGACTAAATGCTCCGTGTCCAGCGCGTAACACCTGGTCCATACACCATTTCTACTTGGCTGCACTTTCCACGTGTTCACCGCCGGTCGGTAGCTGTAGAGGCTAGACTTCGCGAGGAACCAGACGTCGCCGGCCGGTCCAGTTTGGATTTCGGTGATCCTCTGCCGTGGCGGTTTCGCTACGTTGGATTCGCTCAGCAGCGAAGCGCTGAACGACGTGACACGACGCGTGCTGAGGTCAAGCCTGCCAAGCCCGCCGCCGGATTCATTGCCGTAGCCGATCCACAGAGTCTGTCCAGCCAGATGCAGGCCCGAGACATAGTCCATTAGCAGACCGTCCTTGTCCGTGAAGCGTCGGATTTTCCGGGTGGACTTGTCCATTTCGAGCAGGCCGCCGCCCTCCGTGCCGATCCAGACATTGGACCCGCCAGGGCAGAACGTGCTGAACGGCGCGAAATTGTCCGTGTGGATTCGGGCGATGAAATTGGTCAAGGGAACGGAGAGGATCTCCTCCCCGACCGC
>CAYJNU010000365.1:0-8394 GCA_964371005.1 uncultured Verrucomicrobiota bacterium | reverse complement strand
GGAAGAATGTGACCCCGTGAGCGAAATCCAGCAGTCAAAGACTCCGGGAATTGGCTCCGGTGAAGGCTCCCCGCTCATGGCCGAAAAACTCGCGCTCCATCAATTCCTCGGGAATGGCGCCGCAGTTGACCGGCACGAACGGGCCCTGTCTCCGCTTGCTGCGTTTGTGAATCGCGCGGGCCACCAGCTCCTTTCCCGTCCCCGTTTCGCCAACGATGAGCACGTCGAAATCGGTCTCGCAGGTTCGCTGTATCTTCTCGCAAAGTCGCCGCATCACGGCGCTTTCACCGAGAATCTCGCCGCAGCAGTACGCACGTTCCATCTGGCGGCGCAACAGACGGTTCTCCTCGCGCAACCGCTTGCCTTCGAGTTGCGAGCGCACCACCGACTGCAACTGCTCGATCGTGAACGGCTTCGCCAGATAATCCACCGCCCCCAGTTTCATGCTCTCCACCGCCGATTCGATGGATGGAAAACCGGTCAGAATGATCGCGGCCAGGTCCGGATCCCTTTCCCGCGCCGTGCGCAGCAACTCCAGGCCGGACATCTCAGGCATGCGAATGTCGGAAACCAGCAGATCGAAACTCTCGGCTGCCAGCCGCTCAGAGGCGCGGCGGCTTGACGATTCAGCGACGATCTCGATGTCCGGGAGGCCGCGTAGCGCGACGACGCAAACGTCCAGGACCCCTTCCTCGTCGTCCACGAGTAGTATTCGATGTTTCACAATAGTGCCGATCCGCATCCGTTTGTCGCGTCAAGGACGAACCGGCCTCGGGTAAAACGCCCTGTCGGGCCGGACGACCGGAAGACGCCGACTAATGCGTGAAATTAGCATGCTATCCGCGAAACGCCATCGGGGTTTTTCCTACGCCTCACGGCAACCTGTAGTGCGGGTTAATCCTCGGTTAACTGAGGGATTTCCGGGGATCAGGAGGGCATGGAGCGGGGCGACGGTCTGCAGAGGCGGCGCCAGGGGAATCTTTATCACTAGCCGGTCGTGGTGGTCTGGAAAACCCGCAGGGTCTCGCGCGCCATGGCCTCGGCGGTAAACCTCTCGGACACGACGCGTTGGCCGGCGTCGCCGAGTGCGCGACCGCGGTCCGGGTTCAGCAGCATTTCCTCGATCGCGCCAGCGAGCGCTTTCGCATCGCCCGGTTCACACAGCACGCCGCCGCCGGTCGCTTCGACAATCTCTGGAAACGCCCCATGCCGCGGCTGCACGACCGGCACGCCCGCAGCCAGGGCTTCGATGACATACAGCCCGAACGCTTCGCCGTACAGGGCGGGCACCGAGAAGACCGTCAACGCGCTCAGGAACGAGATTTTCTCGGCGCGGCTCAGGTTCGGGGCGAACACCGTTTCGCCGATGTAGCCCGCCTGCGCCAGCCGCTTTCGCTGTTCCTTCACAAAGGGTTCGTCACCCGGGCCGCAACCGCCGCCAATGTGCAACTTGAGCCGGGGCACGCGCCCGCACCGCTTCAATTCAATGAACGCTTCCACCAACGTGTCGAGTCCTTTGTCCCGGCACATTCGGGCGAAGAAACCCAGCACGGGTGCCGTTTGACTTCGAGTTTCAGACTTCGGAAGCCGAACTTCAAAGCCCGCTGTGTTAATTCCGTCGTAAACCACATGCACGCGTTCGGGATTGAGCCCGAGACGCGCCATCATTTGGTCTGCCGACCAGCGGCTTGGGGCAATCCAGGCGTCCACGTCCTTGGCGCGCTCAGCCATGAGTTGCCAGACCGGCTCGCGATGTTCCTCCGGCAGGGCATCGAGATACGGCTCTTCACCCTGGAGCAGACAGACCACGGGCGTTTGGAGTTCGGCCTTCAGACGCCGGGCCATGCCGAGCAGGAGGGCGTTGGAAAGGCAGATCACGTCCGGCTTCACGTGTTTCCGTAGCCACGCGATCAATTCGCTGATCTCGCGGTTCTGGTTGCCGCTTTCACCACGGAGCATGGAGAACAGCACATCGCCGACGTCTTCGGCGCGAGTCTTGGCGGCGCGGCCGGCGGCCCATTCAAGCAGCCGGCGGGAGTTCAGCAACCGGTGCAGCCAGCCAGGGGCGTGACGAAACAGCGCGGATTTCTGTTCCAGATAAACGTTGATCCCGCCAAAGAAGATCGGCTGACCCGCGCTCTGGTCGGCTTCATCCACGTGGACGGGCAGGTAAAGCGGCAACATGAGAGCCTCGTGGCCAAGGTGGTGAAGGGCGGCGACGAGCGTGTTGTCGTGAACGCAATTCCCGCAATACATGCCGCCGGCACCTGGCGTGAGTTGAACGATCGTCATGGGCGTTTGCAGAGCGGGTGGCGGCAGGGGTTTGCCCTCGCCCCTTCAGTTCAACCCCTTGATGAACTCATCCGCGCGGGTGATCGAGGCGTTCATATCGGCAATCAACCGCGAGATTTCCGTCTGGATGCCGGCGCTCTCGCCCTTGAGCGACGCGATGGCCTGTGCGTTGAGGCTGTGTTTCAACGCCAGCACGTAGTCCTTCATTTTGAGCAAGACCGGCTCCATGCTGGCCTCGGCCTTCTTCAGCGCGGTGACCATCTCACTGTAGCGGGCGCGGGTGTCCTGGAGTTGGCGGCGGCTCGTGGCGCGCAATGACTCCGTGCTGATCTGCTCGATCTCGCCTTCCCACTCCTTGAACAAGTCGCCCGCCACGGTCTCGACGTCGCGAATCCGTCCGCGAACCGCCGTTGCCCGCGCGCCGCAGGATTCGTAATCCGACTGGAGCTTGCGATACTGCGCCTCGAGTTCGCCGCCATCGAACTTGGTGATTTCCTTCAGGCGGGTGAGGGCATCCTTGAATTCCTGACTGGCATCCTTCTGTTCATCGCGCGCGGCCACCACCCGCTTCTTGAGCAGGTCGCGTTTGTACACGCCGAATTGCTCATACGCCGCGTAGTAGGTGCTGCGGCAGGCCGTGAACGTGAGCACAGTTGCCAGCAACAGGAGAGTGATGCCCAGGCTGCGTTTCATGGCCGGAATCATGCCACGCCCCGCAGGACACGTCAAATTGCCACTATAGTGGAAGCCTGCTTGGATTCTCACCGGCAGGGCTTGCCGCACGGCCGCCTCCCCTCGCTATGCTGAAGCATTGGTCTCCGGCCGGTGAGAGCTGTCGGTTGGGCGTCCCCGGCGCTTGCGCGCGGGTTTCGGTTCGTTGGCCGTAGCTACGAATGGGCTCTGAGAGAAGGGGTGTCGGGGATTCCGATTTCTGGAGAGGAAATGGGCTGGAGTCGGGTTTATCTGGCCGGTCTTGATGTCACTGCGTTGGTCGAGAAGGCCCCATTCTCAGTGAGACCTTTCTCATGGGTGCTCAGTTGTGACGGGAGAAAACCACCGAGCTTGCAGTCGTCACGGCGCAAACACTTCGAACTCAAAGATCGTTGGCGAGTCCGAGGCGTCCAGCACGTGCAGGCGCACGAAGCGAGCCTCCACCGGCGCGAAGGAGTGTTCGGAGATGCGGCCCGCGCCGCGCGCCCGCAACGCCGTCTGCCACGGCGCGGAGGGATCGTTTCGATATTCGAGCGAGAAGCCTCCGACGCGGGGGGTGAGTTCCTCGAAGCGTACCCGGCCAATACGCCGCACCCGTTCCAAATCCACCTCAAGCCAACACTCGCGCGTGCCGTCTGCCGTGGCCCAGCGGGTCTCGGGATCGTCGTCCACTGCCTTGTCCGCGCCGTACACGGTACCCTGCGAATGCTCGCTGGAGGCGGTGGCTGGCCTGTGCGCGGCCAGCGAGGCGCTTACCTTCCGCTGCACCCGCGCCGTGTGATACAGGGCAAACTCCGCCAACGCGGGTGCGCCTCGGAATTGCTCGACCACGATCCGCACCCGGGCCGCCGTGGTTTCCGGCAGCAACACCAGATTGCGCGAGCCGATCACGGTGCCTTGGGCGAGGGTTCCCCATGCGCCCCCAACCAGGGCTTCAACCCGATACTTCTCCGAGCGTTCGCCGAGCCAGAAGGGTTCGCGCAGGCTGACGAGATTGAACGGTTGCGCTTTGGGTAGTTTCACTTCGAGGGTGGCCAGGCCGTCCGGCTCCACAGCCAAAGCGCGGTAACTGTTCTGGCCCGGCTGGTGGGTAAAGCCGCCGAGTTTCTGGCCGAAGATCTCGCGTGTCGCCGCCCCAAACTCCTGCAGACGCTTTACGTCCTCTTCGGCGAACAGACCGTCACGATTCGGCGGCACGTTGAGGAGCAGTACGCTGTTGCGCCCAACGGATTTGAAATAGAGGTCGAGCAAGTGCTCAAGCGTTTTGACCTGGCCATCCTGGCTCGCGTGATAAAACCAGCCGGGACGGATGGAGACGTCGCACTCTGCCGGATACCAAACCTGCCCGTTGACGCCGGGATTGAATTCGCTGGAAGCGGATTTCACGCTGGATTCACCCAGCCGCGCCACGCCGGATTCATTCCCCACCCAACGCACATCGGGACCGTTAATGGCGATGAGTGCCTTGGGCGACAGCCGCCGGATCGTCTGGTAGAACGCCGGCCAGTTATACACCTGTTTCTTACCGTTCGGCCCTTCACCGCACGCGCCGTCGAACCAGACCTCGTCAATCGTGCCATACTGCGTGAGCAGCTCCGTCAGTTGATTCGTGAAATAGGTGTTGTAGGCATCCGTGCCGTAAGTTGCCTCATGCCGATCCCAAGGCGAGAGATACAACCCCACCTTCACGCCCTCGGCGCGGCAGGCCTCGGTAAACTCACGCACGAGATCGCCCCGACCATTCTTCCACGCGGCGTGCTTCACGCTGTGCTCGGTGAACCGGCTCGGCCAGAGGCAGAACCCATCGTGATGCTTGGCCGTCAGGATGAGCAGCTTGAACCCGGCGTCCCTCGCCGTGCGCACCCACTGCCGTGCGTCGAGCCTGACAGGGTTGAAAATCTTCGGGTCTTCCTTGCCGTCACCCCATTCGCGGTCGGTGTAGGTGTTGACACCGAAATGCAGGAACATCGTCAACTCGCCCTCCTGCCAGACGCGTTGCTGCGGCGTTGGCACCGGCGGGATCGGCGCCAGCGCCGCCGCCCGCGCGCCGCCCACTCTCATGGACGCCAACCCGATGATCAAAGCGAGAAACCATTTCATAATGTCATTCTGGGACTGTCCCGTCGCAGCGTATTCCCGGCCCGGGTGAAAAAACAAATGCAGAGTGAGTGGTGAGGTGAGGCAGGGCGCATCTTGACCCCGGCGCCACGAATAGTGGGGTAAGTCTCCGGCTTGCCGCAGTGCCACGACCTTTCAGGTTGCCGACGCACCTTGTTTCACGGCCCCGGCAAGCCAAAGGCTTACCGGGACTTCCGCAGGCTGAAAGCCCGCGCCACTCGACCTTGGCGCCGGTGCGAAGATGCGCCCGGTCAGGCAGCGACTTGTCAGGCCGTCTCAGACTTGCTCGGCGAATTCGACGGGAAGCTGGATTGGATACTTACCGAACTCGCGAACCAGCTTCACGATGTCATCGTAAGTTTGGCCGGAAACGGCGCTGCTGACGGAGTGGTCGGATTGAAAGATGTAGCCGCCGCCTTTGGCTGCATTCAGTTTGCGCAGCACTTCGCGTCGAATAGCGTCGCGGTCGCCGCTTTCCCATACCTGGATGTCGCTGTTGCCGCAGAAACCGATTTGGTGACCGTATTGGCGGCGGAGCTCCACCGCGTCCATGCCGGCTTTCACTTCCAGAGGATTGTAGGCGTCCACTCCCATCTCGATGTAATCGGGGAAGATCGCCTTCACATTGCCGCAGCCGTGGTAGATCACCGGCAGGCCGGCGGCGTGCGCGGCAGCGATCATCCGCGCGACCCACGGCTTAAAGAACTCACGCCAGTAGCGCGGCGACATGAATGTGCATTTCTTGTAGGCCACGTCGCCCCAGACCACGAAGCCGTCGAGCAGGCCCGCGCCCGCTTCGATTTCGGCCTTCGCCATTTCCAGGTAGAACGCGCCGATGCGGTTGATGACCGCGCCCATGCGCTCCGGGTATTCGGCCATCCACATCATGGCGTTCTGCTGACCGATGAGGCGGGTGAGGCACTCGCTCACCTCGATCATGCTGCCATAGACCGGAAAGTCGGGCCGGAGCGATTTCACTGTCTCAATCCACGCCGGCGAGTGGCGCTGGAAACCGTCGCCCACGCCGGCAATCTGGTTGTCGCCGGCGGAGAAGAAACGCCGCGGGTCGCGCGGATCATCGAACTGCGCCCGATCCAGTTTCTCGAAGGAATTGTTCTCCCACCCCCGCATCTCCGGCATGGGAAACTCGAAATGCTTGTGCATGATGGCCCCGAAGCCGGTCTTGACCACCACCTCCTCCGGCGTTTCGCTCAGTGTCTCGAACGGACGAATCCACGGGTCCATGTTCGGCACCGTGACAATCCAGTCGAGATCGTAGTGGTAGTAGGGATTGGCATCGCCGGGCAGGCCGAGTTCCGTGCGCCAACGCTGGATGAAGCCGCCCCAAAAAAAATCGCTGATCGGCACGCGATCTGGCTCTTCGTGGCGGAGCGCCGCGTTCATGCGGGCCAGCTTCTTCCGCGTGTTCTCCGACCGGCCGGCGGGATCGGCGGCCTTACCGAAGGTGTCAAACATGCTCATGGTTCAGCGCTTGGTTTGGTGTTGCCGGAGCGGACCAGCCCGGTCCAGGCAAATCACTTTCTTGATCGCCACCCGCGACGGCCTTGCCGCGTGGCCCATGCTGACCGCACTGCGACGTGCCTTCCCAGTGTGGCGATGAATTCAATGCTGCCAGTTTGACATTTTCCCGCCACCAAAATCCAGAGCCGCGCCCCTCAAGTTGTTTCCGATCCGAGCAATCAACGAGCCGGCATGGGCACCGACGACCAGCCGTCAAACCATCGCTGCCATCACCGCCAAAGCGGGTCCTTCTTCCCAGGCCTATCATGCTGCTGGCCTTCCCGTCGTTGCATTGCCACACCACGAGCCGGATTCCAAAGAGCAATCACCACCGGGCAGTCTTATCGCGGTCCGTCGAGAATTCGATTTCCCTCGAGAAGACCTGCGGACGCGTGGTGGCGCAACGCGGCGGTGTCAACAGGCCTTGCTGGACAACCAGGCTAAAACCGGCGGCTTCCCCGAGCGGGATCGATCGTCAGAATTCCTTGAAGTCACTGTCCATCGGGATAGCTGAGGCGGCGGCTTGCCTGGCGGGCGCGGGATGGCTGTTGCCGCTATTCCGCCCGTTCGCACCCGCGGGCGCGCGGGGTGGCTTCACTGATCGAAGGTGAGCTGACTTGGATTCGGTCGACAGTATCGCTCCACTTGAACGGGAGGCGGAAGCCCCGCCCACGAGTTGCAGCAACTCCTTCACCACGTCCTTCATGGCCTCAGCCTGGGCATTGAGTTCTTCCGCGGCGGCGGCGCTCTCCTCGGCGTTGGCCGCGTTGCTCTTCGTGACCTTGTCCATCTGGCTCACCGCCGTGTTGACCTGAGTGATGCCCTGACTCTGTTCCCTGGAGGCGGCGGCCACCTCTCCGGCCAGTTCATCAACCTGCCGGGCCTTGCCCACAATCTCTTCGAGACTCTTGGCCACCTTCGCGCTGATCTCCATGGCGCCAGCGGTCGCGGTCCCAAGCATCCCGGGCTTCGGCGGCGTGAACGTCTGGGACGCCGAGGCGCGGCCACTATCAGGCCGAATGCCGTTTGAATGCTCATCTGTCAGTCAGCCCACGACTCGAGTTGCGACTACGCAGCAATCGAAGGTTCCTTGGGCATTATAGGCACCTATCGGCAGAAACCGCGGTGGACTTGAAAACAAATCGCGGGCAAACCCACGTGAACGCCGGACGCCATGCCCACCTCGTTTGTTCGCAGAGGACTGCCGCGCCGGGCCCAATGGCTATTGGCGTGGCCTGAAGCCGTGTGAGATTGAGCACACCTCGAAACCGCCATCTTTCGGAGTGACAGCAGCAGGCTGGCGGGCCGCGATTTTCGGCTAGGCTTCGCCGTTATAGTACGGCGCTTTGTGTGCTCGCGGGGGCGGGCATTTGGGCGTTGGAGATGCGCTACGGGGACGGGCTTGAGCATCGGCGCGACCCTGCACGTCGTATCGCCTGCGCGGAATCCGTAGCCGTCGGATGAATCACCTCCCATCCCATGAAACTGCGTCATCGTTCAAGTCTCTCCCTGGCAGGCAGCATGGCGCTGACTATTTGCGCCGTGCAAGCCATTCAATGAGACGGCGCTGGACTTGAGGTCAGGTTTTCAGCCGGGTCACGTCCGCTCCGCGGAACTCAGACTCGCCGACTACAGAGGCCTGCCAGGCCCGGACACTCCCCAGACACGAGTGGGAAGCGGACCAAGCTCAGAATTCCTTGAAATCGCCGTCCATGGGGATGGCCAGGGCGGCGGCGCGGGACTCGGTTTTCA
>CAYJNU010000364.1:0-8401 GCA_964371005.1 uncultured Verrucomicrobiota bacterium | reverse complement strand
CCATGCACATCGCCTGCGAACGAGAAGCTGCCGTGCTCCAGATAGTGCAACTCGATGTAAGGCACTTTGGCGTAGAGCTGGGCGAGCGGGTTGCACACGGTCAGATGCCCCATGTTGACGTTCGTTCCGCAGATGTCGCAGCGCTCCAGGCCGCGCAACGGGAAGTCCAGTCGAAATACCGGCGCGATGACCGGTCCGGTAGGCAGCACGGCGATTTCACCCGCCGTCTTGCGCGCCAGATCAATGCCGTCGGCCACCTGGTTCGCGTCTTCGTCGGCCACTTGCGGGCTGGTACCGAGGTCCCGCTCTTCGGTGTCCTTCAGCAAATCTCCGTCGGCATCGGGCGTCACGGGCAGCAAGTGGCCGCCGCCCTGGCCGGTCAGAATCGCCTTGAGTTGCAGCGGGTCCACCCGCCCCTGGCCGCCCATGAGCTGACCGCCGCGCCAGAGACAGCCGCCATGCTTGAGGTAGTGGAGCGCCATCGAGGGAACGGACAGCGACATCTTCGTGACCGGGTTGATAACGTCCCAGATGTCCATGACCACGGACTCCCCGCACCGTGGGCAGGTTTCCGTGCCGTCCATCGGATGCTCGACGACGAAAGGCCGGTCTTTCGGGCCTTGCTCGGGGCTGCCCGCGCGCGGGAGCGCTTCGAGTTGCGTTCGCAGGGCCCGCGCCGTGTCAATGCAGTCAATCAGTTGGTCGCCGTCAGTGTCGCGGAGGGCCGGTTCGCACTGAAACGCCGACTCTTCCCAATTGCGCAAGCCGTCGTCGTCGCTGTCGCCCGCCGCCGGTTCGTGGAGGAAATGCCCCAGGCCGATGCTGGTGAGCACATTGTTCAACAACGGCGCATTGAGCCGGCCGGAATGCTCGGTGCCGGAGTAGTTGAAGCTGCCGTGCTCCAGGAAATGCCTGGCGATGTAAGGCACTTCAGCGGACTGGTTCTCCAGCGGGTTAACGATCTTCATGAAGCCCATGTTGGTCACCGCCCCGCACACCTGACAGGACTCAAGACCAAACGCCATGACGTGTTCCACGTAAGGCTGGACCGATGACGGCGTCGTGGGAAGCGCCTCGAGCGCCAGCGACAAGGCCCAAGCCAGGTCGGCGCCATCCGGCTGTTGATTGCCATTCTCGTCCGGCTTGCTGGGATCTTTGCCGAGGATCTCTTCTTCCAGGGACTTGAGCAAATCCGCATCCGGGTCCTCCCAGGTCGGCAGCGACAACCAATGCGGATCGGGCGCTGCCAGGGCCGTTTGCGTCGCGACGGCGCCCAGCGTCAGGCTTGCCGCAAGCGCCGCGACTGCACGAAGCCGGCCCGTGAAGAGCGGAGTGATTGAACTGGACAGGGTGCGCACAGCCTGTCCGCGGCGACCCCGCCGGCATTGCTGGAACACCCGCCGGTAGTGCGGCAGGAGCAGCGGCGTGATCGCGCAACGCGGGCAGGCCCAGTGAAACAGCACGCGCTGATCAGCGCGGCGCAAGACATTCCTGGCGTAGCCGCGGGCGATGAAGCTCTCCACACAACAGGACGGGTAGCCGAAAAGCAGTCCCTCCAGCCGCATGTTCGCCGCCGTGGGCTGAATGGCCGTGTGATCAAAGCGCGCCGCATAAGCCGCCAGGAAGGAGTCGGACGTGCTGAACAACAACTCGCGCAGCCGCCGGCCTGATTGCACCGATCGTTCGACGACGCGGGTCTTCAAGCCCAGCGTCTGGAGCTGCCGTTCCGTGGTGCGATCATACTCCTTTTCCCAGCGGCTGAGCGGTTTGAAGCCTTCCCGGGTCAGGAGGGAGAGGCAGGCCAGTTCGAATTCAAGGTTTTTCAGAGACGCCGTGTTCATGGAGCTCGGTGGTTTTGTTGGGTTGGCGATTGCGCGTGATGCTCAAGGTTTGTGAAGGCGGTAGAACCTGGTGCCGGTGTGCAGTGGTTCGGTGAACTCATAGCACGCGCCGTTGGTCTGATAGGGCGGTGGAATCTGCGGCCAGGGAGCGGCGACTGACGGCAGCGCGTTGGTCCACTCCAACACCCAACCGTCGGCGAGTCGCGGCCACGACACCGTCACGGCGTTGTGGTTGCGGGAGACCGTCAGCAGCGGCAACAGCGTCCCCACACTGGTGGGCTGGAAGTTCAGCCGGTAGAACCGCTGCGGCGCATTGGTCAGCGATTGGGTTTCGAGCAGGACGACCGATTCGCCTTGCGGCCCGGGCTCACGAGCGAGAACCCGCAACGACGCCGTGATGTCCACCCATTCAGGCGACAGCAAGTTGGTCGCGGACTCGATCAGGAAAACGTCGCCCAAGGCGTCGAAGTTCCGATCGAAGCCGAGGTAGCAATTCAGGTTGCCGTCGTCGTGCTCCACCGCGAGTCGCAGAGGGCTCGGGTCCGACACCCAGGGGTTCAGGTCCAGCCCAAACTCCAGAATGTTGGATTGACCATCGCCATCCGGATCTGCGTCGTCACCGGAAATTGCAGGATCAGCAAGTTGCGCGGTGGTGAACCGGAGTCGCCGCCAGGCGTCGTAGGGATCGTCTGCAATGGTAACTGTGGCGGTGGCTGGCCGCCCCAACGTGTAGCTGGGGTCCGCGAGCAATTGGAGCGTCACGGTTTCATCGCCTTCGGCCAGGCCGTCGGCCACGGGGACGATGTTCACTTCCACGGCTTGCTCGTGTGCCGGAATCTCGATGCGAGTGGCCAGCGCGGCGTAGTCGGCACCAGGGGCGGCGGCGCCGGTTACTTGGACTCGCACTTGCAGGACATTGGTTGCCGGATCCGACGCGGCGCGTGAAATCAGGAAACTACCCGGCGCGGCGTCCCGCTCGAAGGCGCGGGGCAACACTGCAGCGACATGGACGCCGTCTTGGGGCGGCACGCTGCGCGCGTCGGCGGGGTTGCTGCCGGCGGCGATTTCCGTCCCGTTGCTGAAGCCGTCCTGGTCGCAGTCGTCGCCCGGCAGCACGTCGTGGATCGTGACGCGGGTGTCGTTGGTGGAAGCGTCCACGATCTCCAGTTCCCGGAGGTCGTCCATGCCGTCGCCGTCACGGTCGTTGCCAACGACGCCGCTCGTGGCCTGGAGGGTGAACTGCCGAACTTCCTCGGCCAGGCCGCTGAAGCGGGCAAGCAGACGGGCGGAGGCATTGGTCAGTGGCACCAGGCGCAAGTCGTGATAGCGACCCTCGCGGTTGCGGGTCAACTCTGCAGGGCCAGTCACCGTCATCGTGGACGGGTTCACAAACGCGTAGTGCAGGGCGGCGCCATCGCTCCACGCCAGCACGAGCCGGTCCGAGCCAGCGTCTTCAAGCCACGCAGCTTTGAGTTCGCGTGCCATGACGCCGGCGGCGACGACACCCAAATCGGTCCAGGGATTTAGTTGCGGATCGTTCCAGTCGTAATTCGGGTCGGAGGGTGTGACTTGGGCCGGCGTCCAGCGGTGCAGGCGCAGGTTGGCCCCGGCATCGAGCCAAGCCGCGTAGAAATTGGTGCCGTCGGCGCACAAAGCGAGCGCGGCCTGCGCCGGGCCTGGATGAATGGCCTGGGAATCAGCGCCGTTGGTCACGACGGAAGTTACGGCGTTCCAAAACTGCGAATCGAGCGAGCCTGCGGCGTCCACGACGGCCACGCGCACGGGCACGGGATTGGTGGTCCCGGTTCCCGCCACAGCGGCCGCCGGCAGCACGGCTGGCGCGCGCACCACGTAGGGCGCGGACCAACCGTTCGTTCCGAGTGTCGTAGCGCAAACACGCGACTGCGCCAAGCCCGTGCCATTGGCGTTTTCGAGATAAAGCGCGCTGGCGACAGGCCCGACCGCCAGATGCAAATCACGCAGTTGCCCTTCCAACTGCGTCACCAATGCGGGTGCGGACCATTGCCCTTGCTCGAACAGGCACGACTTGAGCGTGTGGCGCTGTGAACCGAATTCAAGATCCTCCAGCCCGACTTCACCCCACGCCACCAACCAGCGGTGATCCGGTGCGGGCAATTGCGCCATCTCCACCTCCAGAATCTGCGCCGCCGCCGCGATTTCCACCGGCGGACTCCACTGCGCGCCGTCATGGAAACTGACCATCAACGTCATCAGCCCACGGCCACTGTCGTACGAGAGAAACGCCAAGCCGTTGCCCGTGGCGCAGTAGCGTTGCATGGGCAGGCACGAGCGCAGCAACACCGGCCCATCGTCCACGAGTTGGACCGGTGGGTAGTTGCCGGTCCCGCGCCGCCAGACGAGCGTCCGCAAGTCGGCGACGTGCAGGGTGCTGGTGGTGCCGAACTGGTGGTCAATGTGAACCAGCGGCCAGGTCCACGTCTTGCCAATCTCCACGACCGTCAGGTCGGCCCGGGCGGTCAGGTGCATTTCGGCCTGACCGGTCACGCGGCGGATCACGGGCCAGTCGCCGTATTGATTCGGGATGACGCGGAGCGAGGGTTTGCCCAGGACCAGGTCGTTGGTTTCATTCCCGGTGAGCCGCAAGCCGGCCTGCCCGTAAAGCCGGCCGCCCAACGCCTCGGCCTCCAGCGACGCGCCGAAGTTGAAGCCCAGCGCCACGAAATTGGTCTTGAAGTTCTCCACCTCGCGCAGGCCGCCGAACTCGTGCCGGAGGAAGGTCAGTTCCAGATCGTCGCGCGCGAACTCTGGCGGAAGCATGACCGGCGGGGGCGGAGGCAGCATCAAGTAGCCGCCGCTGAGATAGGCCGGCCCAGTGCGATCTGGTTCCTTGGTGCGCCAGGCGTCAATGGAATCCACCCGCGCGGCCGCATCGGCGCGGGCGAAGAATTGGAGCACGCCAGCCTCGTCCGCCAGGTAGAGCGCCGGGCCCACGTAAGGGATTTTCGAGGTCAGGCCCGCCAGGTTGTAGCGCAGGTACCCTTCCATCTCGGCCCCGACGCGGGTCAGCATGGAGAAGTCGGCCCAGTCGTTGCTCGAGAGCGCAGTGCGCCGGATGGTGCGGGCCAGGCCGGCGACGCGGGTGATCTGGCCCTCCAACTTCGGGATGGCCGTGATATTCGGCGCGAGGTCTTGCAGGTCAATGTCCGAGATCGAAAGCTCGCCGCCGAGGTCCAACGCAATGCTCGGTGTGAAACCTTCGAACGCGATGCCCGCGTCGGAAGTGAATTCCAATCCCAGCACGCCCGGCCCCAGCCCCAGCAAGTCGCCGCCAGGCGACTCCGACCCTTCCAGCCATTTCACGCCCAGCCGATACGAATAGACCAGATAGCCGCTGCTCTGCCGGATGGTCGCGCTGTAATCGGGCAAAGCCGACAGCTTGCCGTCGGGCACGCTGGCGGCGTAAGACTCCTTCAACTCCTTGTACGTGGCCGCCGCATCGCCGGCCATGGTCATCAGATCGGTGGCAAAGGCCAGCCAGGTCGGGATGCGGATGACATTCAAGGGCGGCTGGCCGGAGTCGGTAAACGAATGGACCTGATACCGGGCGGCACCGCTCTCGGTCACCAGCGCCAGGATCGGCAGGAACTCGCCCGGCGGCAGGTTCGCGACATTGAGTCGTCCGGTTGCCACGCAGGAGACGCCGGGGGCGCCGGCCACGGGCAGTTTCTGGAAGAAGACCGTCTGCGGAGACAAGTCCCGGGATGCCCCGGTGGAGAAGTAGCCGTCGCCCCGCCCCACGTCGCGCAACCAGGCCAGCACGGCGGCGGGATTGTCCGGATCGGGCAGGCGACGCTTGTTGCTGGGGAATTGGTCACTGGCCGGCAACCCCGGCACATAGGGCAACATCGCCGCGCCTTCGCGGTCGCTCACGGTCATGTCGTCTTGGGTGAACAGGTTGACGCGCGCGTTGAGCAACCACACCTCGGTGACACGATCGCGGAAGGGAAAGACCCGCGGTGGATTCGGAGTGCCGTCCGGGTTGTCAAAATCGGGCAGGCTGTAACTGCCGGAGTAAGGCGTCGCCCCCGCGGACCAGGTCAGGTTCAGCGCACTGGCGTCGCCGCCCCGGCCCACCGCTTTGACGCCGCCCAGCACGTAGCCGCAACGGTCAAGGGTGATGTTGGTCAGCGTGCTTTGCAGCGGCGTCAGCGCAATCGGCTCGGGGACAAACAGGACGGGCCGGCTGCCGGTGTAGGCCGGCGGCGCACCCGGTGAGAACCGGATGCGCGTGGGCAGATACCCGGGGCACGTCACGTCGAGGAAGTAATCCCGGAAGCCCTCTTGCACCGAGGAGAGCCAGAACCATCCGTTGGACGGGTAGCTGCTCACGGAGAAAGTGCCCAACCGCCCGCCGTCGCTACGCAGCAGACCGAGGCTCGCCTGCGGCACGGGAGCAAGGTTGAGCGCGTTGACCACCTGGCCGCGCAGGTCAAAGATCAGATTCGCGTAGATGGTCGCCACCACACGAGGGACGCCGTTGGTCATGGACGCCAGTTCGTAATCCACGTGCTTCCAGGACCAGTTCGAGTTCGTGCCCGGCCCCTGAAGCAGAGCCGCGCCTCGGTGGTTCGCGAACACGTGTGGCGTCGCGTAAACCGTGCCGTCTCCCTGGAGCTTGAACGAGAGGCCAGCGACGTCCAACTCCCGCATCGCCTCCTGCCGCGCGTTCACTTCGAGGGTGTAGGGCCCGGTGTCGAGCGCAATGGGCGTTTCGAGATAGGCGGTCACCTCCCGCGCCGTGGTTTCGTAGTACGCGTGTTTGTTGTTTTGGTTGTGGAGCACGATCACGCTCATGCTGCCGGGAAAAACGAAGCTGCCGTATTTGAACAACCGTGATCCGTACTCGGTGCAACGGACAAACAACGGCGTCACCTGGTAGCTGTGCTCGATGGCTTGGTCGTCCAGCCATTTGATGGTGACCAGCACGTTCGTCTCCGTGGGAGCACTCTCGACGACCTGGACCAGCTTCCCGCGATTGGTCAGGAAGGTGTTCATCTGCATGGGCAGCAGCACGTGCTGGTTCAGCAACTCGTCGTAAGACGGCGGGCGCGAGGCCGGCAAGTGACCCGGCGCGCCCCAGAGGAAGTTGGTAAAGGTGATTTCGTTCGTCTGGGCATAGCGGGCGTGAGGCACCACGACCGAGAACACTCCAGCACCCAGGTTGGTGAACAGGTAGGAGAGCTTGGCATCGTAAACGTGCAGCCGATTGGACCGAACCGTCGCGCCCTCGACCTGCAACCGTGCCGCCGTCCCCGATTCCAGCAATTCATCCGTGGGCGCGGCGAAGACCGTGTCGTTCGTGTTCACAAACACCGCCCTTTCCCGCAGCGCGCCGCCTTGCGCTTCGTGCCGGACAAAGCCGCGCACGTGGAACTGATCGCGCCGGCGGGTGAGCAACTCAATCGTGTTCAGCCGAGAGGTGTCAAAGCTGTAGCCGAAATGGACGTAATCGAAAGTCGGGGACGGGCCCGACCACGTCGCCGGGTAGCGCTGCGGATAAGGCCAGCCGGTGGCCGAACCGTTGACGATCATCCGTTCTCCCCAGTAACCGGCCAGGCTTGTCTCATTGGTTCGATCCGGCAGCCAGATGCCGTAGTAAGCCGGCCAAAGCTCCGCCCGGAACTCGCCGTTCTCGTCGGTCTTGACCTCCACGGCGCGGTCTTCGGGCGCGAACCAGGAGGCCATTTCCTCATGCACGAGGAACTGGACGGTTTTGTTGGTCACGGGCCGGTAAATCAAATCCACGTCCTCACCCACCGCCGTGTCCGCGGCCAGCAGGCGTCCGGCGATCTGGGGCTTCGTGATTTGCAGCGGCAGGGAGACTTCGGTCACCACGTTGCTCTGGTCTAGAATCGTGATCGTCGTGGGAGGAATGGAGTATCGGATCCAGGCGCCATAGGAGCGGCCGTCCGAGCCGACCCGAGGCGCTCCGAACGCGCCGCTGCCACTGAGGGTGTAGGTGCCTGGCCAGGCCGTCCCCACGATCTCCCGCAAATTTACCCGCAGGGGCGCGGTCAGGTTCTGGAACGGAAACAGCTTGAAGAAACCCTCCGTGTTGGAATTCTTCAGACCCTGCAACGTAATGCCCCCGAGCGCCTCTTCGGGTTCGCCGGGCAGCGTGTTGTTGTCGAAGGAAACGAAGCCCGGCACGTCCAGCGTCAACTGCAGCCCGGCGCCCTGCCGGATGTCCGGTCGCGCCACGTCGAGCAGCGCGGGGAAGTGGCCGGTCGCGTCCGGGGTCACGTCCAGCTCGCGCGGATTGAATCCCGGCCGGCGCAAGGTCAGGCGGAAGGGCACGCTGGGGATTTCCTTGAATGTCACGCGGCCATCGTAATCGGTGAGCGCCGTGCGCGGCGGATAGGTTTGGCCGCCGCCCGCCTGGCCCTTCAACTCCACCCAGAAATTCTGACAATACATGGAGCGATACGGCTGGGCATCCATCCACGCGGCCTCCGTTGTTAGGCGCACCTTCACCTCTCGCTTGAACGGTTCCAGCCGGAAGGTGACTTGCTTCGAGC
>CAYJNU010000363.1:0-8414 GCA_964371005.1 uncultured Verrucomicrobiota bacterium | reverse complement strand
AAGCGCACCAGCGCGGCCAGTTCCGCTCTGCGCTTCTCCCGCAGGTACACATCAATCTGCTCCTGGTCAGCGAGCAGCGGGCGGGCGATCAGTTCTTCTTCGCGTGCGTTCATCCTCAGGCCTCCATGATATCCAGATAGACGAGATTCTCGATGGCTCGCTCGCGGGCGTGCGGGGGTAACTCCGCCACGATCCGACCACGCTTCGCCGTCCAGTTGCAGCTTGAGCGACATTGGGAATGCGGTGGGAGGATAGCCAGCAGCGACGGGACAATCAAACCTGTAAAGCACCCGTCAGTGTTCCGAGTGCCTCCCGCGAAACACCGCTGCGGGGTTGCAAATGCGGATGAACCCGCCAAACTCCTGCCATGAACCGTAGCACCTTCCTCTTTCGCTTCGTCGGATTGGCGACGATTGTTGCCGTCCTTCCCACCCTCGTTGTCATCAGCAGCCAAGCCCAGTCTGCCAGCAAGTCTCCGCCCGGCACGCTGACGGTGATGTCTTACAACCTGCGCTTCGCCAGCCCGAATCCGCCGAATGCCTGGCCGACGCGCCGTCCGCTTGTGCGCCAGGTCATCCAGCAGATTGCGCCGGATGTCTTCGGTACACAGGAAGGGGTTTACACGCAGTTGAAAGACGTCGCTGCCGACTTGCCGGACTACGATTGGATCGGGCTGGGGCGCGACGGCGGCAGCAAGGGTGAGTTCATGGCGGTGTTCTATCGCAAGGCGCGGCTCGAACCGCTCGCGTACGATCACTTCTGGCTGTCAGACACGCCAGAGGTCATCGCTTCGAGCACATGGGGCAACACTTGTCGGCGCATGGTCACGTGGGTGAAGTTCCTTGATCGTCAGACGAAGCAGGAGTTTCTCCTCTGGAACACGCACTTCGATCATGAAGTCCAGGTGGCGCGGGAGAAGGCGGCCAAACTCGTGCGCGAACGGGTGGCAGCATTGGACACGAGACTCCCGATCATTTTGACAGGCGATTTCAATGCCGCCGGTGGCACGAACGCAGCCTACAAGATTCTGACCGACGACGGTTTCTTCGCCGACACGTGGATGACCGCCAAGGAGCGCAGGGGCGAAGGCATCGCTACGTTCAACAGCTTCAAAGCCATTCAGCGCAACGGGGTCCGCATTGATTGGATTCTCACGCGCGGTGAATTCGTGGTGGACGCCACTGAGATCCTGACGTTCTCCCGCGACGGCCAGTTCCCGAGCGATCATTTCCCGCTGGTCACCAAGCTGCGGTTCGGCGCAGCAAAGTGAGCTTCCGCCCCAGGAAGTCTCCGCCGATACGAGAAGCGACACTTTATGAAACGCTCCAGAATTGCCCGCATGTTCCGGGTCCAGCCCGGCTCGAAGTTCCGGGTCAAGGATCACACGTCTGATTTCAGCCGGTTCAAGGAGCTTCGGCAGGCCACCGGCGCGGAGATCAAGAGCCGCGCCAAGGTGCATTTGCAGGAGAACCTGGAGGACCTCACGCACGCGCAGGAATTGCTCTACGCCAACAATAATTACTCCGTCCTGATCGTCTTCCAGGCGATGGACGCCGGGGGCAAGGACAGCATGATCAAGCACGTCATGTCGGGTCTGAATCCGCAGGGTTGCCAGGTGTTCAGCTTCAAACGGCCCTCCGTGGAGGAGTTGGATCACAACTTCCTGTGGCGTTACTCGAAGTGCCTGCCGGAGCGCGGGCGGTTTGGCATTTTCAATCGCAGCTACTACGAGGAGGTGCTCGTGGTGCGCGTGCATCCCGAGTTGCTCGAGCGGCAGAAACTCCCGCCCGAAAGCCGCGGCAAGCACGTCTGGCGCGACCGTTTCGAGGACATCAACAACTTTGAGAAACACCTCGCCCGCAATGGCACGCTCGTCCTGAAGTTCTTCCTGAACGTCTCGAAGAAGGAACAAAAGAAGCGATTCCTGGAGCGGCTCACCGACCCGAAGAAGCACTGGAAGTTCGAAGCGGCGGACCTCGACGAGCGCGGGTTCTGGGATGATTACATGAAGGCATTTGACGACGCCATCACGGCGACCAGCACCCCTTGGGCGCCGTGGCACGTGATCCCCGCCGACCACAAGTGGATCGCCCGCGCGCTGGTCTCAGCGATCGTCTCCCATGACATCGAGGCGTTGGATTTGAAGCCGCCGAAGTTTGACAAGCAGCGGCTTCAGCAGCTCCAAGCGGCCAGGAAACGGTTGCTCGCGGAGTAACGGGCAGCCGCAGCCTGGTCCGGCAGGAGTCGGAGAGGATCAGCCCACGCGTTTAAGCGCGAGCTTGAGGGCGGCGATGACGCGGCGTTGAGTGGCCAACGGCGTGCCTTCAATGCGCGCCCCCGCCGCTGCGGCGTGGCCGCCGCCGCCGAATTGCGCGGCAATCTCGTTCACGTTCACCTGATCGCTCTTCGAGCGCAGGCTGATGCGCGTCAGCGCCGGTTCAACCTCCTCAAACACACACGCGACGACGACCGGTTCGATGGCGCGGATGTGATCAATCAAACCTTCGGAATCCGCACTGTCCGCCCCCGTGCGCGCGAAGTCGGCCTTCTTCAGCCAGAAATAGGCAATCCGGTTCCCAGCGGTGAGTCGGAAGCGGGTATAGACACGTTTGAGCAACCGGGCCCGCGGCAAAGGGAACGACTGATAGACCTCATCGCATATCTCCGCCAGATTCGCCCCTCGGGCGACGAGTTCGCCGGCGACGTGGTAAGTCGAGGGCAGCGTGGAGGGATACTGGAAGGAGCCGGTATCGGTGGACACGGCCGTGAAGAGGCAGTCGGCCATGCGTGGCGTGATGGGCCAGCGCGCCACCCGGATGAGGCGGTAAACCAGTTCGCCGGTGGACGGCTGCCGTGGGGAAACCCAGTTCAGGTCGCCGTAGCGGGTGTTGCTGGCGTGATGGTCAATGTTGATGAGCGACTTCCGCCGGGCGACACATTCGCCCACCCGGTCTCCCAACCGTTCGAAGCTCGCAGCGTCCACGGCGACAACACAGTCGAACTCTTGTCCCGGCTTTGGATTCTGAATCAGGCCCTCCGCGTCGAGAAAGCGATACTTCTGCGGCATCACGTCTTCGTTCCAGCAGGTGACCGTCTTGCCCTCGGCTTGCAGCGCCAACGTGAGCGCGAGTTGCGAGCCGGCACAATCGCCGTCCGGTCGCATGTGGCCGACGACACAAATCGTATTCGCCTCGCGCAAGGCAGCGAGAATGCGGTCAATAATCTTGGGGTGCGCTTTCACCGGCTATCCCTCGGACGCCGGCGGGGCCGCTGACGGCTGGGCTTGCTCGAGCTCGTCAATGATCTGCAGCACTCGGTTCCCGCGGACCAGCGAGTCGTCGAACACGAATTTGAACGTCGGGAAATACTTCAGCACGACTGAACGGGCGACCAGGTTCTGGATTCGGGCCCGATTTTCCTCCAGCAGCACCAGGCCGCGCTTCTGCTGATCCGGGTTGCCGAGGATGCTGATGAACACCATCGCCGAGCGCAGATCGCCCGCGAGGTCCACGTCGTTCACCGAAACCAGGCCCGCTTCCTGGACCGGTATTTCGCGATGAATGACGGCGCCGATCTCGCGCTTCAAGAGTTCGCGCACGCGCTCAATTCGATGAGAAGACATGTTCGTGGACGCGTTAAATCGTTGAACGGTCGAACCGCGAATGGTTTCAGGGTCGTCGCGATTCCAGTTGGGACATTACAGTTTCTGCACAACCTTCTCGACGGCGTAGCACTCGAGCACGTCGCCGACCTGGAACTCGCTGTAGCCTTCGATGCGGATGCCGCACTCCATGCCGGCGCGAACCTCGTTGACCTCGTCCTGGAAGCGCCGCAGCGACTGCGTGACGCCTTCGTAGATCAGTTCCTTGCGGCGGCGCACGCGAATCTTTCCGCGCACGATGCGTCCGCTGCTGACTGCGCAACCCGCCACGGGCGCACCCTTGGACAACTCGAACACCTGCTTCACCTCCGCCGCACCGGTCACGACTTCCCGGATGATCGGATCCAACATGCCCGCCATGGCTTCCTTCACCTGGTCAATCAACTCGTAAATGATCGCGTAGAGCTTGATCTGCACGCCCTCCCGCTTCGCCACCTCACCCACCCCGGTGTCAATCCGCGTGTGGAAACCCAGGATGACCGCATTCGAGGCGGAGGCCAGGCTCACGTCGGACTCGGTGATGGTGCCGACCGCGCTGTGAATGACTTCGAGCAACACCTTGCCGGACTCGATCTTCCTGAGTGCATCTACGATGGCTTCCACCGACCCCTGAGTGTCGGCCTTGACCACCACCTTCAGGACCTTGCCCTGCTGGGCGTCGAGCGTGGCGAACAGGTTTTCCAGCGTAACCTTGGACTTGGCTTCCAACGCCAACGCCTTGGCCTCCATCTGGCGCTGCTCCGCCAGGTTGCGCGCGGCCTTCTCGTCCTCAACCACGGTGAATTCCAGGCCCGCCTCCGGCACACCATTCAACCCCAACAGTTTCACAGCAACCGAGGGCCCGGCTTCCTTGAGACGCTTGCCTTCCTCGTTGATGAGCGCACGCACTTTCCCGTAGAAGGGCCCGCAGAGAACGACGTCGCCCAAGCGCAGTGTGCCCTTGCGCACCAAAGCGGTGGCGGTGGGACCGCCGGGGGCCAGGCCGGATTCGATGACGTTACCCTTGGCGTTGCGCTCGGGGTTCGCCTTGAGTTCCAGCATGTCGGCCTGAAGCAAGATCATCTCGATCAGCTTGTCCACTCCCTGCTTGGTCAGCGCCGACACGTCGGCGAAGATCGTGTCGCCTCCCCAGTCATCCGGGACCAGGCCGCGATCCTGCAATTGCTGGCGGGCCTTCATCGGGTTGGCGTTCGGGTGATCCACCTTGTTGACCGCAACAATGATCGGGACTTTCGCGGCCCGGGCATGGCTGAGCGCTTCCAGGGTCTGGGGCATGACCCCATCATTCGCGGCGACGACCAGAACCACGATATCCGTTACATTCGCGCCGCGGGCGCGCATGGCACTGAAGGCGGCATGGCCCGGGGTGTCGAGAAAAGTGATCTGGGCCAATTCCTTCTTCCGCTCGGGATGGGGAAACGAAATCGTGTAGGCGCCGATGTGCTGCGTGATGCCTCCGGCTTCACCGGCAACCACATCCGACTTGCGGATGGCGTCCAGCAAGGTGGTTTTGCCGTGGTCCACGTGGCCCATGATCGTGACGACGGGGGGCCGCGGCTTCAGGTCCTCAGCCTTGTCCTCGATGTCGAGGTCCAGCTTCTTGGGGACGGCGACGACCGCGGGCAGATGGCGCTCGCGTTTCTCGGCCTCGAACCGGTAACCGTACTTCGCGCAAACCCGCTGCGCCGTGGTCTCGTCCATCGTCTGGTTGACGTTGGCGAAGACGCCGATTTCCATGAGATCGGCGATGATCTTGAACGGTTTTTGATTCAGCTTCTCCGCCAGTGCGCGAACGGCGATCGGCGGCTTGAGCGAGATCACCTCGCCTGTGGCCGGCGCCACGAACTTGGGCGTGGCCGGCGCTGCCGCTTTCTTGTCCTGCTTGCCAGGCATATCGCGCATGCTCGGCGCGGCCGTGCGCGATTGCTGGGGCTGACCGCGCCCGCCACCCCGGGCATCGGACCGGCCGCGGGCGGGCTCGGGTCTTGCCCCGGGACGGCCCGGCGGCACCTTGGCGACGCCAGCCTTCTCGCCTCGGGGAGCTGGCCGGGTGGGAAGTTGGATGAATCCAATCTTGTCACCCACGCGGGGCGGTGGGGGCGGCGGAACTACTTCCACCTGCGGCTCCGGCAGCGGTGAAGTTACGATGAGCACCGGCGCTTCGGAGCTTGGTGGCGCGGGCGGCGGCGGCTTCAGGACTTCCGGCGCAGGTGTCGCGATCTCAACCACCACCGGGGGGGCTTCGACCGGCGGTGCTGCCTGGGGCGCGACGGTTGGTATCGCAGTCTCCACCGCCACTGGCGGCAGTTCCACAGCTTCAACCACGGGCGGTGGTTCGGGGGGAGCGACGACGGGCGGTGGCAGCTCGGGCGGTGGTGGCGGTGGCGGCGCGGGCTCGGGCGGGGGCGGCGGCGGAGCTGCAGCCGCGGCGATCGCCGCAATGCGTTCGGCGTAAACCTTGCGCAACTCCTCCTCAAAATACTCCGCGGTGATCTTATCGAGCGTGCTGCTGGGGACCTTGGCGGCGGCAATGCCCATTTCCTTGGCTTTGCCGAGAACCTCTTTGTTCTCCAAGCCAAGTTTCTTTGCGATATCGTAAATGCGAACGGGCATAGTAACTAACGGCGTCTGCGAGATTGGACCGCGTGGCCATCATGGGCGGACGCTATCAAACCGACCAAACTGCGCCAACACTATTGTTGGCCGGGCTCCGGTGGCCCACTGAGTTGAATCGTGCGGCGACCGGCTTCGGCGCGGGCAGCTTCCAGAATCCCGGTGGCGTGGTCGCCGATCTCCGGTATCTCGGATAAATCACTCTCCTCGGCCTGCAACAAGTCTTCAATGCGGGTGAGGCCATGATGCACCAACACGTCGGCTTGCTCCCGGGCGATGCCTGGAATAGCGGCCAGCGTCTCCACGGCTTCGGCCACCTTCTCCTCAAAACCTTTCAGGACCACCACTTCAGCTTCGATGTCCACCTGCCAACCCGTCAGTTTCGAAGTCAACCGCGCGTTCTGGCCGCGCTTGCCAATAGCCAACGAAAGCTGATCCTCGCTCGTGAGAATGCGCACACGCTTGCGCAACTCATCCACCTCGAAGGATTTGAGCTTGGCCGGAGCGAGGGCGTTGTTGACGTACATCTTGATGTTCGCGTCCCAACGGATGATGTCCACCTTCTCGTTGTTGAGTTCGCGGACGATGTTCTTGACCCGCTGACCGCGAAGGCCGACACAAGCGCCCACGGGGTCCACCTTCTCGTCACGGGTGTAAACCGCCAGCTTCGTGCGGAAGCCCGGCTCGCGCGCGATCCCCTTGATCTCAATCGTGCCATCGTTGATCTCGGAGACTTCGAGCTGAAAGAGTTTGATGACGAAGCGCGGGTCGGCTCGAGAGAGAATGATTTCCGGACCGTGCTGGCCCTGCTCGACCGCCTTGACGAAACAGCGCAACCGTTCACCCACTTGGTACTCCTCGGTCGGGACGCGTTCGCGGTTCGGCAGGAGGGCCTCGTATTTACCCAGGTCCACGATCACGTCCGAGCGCTCGAACCGCCGCACCACACCGCTCACGATGTCGCCCACGCGATCCTTGAACTCGGAGAAAATGAGTTCCTTTTCCGCGCGGCGGATCTGCTGCATGATGGTCTGTTTCGCGTATTGCGCCGCAATCCGGCCGAAACCCGTGGGGGTGACTTCGACCTCCACTTCGTCACCAACCTGGGCCTCCGGCTTGATCCTTCGGGCATCGAAAACCGAAATCTGGTCGTGTTTGGAGATGACTTTTTCGGAAACGACGAGCTTGGCAAAGGCGCGGATATCACCGCTCTTGGGGTCAATGGCCACGCGGAGTTCGCGCGCTGGACCAATCGCCTTCTTGGCCGCAGACAACAAGGATTCATGCACCGCTGACAAGACTTTGTCACGGCTGATGCCTTTTTCACGTTCCCAGAATTCCAGGACGGCAATGAGATCCGCATTCATAACTTTGGCGACGGTCACCCCATCCGGGGAACAAAAAAGTCGGCAGAATGAACTCTTCCGACTTTCGCACGCTGGTTGCCCAGCACTTCCTGACCGGTCTTGCGCTGAGATTAAGCAACCCCACTAGCACCGTCAAGCGCCGAATCCCCGAAAACCGCGCCAAGCGCCTCTCGGCGAAGCCCCTAAACCCGATTCCAACCCCGGTTGACCAGTTCCCGGCGGTCGTCCTCCGGGCAAATCCAAAGTCACGTCAATCTGGAGCGCGCGGGGAGGGCGACACGCCCATCGCCTTCGCCTCCAACTGGACCAGGGCGCGCTTCGCCTCGCTGTAGTCCGGTTTCAACCGCAACGCCTCCTGCAGGTGCTGGATGGCCTGCTCTCCCAGCCCCTGCCGTGTCAACACCATGCCCAGATTGAAGTTGGCCTCGGGATTGTTCGCGTTCAGGTTCAGCGCTCGGCGATAATGCAGAGCCGCCTCGTCAAGCCGTCCCTTCTCCGCCAGTACGTTGCCCAAGTTATTGTGTGCCTGCGCATCGTCGGGTTTCAGGTGTAGCGCCGCGCGGTATTCACGCATTGCCTCGTCCAATTGCCGTAAGCCTGCCAGCACGTTACCCAGGTTACTGTGCGATCCGGCGTGATTCGGCCGGAGGCGAATCGCCTCCTGCAAATGCCGCCTGGCTTCATCCAGCCGCCCCTTCATCGCCAGGGCGACTCCCAGATTGCTGTGCGTGTCGGCATGTGCGGGATTCTCCGCCAGCGCAATCTCGTAGTGG
>CAYJNU010000362.1:0-8422 GCA_964371005.1 uncultured Verrucomicrobiota bacterium | reverse complement strand
AACTGGGGGCGCTCTGCCGGGGGCTAAATGCGGCGGTTAACCGCACGCGCTCCAAACGCTGGCGCGACCTTTGAACCTCCGTGGCAAGGCCCTGCTCGCAAATGAGCCTTGCCGCCGCCGCCAAGAGGCCTATGATCGCCCACGTGAAAGGTCAGATGGCACTTTGGCTTTTGCCGCTCGCTTTGTCCCATTAACACTGGTGGAGAACATACGCGCGTCACCAACCCAAGAGACCTATGTGGAAATGTAAGAAATGCGGAGAGGAGATTGAGGATACGTTCGATAGTTGTTGGAAGTGCAGCACGCCGGATGACGGCTCATCGCCGCGACTACCGTCTTCCTCTGCTTTGACAGCGTTGAGTTCGCGTTCCGAGCAGCGCACCCCGTCGTCGTCCTCGAGTTTGGTCACGAAGCGTTATTCGGACGCCTACTTGGTTGCTCGCACGATTACCGACATTGGAGTCTTGGTGAAGCGCATCGCGCTCATTCTAGGAGGCGGTATTGTTCTGATCGCTCTTGTTTCGCTCTCTCAGGGGAGCAAGGAGAGCATAATCTACGCTGTGATGGGAATAGTGTTGGCGTTTGTCGTTGCTATTCCGCTTTATGTTCTCGGGATATTGGTCGCCGCCCAAGGAGAGATCTTGAAGGCGACGTTGGACACCGCAGTTACCAACTCACCATTTTTGAAGAAGGAGGAGATGGCGAAGGTCATGTCGTTGTGACCATGTTTCGTAATAAAATCACTGCAGCCAACACCGGATGACGCACTCAGTTCCGGTTTCACGGATCGCGTTATCGGCTCGGCGTGGATGAGTTCGTTCAGCGTCAGACGTATTAGGCCCATCAACCAACTAAATCAAATGGCAACACAGACAATCAAAGGCGCAACCATTGCGGAGATTGAGCAAGCGTTGGTCGACCAGTATGGCCGCACTTATCTTAGACAGTCGCTCAAGAGCGACTCGCGTGGAGAGTGGACGTTCCGTTACACGCCTCGCACGTCGGCGAAGTGCGTTGCGACCAAGACAGCAGACGGTGTCAGCGTCTCATTATCGGCGCACACGCCCATGTATGCTTGGGTGCTGACGGTCATCGCCTATGCGTTGTTCTGCGTGCCAGGTATTATTATGACGGTGTGGCTTCTTTTCCGCCAAGGTGCTACAAACACTGCTATCAATCACCGTTTCCCAAAGTTTATTGAGGCGGTGCAGCGTGCGATGTTACCGCATTAGCACACCATCATGTAGAAAAGCCCATGCTGTGCTGACGGGATTCACGACGAGGCCATCAAGCGCAAACATTGCGGTGAGATGTTGAGCGCCGCATCCGATAGGAAGGTTCAGTCCGGCCACGCACGAGTCCACCGAACAAGCGCAGGAACTTCCCCTCCACGCGCACCGCAAGGCTTTCCAGCGGTTTACCCAGCAAGGTGCCGGCGAACGCGCAAACCGCCGCCAAGTTCGCCGGGTGGTTCAGCCGCTTGCCGGAGCGGCGTCGGTCAATGGAAAAACCGTCGCCCTGCCAAACCCGCTTTCTACGCCGGCACAAACTCGATCTGAAGTCTCCCGCCCGCCTGAAAGACGTAGCGCAGATTGGTAATCTGCTGTTTCGCAGGTTGGCAACCTGCGGCGTGTCCAACCGTCTGCCGACTGCCAGTCGGCGATACAGCAGATTGCTAATCTGCGCTACTACGGCTGCTGTGGCTACGCCGCGGCAATCCTGCCCCAGCCCGGCCAGGCACTGCTCCACTTCCAGTCTTCCGGCGCTTTGCACAAGCGCGCGTTCACGGGGTTCATCCGAATGTAACGACGGATGCGTGATTTCTCCTCGTCGTCGCGAATCCAGTGGTCGTAGGACTCGCGCTGCCAAAGCGCCTCGCCCGTCCGGCCCAGAATCAAATTCGCCTGCCGCGCAGTGTGGCGCTTCCGGCTTCTGAGGATTTCACTCAGCGTACAACTCGGCAGCGGCCAGAGGATCAGGTGAACGTGATTGGGCATCACCACCCAGTCGTCGAGCAGATACTGCTGGCCGTGAAAATATCGGAGCGCGTCGGCAACTACGTCGGCGATCTCGGGACGGCGCAGATGACATTCACCCGCGCCCTGATCGAGATAACGTTCGATCTTGCGGCGCAGGTCGCGATGGATTTCTTCGGCTTGCTCCGGAGGGGACTTGGCCGGGAGTCGGCGCAAGGCCTCGGCGCGTTCGCGCTCGAACCGAAGCAAGACCTCGTTCGGTAATGAATCCGTGAGCCGAAACGTGACAAAATAGGCAGCGCCTTCGCGTTTGACGTGGGGCAGATAACCGCGGGAGTGAATGCCGCTGCGCAGCGGATTGGGAGCTGGATCGGGAACGCGGTCGGCGCGCAATTGGAACTTCACGCGCTCCAATCCGGGATTGGGGTCGTTGGCGTTCACGGAGAATGGGGTAACAAAGCGGCTTGCGGTTGGCAACTTTGCGTTCGCCCTGGTTGCCGACTGCCAGTCGGCGACACAGCAGACTACCAGTCTGCGCTACGGTCCCAGCACTGACCGCCACTTTCGGTTGCAGCCTGCAGCATCACCAGTTCGTCTGTTCGGGTTCAGCCGCCAAACAGCCGGCGGAAGTTCTCCTCCACGCGCACCGCCAGACTTTCCAGCGGTTCACCCAGCAATGTGGCGGCGAACGCGTAAACCGCCGCCAGGTTCGCCGGGTGGTTCAGCCGCTGGCAGGAGACGGCGTCGGTCAATGGATAAACCGTCCCCCCACCAAGCCAGTTCCTTGTTCCGCCTTCCGCGTTTCCCGTTTCCGGGAGGAGCTGATCCGGCGCGTCGGTTTCGAGGAGCAACCGCTCGTGCGGGACGCGCCGGAACGTCTCGCGTTGCCGGTGCTTGCGTTCGTGCGCGAAGTAGCCGGGCAGCGAGAAATACGCACCCAAGCCGGCAAGCGGTTTCACCATTTCCTGCGGCCCGCCGTAGCTGTGCAGGAGAAAGCCCCGCTCCGGGCGCGGCCCGGCTTTGAGCAAATCGAAAAGCCGCCCCCACGCTTGGAGGCAATGGATGCTCACCGGCAGATTCCGCTCCGCGGCAAGCCGCAATTGCGCAACGAAGACTTCTTCCTGTCCGTCGTACTCCAAGCCGGGCTTCCAGCGATCCAGCCCAATTTCACCCACGGCAGAGGGCACGGCGTCTAGGAAGCTGACCAAACTGCGCCGCCCCTCCGGCGAGCGCTCATGCAGATGCCACGGATGATAGCCGAAGCTCGGCAAGACCTCCGGATGCGCCTGGGCCAGGGCCAGCACATGCGGCCAATCCGCCTCGCACGAGCCGTTCACGACCATGCGCACAACACCCACCTGCCGGCACGCCGCGAGCAGTTCCGCCTGCCGCCCGCCGAAGCGGTCGTCCTGCAGATGATTGTGAGCGTCGTAGAGGCGCATGCTCGGGGCAATTTCGTGAACCAGAGCAGTCCTAGCGATCAGTTCCTCACCCGGAAGAACAGGGGCCCTGTGGGTGCCACCACGGCCGTTTTGTTCGTGCCGTCGTCGGAAGGCGATACGATCCAGTCACTCCATTGAGGTGCACTGAGGCTGCCGTTCGTTTCCAAGTTGACGCCATCCAATGTCGAAGGCCAGGATACAACCAGGGTGTTGGTCGCGGTGCGATTGACGGTGAGGATGGACGGGGCAGGACCGGCCGAGAAGGTGATTTCGTCCAGTGATAAGGCGTGGTTGCCAACGTGGGCTATGGACAGCGGTTGCGCATCGGGACCGTGCGAAGCCAAACCGATCCGGAAGAAGGTGCCGAGTCTGTCCGTGGGGCCACCGACCTGGCCGGCCAAGGAAGCGGAATTTCGGTCGAACCGAAGGGTCTGCCAGCCTGTGCTGCGTGGATAACACCACAAGGTGAGAGTCTTCAAGCGAACCGGGAGCGGCGGTGGAGGCTGTCCGAACACGGGCCACAAGGTGTCGGCGGTGTCGAATCTGACACAGAGCGGCTCGAGGTTGGTGAGGCAGGCCCGGAAAGAAAGTTGCCAATCCGGGGGGAGATTCGTCATGCCAGCCAGGAAAGTGTGAAACCCACCGTACCATCGGGCCTCGGGATTTGTCGGAAGCACCGGGATGGAGATGACGAACCGGGCGTATTGCTGAGCGGGATCGCCAGCGAGAAACGAAGCGATCGACCAACGCTCGCCGAAGGTAGTGTCCATTGCCGTGTGCCGGAACCAGGAGGGAAGAACGGAAGTGGAAAACGGCTGGTAGTGGACGATCTCAGCTTCAGAGGCACGCACCACAAACATGAGGATCGCGAAACGAAGGAACAGCGTTTTCATGGTGTTGGTTTCAGTCTCCATCTTGATCTCGGCGCCAGCCGGAAACTATAGAAACAGGCAAACGAGGCAATGCAAGCTCCATTTTGACCAGAATGAACGTTCGTACAACTCGGTCGCCACTGCGCGGGGTTGACGCCGCTGACTGGGATGTGTTCACTCTCGGCCCGTGAAAACTGATTTCCTCTTCACATTGATCGGGTTGGGACTTGCATCGGTGACAATCGCGCGCTGGGAATTGCTTGCATCCTCCGAACAACTTTTTGCGTGAAATCCCCGCGGTCCATGCTAGTACTCAGCCCATGAGCAACCAGCTTTCCCGTCGCACGGCGATCCGCCGGCTGGCCGGCACCGCTGCCGGCGCCGCCCTCGCAACCCAACTTCCCCATCGCCTCGCCGCCGCTGATACCTCCGCCCCCATGAAACTCAAAGGACACATCAACCATTCGGTGAGCAAGTGGTGCTTTGACAAAATCCCGCTCGATGAGTTTTGCCAGGTGTGCAAAGACATCGGAATCCAATCGGTCGAGCTGCTCGAAATGAAGGATTTCCCGACGCTAAAGAAGCACGGCCTGACGTGCGCGATGGTTTCGGGTTGTCCCGGCGGCATCGCCAACGGCCTGAACCGCCTGGAGAACCACGACAAAATCGTCGAATGGATGGCGCAGGCGCTGCCGCAGGTGGCCGAGTTTGGCGCGCCGAACGTGATTTGCATGTCCGGCAACCGCAAAGGCATGAGCGACGAGCAGGGCATGGAGAATTGCGTCATCGGCTTGAAACGCATCGCGCCGTTGGCCGAGAAGCACAAGGTCACGGTTTGCATGGAGTTGCTCAACAGCAAGCGCAACCACAAGGATTACATGTGCGACCACACGGCGTGGGGCGCGGAGATGTGCAAGCGGGTCGGCTCGGAGCGGATCAAATTGCTCTACGACATTTATCACATGCAGATCATGGAGGGCGACCTGGTGGACACGATCCGCGAGAACCATCAATACATCGGCCATTACCACACGGGCGGCGTGCCGGGCCGGGCGGAGATTGATGAGTCGCAGGAGATCCATTACCCCATCGTGATGAAGGCGATCGTGGACACGGGCTACAAGGGCTTCGTGGGTCAGGAGTTCGTCCCCAAGCGCGCCGACAAGGTCGCTTCGCTTCGGCAAGCCGTGCAGATTTGCGACGTTTGATCGGCGTGGCTGTGGCTCGGCGTCAGTGGTCAGGCGAAGCTGCCATTTGATTCGTCACGCGGCTCGCTTTCTTTCCGGCCGCCAGGGACCTCCTCAATCGCGGCGCGCAGCGCAAGGGCTTGCGCGCCGTCCGGCTGGGCTGCTCTCAGCCCGGGGAGATTGGAAACACGCGTTTCTCGAAACTCAGCCGCCGGACCAGTTCAACGCGGGTGAGATATTCCTTGAGCAGACGTTTCGCTGCTTCGGGACTCTTGCCATTTACGTCCTCGGTCGCAGCCTCGCCCTGGTTCGCGGCGAACAGCAGGGTCTCGCCGTCAGACGGGTGGTATTCCAACACCCAGTTCTCAGTCAGATAGAAACCCTTGTCCCGGGTTCCGCTCAAGATGCCCGTGAACGGCGCGGCAGGATCCAGGAGATTCCGGCCCATCCCGCTGTAAGGATGGTCGCCCTGCATCATACCAAGCACGGTGGGAAGCACATCCACCTGGCTGGCCAACAACTCGGGCACATGCCCCTGCCGCGGCAGCCCGGGCGCAAAAAAGATGAGCGGAATCCGCAAGCGCTCCAGCAAGTTGTTCCCGAACGTGATGCTGGTGTGATCCCCCAGGATCACGAAGACGGTCTTTTCCTGGAGCGACGGGACTTGCGTGAGGCGCGCAATGAAGCTCTCGATCGAAGCGTCGAGATAGGCGAAGGCGTTTAGCGCCGGCTCCTTGAACACCGGGGCAAAGGACGGCGGGACCAACCAGGGCGAGTGGGTTGTGCAGGTCATCAAATGCGTCGTGAATCGCGTGCCACACTGCGACACCAGCTCGGCACATTCCTGCATCAAATAACCATCGTGAACGCCCAGCAAGCTATCGGCATCGGCCAACTGGTTCTTGGCTTTGAGACGGGTCTTGAAGGCTTGATAATCGAAGCACTGACAGCCTTGATAAGACATGAAGGCCAGGAAGTCGTCGCCGCTCTGGCGGAAACCCTCGCAGAACGAATGCGTGTAGTTGGTGGGGCCAAGGATGTGAGCCAGGGAGCCATAGTAGCCGTGGCGTTCCTGAGTCGCAAAACGGTGGGTTACATCCTCCCATGGTGCCTTGGGGAGGCTGGTCGCCGTCGAAAAAACGCCGCCCGAAGTGAAGTTGGCATTTTGGAATGTGTTCGGGAAGTACACTCCGGTTTGCGCGAGCTTTCGGAGATACGGCAGCACAGGCCGCCCGTGGCGCTCCTGCTCCATCAACGACCCGGTGAGCCCCTCCACCTGAATGATCACCACATTCTCGATGCTCGATTTCTCCCGACCGTGGATCACCTTCAGCAAAGGGTAACGCACATCCAGCGGCGGTCCCGCCACCTGTCGCCATCCATCCAAAGCCTCGGCCTCGGTGAGCTGGTAGCGGACCTTCTGGTTGAGGGCCACCGGGACCTGCACCCCGACGAATTCAAACAGCGGATTGATCACCGCCTCGTTCGCGCGAAAGTCGGCGAAGTGCGTGTAGTACTTGCTGTTGGCAAAGATTGGGGTGATGCCCTTACTCTGAGCGGTCTTCTTTCTTTTGATGATCGGCTCCCAGGTCAGCATCAGCGGCAGGAGCACCAGGAGCAGGGCGACGGCAAAAGTCCCGGCGCTGCCCCACAAATCCAGCGGCACCACCCCGGCTTCCAGCCGGCGGCCCAAACCCAGGCCGATCAGGAAGTAAAACGCCAGACCGACAACCACGCCCGTCATCAAGAGCCAGTGTTGTTGAACAAACGGTAGCACCGCCAGATAGACTTGATGGGGCGAGGTGATGTACGGCAGGATCAAGTCGCCCGCATTCTGGCCTCGCTCGGTGAATGAGAAGAAGTTCGCCAGGCAGGTAAATGCGTGCAGCGCCGTCAACACCCAAAGCCACCAGAACAGCCCGCGCAGCCGCAACCGCCGGAACAACAAAGCGAACAGCCCCACGATACACAACTCGAATCCCAGCAGCGCCAGATCCAGCCGGAGTCCACACCCCACCCCACGTCCGGCATCCACCAACAGGATGGTATCGGCGCACCAGAGCAGGAAGAGGAGCCGATACACCGCGAAGAGCAGACAATTGGCCGCGACGCCAAGGCCGGCGGTGAGGATGAGTCTTCGTTTCAGCATGAGAGGGTAACGTGTGCCAACTGGGTTGGTCAGTCAAACCGCCGCACCAAATCGGCACGCCCGCGCGTTCTGTGCTTGAGCAGCTTTGGGTCGGACCTATCCTCTGGCTGTGCGAAGAGTCATCACTGGCGGCACGAGGTTGATAGGGCGACATCTGACCGGACAATTGGTGCCGTTTGGCCATCCTGTCAGGGCGATGAATCGTTCGGATGGCTTCTGCGCCGCGCGTGAGAATTCACCCAAGGCTGCCGAGTGATGAGTGCCGACGCTTCCACCCGCCAACCAGACCGGGAGGTCGCCGCGCAGGCCGCGGTCGAGTCCCGCCCGACGCGCTGGCGGCTCTGGGTCACTCTGGCCGCCCTGTTCGCGATCTTCTTCCAACTCGGCGGACGCGGACTAAATGAGCCCGACGAGGGGCGGTACGCGGAGGCCGGGCGCGAGATGATGGCTTCGGGTGATTATCTGACGCCGCACCTGAATGGCGTGCCGCATTACGCAAAACCCCCTATAACCTATTGGCTGATCGCGTTCAGCCTGAGCGCCTTCGGAGTGAATGAATTCGCCGCGCGGCTGCCGGCGGCCCTCGCGGCGCTCGGAACGTTGCTGGCCGTGTTTTTGATAGGCCGCCGCGCACTGGGCGAGGCAGGCGGGCTGTGGAGTGCGGTTCTCTTGCTGAGCAGCGTGTTGTTCTTTGGCGTGGCGCGGCTCATCACCACCGACATGCTGCTCACCTGCTGGGTCACCTGGAGCGTTTGGGCAATCTGGCGGTGGAGCGAATCCAAGAATCGGCGTTGGG
>CAYJNU010000361.1:3454-8437 GCA_964371005.1 uncultured Verrucomicrobiota bacterium | reverse complement strand
GGCGAATTTGCGTCCATCGGTGCTCGCGCCTTCGCCGATGACTTGGAATGCGGGCGAGCTGTGGCTAAAGCCGGAGTGAAACGCCTGTTCGCGGTCTGGGCTCCTGCTGAAAATGCCTTGCGCAAACGGCGGTAGGCTGTTTGATTATGGCCGTTCGGTTGCGCATATGGCGGAATTGGCAGACGCGCTACTTTGAGGTGGTAGTGCCGAAAGGCGTGCAGGTTCAAGTCCTGCTATGCGCACCACTTTTATTTTGGAAATCGGTGATGCACGGGAGATTTGCACGGAATTTGCACAGCATCCAGCACGAATCCCCGACCGGCGAGTGAAATTCCCTGTCACGATACGGCACCGAGCGAGCAAGGCCAACATCTACGGCCCGGGCAAGAATTTCGCCTGCTACCGGCTGGCCTACGTCGTGGCGGGCAACGTCGTCAACGTGAAGTTCCCCTCAAAGTATCCGGCAAACCGCCCCCCATTGGTGTGGATCAGCGTTTTGACGTAGCCCGTGTCGGCAGCGAAATCGGGGCCGTTGATGAACGCCAGCGGGTCACCTGGGTTGAGGCCGAGCGCGCCGATGTTCAGGTGGCCGTGCCCCTGCGCGCAAAGCTGACTTCCTGTGGCCAAGACAAGTCCAAATGTGAGCGCGAGCAGGTTGGTGGTCTTCATGGATTCTAGCGGTTGGCTCGGGGGGTTCACGGTTGCGGGAAATGGCCGGCGGGATTGACAAATCGCGAGCCTTGACTCGTCAGTCTGGACTGGAGCGCACGCCAGGCGATTCGCTCCACGTGGCCGTCCACGAAGAGATAGTTGGCCGTAAGCGCATGCCGGGTAACGGCGATCGCGGCCGCAAAATGGGGTGGCGCGAAACCGCCATGGTCCGAGTTGGCAAAGTGGAAATGGTCGCTGGTGGCGTAGGCATCCGCGCACTCCGCCATGAAGAACGTGACCGTTGGAGCGGGCACGGACGTAAAACGAGGATAGCGCGGCGCAGATGGATCGCGGTAGGTCGGCAGCAGGAAATCATTGAGCGCGTAGCTGTAGAGGCGCGTCCGATTGGGATCGCGCTGGCAACGCCAGAGGTTGGTGCCGGCGCAATACGGCTGGAGCGTGCTCACCCAGGATGCCCCTTGATGGGAAGTCCGGGGCAAGGCGTCGGCGTTGTCGTCGCTGTACATGCGACTGGCCAGACCGATTTGCTTGAGGTTGTTGAGACAGGCGATGGCATGGCTGCGACTCTTCGCCTTCGCGAGCACTGGTAGAAGCATTGCCGCCAGCGTCGCGATGATGGCGATGACTACGAGCAGTTCGATGAGCGTGAAACCGCGGTGAGTTCGGATATTCATTCTGGGAACGCAGGTTCGGTCAGTCCACCGCGCGGCACTCCGACGAGGTGCCCGGTGGCTTTGCCATTGGTTCCTCGGGCTCGCGCAGGCGGGGACAGTGGTGCGGCGGTCCGCATGTGTCGCATTTCTCCGTGCCATTTCCAAAGCTGGTAAATGGCAGGATAGACGAGCAGTTCGAGAGCGAAGGACGTGAACACGCCGCCGATCACTGGGGCGGCGATGCGCTTCATCACATCCGCGCCTGTGCCAGTGGACCACATGATGGGCACCAGCCCAATGAAGGTAGCGGCCACGGTCATGAACTTGGGCCGCAACCGCTGCACGGCCCCGTAGTGGATTGCTTCCTGAAGATCACGGAGCGAGTTCAATCGCCCCTCGCGCTTGGCCTGCTCGTAAGCCAGATCAAGGTAGGTCAGCATGAAGATGCCGGTCTCCGCGTCCACGCCGAGCAGAGCGATCAACCCCACCCAAACCCCGACGCTCATGTTGTAGTCGAGCAGGTAAAGGAACCAGATTGCCCCGACCGCGGAGAACGGCACCGCCAGCAAGACGATCATGGTTTTGGGCAGGGAGCGCGTGCTCAGATGGAGGAGCAAGAAGATCAGGAACAACGTCAGGGGAACAATCAACCACAGCCGCTCCTTCATCCGCTTCAGGGATTCGTATTGGCCGCTCCACAGCAACGCGTAGCCCGCCGGGAGGGTGATCTTTTCCCGCAGCACTTTCCCCGCGTCGGCCATGTACCCGGCCAAATCCCGCCCGATCACGTCCACATAGACATAACCTGTCAGCAAGCCGTCCTCATTGCGGATCATGGATGGGCCGGTCCGAGTCTCGATCCGCGCCACCTCCCCGAGCGCGACCGGCAACTGGCCATCGGCTCGGGATACCAGCACGCGTTCGAGCGCGCTGCGGTCCGACCGAAAATCGCGCGCGTAACGGACATTGACGGGATAGCGTTCCTGGCCGGAGATGACCGTGGTAACGTTCTCGCCGCCGAGGCTGTTTTCAACAGACGCTTGCGCCTCCTCAATGCTGATGCCATAACGCGCGAGCGCTTCCCGGTCCCAATCCACATCCAGGAAGAACCCTGTGCCGGTGCGTTCGGCAAATACGCTGCGCGAACCGGGGACTCGGCGCAGCGCGGTTTCGACCTCGCTGCCGAGCTTCTCAATGGTGGCGAGATCGCTGCCCGTAATCTTCAGTCCCACCGGCGTGCGCAATCCGGTGCTCAGCATCTCGATGCGCCCCTTGATGGGCATGGTCCAGCCATTGGCCAGGCCGGGCACTTGCAGAGCCGCGTTCATTTGGGCGATGAGGTCCTCGGTCGAGAGGCGATCCGGAGTCACATGCCGCAACACCACCTTCAGCCATGCCGGCGACCAACCGGAATACCACGTGTCCACCGACCGCCACTGAGATTTGGGTTTCAAAGTGATCACCGTTTCGAGCATGGACAGTGGCGCCGGATCGGTGGGCGTTTCAGCCCGGCCCGCTTTCCCCAGCACGCGGTCCACTTCGGGGAACTGCTTGAGCACGCGGGCGGTCGTCTGGAGCACCTTCTGCGCTTCGGCCACTGAAAGGCCCGGCAGGGTGGACGGCATGTAGAGGATGGAGCCTTCGTCCAGCGGCGGCATGAACTCCGTCCCGAGTTGCCGGAACACTGGGATCGTGGAAACGACGAGCACCGCCGCACCGCCAATCACACACCACTTCCACCGCAAGGCCCAGGAGAGCGCCGGGCTGTAGAGGCGATGCAGCCAGCGGCTGATCGGATGGCGCTGCTCGGAGTGGATCGTGCCAACGGCAACTCCGTTGACCAGGCGGGTCAACCACTTCGATCGGAGGTGGAGTCGCCGGGCATGGGTGAAGGTCACGCGCAACGCCGGGTCCAGCGTGATGACGAGCACCGCTGCCGCAATCATGGCGAGCGTCTTGGTGTAGGCGAGCGGACGGAACAGACGGCCTTCCTGCGCTTCCAGCGTCAGCACCGGGAGAAATGAGACGGCAATGATGAGCAAAGCAAAGAAGCTCGGGCGCGCCACCTGTTTGATCGCGTTCGTGACCACGCTTTGGTACGAGCCACGACGACCGTTGTGCTCCCATTGCTCCAACGACTTGTGAACCTGTTCGACAACGACAATTGCCGCATCCACCAAGGCGCCCACGGCGATCGCGATTCCGCCGAGCGACATGATGTTGGCGCTGACGCCCATGAGGCGGAACGGAATGAACGCGACCAGGACGGCTATGGGTATGGTGATCGCCGGGATGATCGCGCTGGGCACGTGCCACAGGAACACGAAGATCACGAGCATCACCACAATGATGACCTCGAACAGCGTCTGCTTCAGATTGTCCACCGCCCGGTAGATCAATTCGGAGCGATCATAAATGGGCACGACTTTCACCCCGGCTGGCAAACCGGGCTCGATCTCGCGCAGACGGGCTTTGACGCGGTTGATGACTTCGAGCGCGTTCTGGCCGTGCCGCATGATGACGATGCCCGAAACCACCTCGCCTTTCCCGTCCAACTCAGCGATCCCGCGCCGCAGGTCCGGTCCGACTACGACCTGTCCGATGTCGCGAACCCGAATGGGTGTGCCTTGGGCGGCGGTCAACGGAATGTTCTCGATGTCCGCGACTGTGCTAAAGTAACCGCGTCCTCGGACCATGTATTCGGTCCCGCCGAATTCGAGCAAACGCCCCGCCGACTCCCGGTTGTTGGCCCGCACGGCTTCGACGACTCTCGCGATGGACAGATTGTAGGCGCGCAGGCGATTCGGATCCACGTTCACTTGGAACTGCTTGCCGAAGCCCCCAACGGCCGCCACCTCCGCCACGCCGGGCACGCTCTTGAGATAGTACTTCAGATGCCAGTCCTGGTAGGACCGCAAGTCCGCCAGGCTGTGCGTGCCTGACTCGTCAACGAGAGCATACTGGAAAATCCACCCCAGCGCGGTCGCGTCCGGGCCAATCTCCGTGGCCACGCCAGACGGCAGACGGCTCTGAACAGCAGCCAGGTATTCCTGCGTACGGGATCGGGCCCAATAGAGATCGGTCCCGTCCTCAAAAATGACGTAAACGTAGGAGTAGCCGAAATCGGAGAAGCCGCGCACGGACTTCACGCCGGGAGCGCCGAGCATCGCCGTCACGATCGGATACGTGACTTGCGATTCGACGATGTCCGGGCTTCGATCCCAGCGCGAGTAGATGATGACTTGCGTGTCGCTCAGGTCCGGGATGGCATCCAGCGGCACGCGGCGAAGCGACCACCAACCGGCGATGCATGCCGCCGCTACCAGCGCAAACACCAGCACCCGGTTGCGAACTGAGAAATCAATGATCCGGTTGATCATGTCAGGGGCAATGATCTGATGAGCCTCCGGCTGGAGTCGTGCTTGCCGTGTGTGTGGATGGTGGTTTGAGGAATCTCGCAGGGTCGGCATCGAAGGAGCGTTTGCACCCGGCGTTGCAGAAATAATAGCTCTGGCCTTTGTAGAGACTGACCTGCCCTTCCGCGGCGACTTCCTTCACGTCCACAGTCATGTTGCAGACCGGGTCTTTAGCGTCTGCCACCTGCAAACCCGCAGCCGCCTTCTTCATGCGGCTTTCAGAATCGAGCAGGAAATTCCCC
>CAYJNU010000361.1:0-3444 GCA_964371005.1 uncultured Verrucomicrobiota bacterium | reverse complement strand
GTGACGATTCGTTCTCCGGGCGTGAGGCCATGCACAATTTCAACCAACTCGCCGAGATGGCGGCCCGTCTTCACCTCTCGCGGCTCGAAGTAACCGTCGCCTTGGTCCAGAAACACGTTCTGCCTTTGTCCGGTATCCAGAACGGCATCGGCGCTGACGAGAATCATCTCCGGCAAAGTGAGTGAGAATTCAACATCCACGAACATGTCCGGTCGCAGGGAGTAGTCTGGATTGTCCATCTCGAGCCGGACCTTGAGCGTGCGCGTGTCGTTGTCGAACAATGGGAGCGCCTCGCTTACGGTAGCGGTGAAGGTTTTCCCGAAGCGGGGCGTAGAAACGCGCACCTCGCTGCCCGGCTTGAGGTATTCACTTTCCCATCCCGCCACATCGGTCAGAATCCAAACCCGGCTCATGTCCGCCACCCGGAACAGTTCTTCTCCCATCTCGACGTGAAGTTCATCGGAGGCAGTTCGAGCGGTGAGCACGCCGTCTGCGGGCGAAGTGATGGCGATGCTCTTGACCATCTTGCGGGTGCGGACCACTTCGTCGAGCTGGCGCTGCCCCATGCCCATGTGCCGCAACGTCTCCAGGCTCTGCTGATAGCTCAGATCGAACTCGAATACTGAATTGGTGAGAGCCAGGTCAGTCACCGTTCCGTCCACAGGTTGGTTCCGCGTGGCAACCGCGAATAGCAGTGACTGAACGGCGGGAAGCAACTCCGGGCTGTTCAGCTCCGCGAGCAAGTCGTCCTTCCGGACCAGGCTGCCGGTGCTGCGCGAGAGCACGCGGCCAAGATAACCGCCCAACGCCGCCTTGATCCGGTAAACGCGCGTTTCGTCTGCGACGACCCGGCCCGACAGGTGCAAGGTGTGCGACAGACTCGCTGCCTTCACTTCCCCAATCTGGATTCCTGCCAACTGCTGTCGTTCGGTGCTGATCCTCACACTGCCAGCGGCCAACCCTGCGGCTTCACCCGCCGCGGGAGGCACCGAGGGGTCGTCGGCGTAGACCGGTTCCAGTTTCATCCCACATGGTGCCAGCCCCGGCTGATCCGACGTATGCGTCGGGTTCATCGGGTCCACATAGTAAAGGACTCTGCGGTCCCCGGCGGTCGAACTTGGAGCCGTGCGGTGCTGATTGCGCAAGTTCCCCGCCACAAAGCCCGCTGTGGCAAACACCAAGAGGAGGGCCAACAATGCCGCTCTGCTCATCGGTTTCCGTCCTGTGGATTGCACTGGTCTCTGAGTTGTGATGACTCCCAGTGTCCAGGGCGAAATGCCGCCCGTGACACTGGGAGCGTTGCTGTGGGTGTGCGATTCAGGTTCGGCGCACCCGGTTTATGGCTGAAGTTCCAAAGGCCGCATCATGCCCAAGTCCTCGTGCCGGAGCAGGTGGCAGTGCCAGACGAAGAGCCCCGGATGATTGTCGAAATGCACCCTCACCCGGGTGACGCCATTCTCCTGGACGTCCACGGTGTCCTTCAGGCCTCGCTCCCAAGGCTTCGGGCCGCTCACGCTGCCACCGTATCGTTGGCGGCTGAGCACCTGGAATTTCATCGCATGCAGGTGCATTGGATGCGAGTCATCCGAGTAGAACTCCCAGATTTCCGTGCTGCCCGCCTTGGGCGTCTCGGTCGGGGCGTCTTCGAATTCCAAGGTGCCTGCGGCGAGCGTCCCTTGCTTTTCATCAAACAGCGCAAGCTGGCGGACGCCAACCGCATTCACCGGCATCGGTTTCACGGGCAACGCCCCCAACTGATCGGCTGGCGTGCTTGGATCGGCCGCGGGTTTTGCGCCCACGATAATCTTCATGACCTGCCCGATGCTCTTGGCGAAGGGGCCCTCGCCCTTGTTGAGCAGGTAGAGCACGGTGCCCGTCGGCACATTCGTGAAGTCCACGATCAGGTCCGCGCGTTCGGCGTTGGTCAACGGCAGCGACCCAATTCGCGCCGCCCTCGGAAGGAAGCCGATGTCGCTGCCGATGATATGCACCGGCACGTCGCCCCGGGACAGATACAGGTTCAGGGGCACGTTGTTGCAGCCGTTGAGCACCCGGAAGCGGTAACGGCGCCGTTCGACGTTCAAGAACGGCCAGGTCCGGCCATTCACCATGATCGTGTCGCCATCACCTCCATTGAACAGCAGGGCGCCGTTCGGTTTGAAGGCCCGATCCTGGATGACCAGCGGAATCTGGTCTGCCGGCAACACGCCGGCCGGGAGATCGTAGGCTCCGCCTTGCACCAAAAACCCGCCGGCAAACCCGCCATACACATTGTACTCGGTCAGGCCCATGGTGTGATCGTGACACCAGAGGAGCGTGGCGATGTCGTTTCCGGAATACTCGAACACGGCGTTGCCGTCCTGCCAGACAAGCCCCGCGCCAGCCGCCAAGGCTTTGAAGTCGTCGTAAAGGGTGCCGCGGTTGAAGAACCCAACAGGGATGTTGTTGGCGGTGGGTAGATACCACGCCATGGGATGGCCGTCCGATTCCTGCTTACTGGCGCCTCCGTGCAGGTGCGTGACAATGGGCACCGGGCCTGTATATGCGTTGTGGACGAACGTCCTTCCGTGGCTGTCCCGCGGTCCCGGCGGATTGGCCCACATCACGTGATCCGGGAACATCTCGTCCGCGAGCACATGCGGAAGGAAGTTGCCGTTCGCGGCCTTTTGGTCATTGATCCATTTGACCCGCACGGCTTTTGTGGCATCCGCCAGAATCAAAGGAGCTGGTGTGCTGAAGGGAGCGGAACCATTGGTCGGGCCATAGCCCGCCACGAGGGTCGGTCCGTACGCGCCGCCGCTGGGCAGAATCTGCTGCGCGAACTGCCGGATCGCGACCTCATAGTAGTCATAATCCGGAGTGCTCGCCGTCGGGGTCATCACGCCCGGGAGGGGGAGGGGATCAACGTATTTCGGGATGGTCGCACCGTTGATTCTCGGCTGGTTCTTGAGGGTGGATTCATGGCTGGCTCTGGATATCCATGGTACCATCAACCCTGCGCCAGCGACCGTGCTGACTTTCAGGAAGTCGCGCCTGGAGTGCGCCCGTGCAATCGGATTCTGTTTGGTCGTCTTCATTTGTTGATCTTTCTGTTGTTTAAGCGCGGTGGAGGGTTCCACCTGTTTCTTTCACTGAGTTATCAGGAAACGCCGGGAAGAAGTTTCAGAGAATTTTCTGAGGATGAAACCGCCGCCTGAAGCTGAAACTCCGACAGGCTGGAGTCCCGCAGTTTCAGGGAGCCTGGCCGGAGGCAGAATAGGTGAAGATGGGGTGGCGGTTTATGCCAAGCCTCGACTTCCGACGCCAAACCCGCCACGGCGCCGGCGATCCGGCTGAGCCGTTCAACCATACCCATGCAATCGGACCGCGCCCCGTCCCCCGTGGCCGCCCGGGCCGACGCGGTTTGGCGCCGGGAGCGGGGGGGGGGTCCACGGCGCCAATTGC
>CAYJNU010000360.1:0-8438 GCA_964371005.1 uncultured Verrucomicrobiota bacterium | reverse complement strand
CCATCCGCCTCGCGCGTGGCTTCACCAAACGCGACAAGATCATCAAGTTCGACGGCTGCTATCACGGTCACGCGGACTGCTTGCTCGTCAAGGCTGGCAGCGGCGCGCTCACCTTCGGCAACCCGGACAGCGCCGGTGTGCCGGCGGACTTCGCGAAACATACGCTGGTGCTGCCCTACAACGAAACTGAGCCGCTCCAAGCGACGTTCGCCGCGAACCCCAATCAGATCGCCTGCGTCATCGTAGAACCGGTCGCGGGTAATGCGGGTTTGTTCGTGCCCAAGCCGGGCTGGCTGGAGTTCTTACGCGAGATCACGAAAGCCCACGGCGCGCTGCTGATCTTCGACGAAGTGATGACCGGTTTCCGCCTCGCGCCCGGCGGCGCGCAGGAACGCTTCGGCATCACGCCGGACCTTTCGACCTTCGGCAAGATCATCGGGGGCGGATTGCCGGTGGGTGCGTTTGGTGGGCGGGCGGATATCATGGATTACCTCGCGCCGCTCGGGCCGGTGTACCAGGCCGGCACGTTAAGCGGCAATCCGCTGGCGATGGCAGCGGGCATCGCAGCGTTGGAGGAACTGGGCGCAAGTTCGAAGTCTGGGAGTGCCCATGCGCGCCTTGAAGAACTCGGCGCGCTGCTGGAAGCCGGGATGCGCGATGCGGCGAAATCCGCCGGCGTGCCCGTCACTTTCAACCGCTGCGGCTCGATGTTTTGCGGTTACTTCACAAGCGAGCCGGTTTGGAATCTCACCGACGCAATGAAGAGTGATCGCGAGCGCTTCAAGAAGTTCTTCCACGGCATGCTCGACGCGGGCGTCTATCTCGCCCCATCGCAATTCGAGGCCGGCTTTCTCTCCACGGCGCATCGCGAAGAGGACATCGAGCAGACGGTGGCCACGGCGGCGAAGGTGATGCGGCAATTGTGAGATGAACCTGTCGTCCGCCAAGGCGGCCGCCACACGAGTCCGGTCCACCGTGTTGCCTCATGAGTGGTGGTTCGGCGGGTTTCTGGCCTGGATGGGAGTGCGCCTGCTGATTGCCGGTGGCGCCGCGATGGCTTGGTCGTGCGTCTATCTGGGCGGATTGGCCGGCTGTGTCGCGGTTGCGTTCTGGGCGCAGCGTAAACCCAATCCGCTGCGCTGGCGCGTGCGGTTGCTTTACTACCCGGCGGTGATGGGGATCAGTTTCTACGCGATGAAGGAAGCCGGACCGTTGCTTGGCGTTCCCAAGGTGGATGCGTTGTTGCTCGCGTGGGATCGCGCGCTACTGGGCGAGACGCCGGCGCTCGCCTGGGAGAAGTTCCTCCGACCCTGGCTGGTGGACCTGAGCATGGCCGCCTACCTGTTTTTCTTCTACTACCTCATTGCCGGGCCAGGCCGGTACTGCATCCGCGACCTGCCGCTCTTCCGAAAATGCATCGTGGGGCTGTTTACTTTGTACGGGCTGTCGTTCATCAGCTATACGGTCTTCCCCGCCGGCGGGCCGCACCGCTTCATGGCGTTCGAAACGCCCTTGAACGGCCCGTGGTTGCTGAACTGGACGCTCAAGCCGGTGAACGACGGCAGCAATTGCATGGATGTGTTTCCCAGCGTTCATTTCGCTGCGACGCTGTATCTGCTGTTGTTCGATTGGCGTCATCATCGACGGCGGTTTTGGTGGTTGCTCCTGCCGTGCCTGATGCTCTGGTTTTCCACGATGTATCTGCGCTTCCATTACTTCGTGGATTTGCTGTGGGGCGTAGGTGTCGCGCTTGCGGGTTGGTTCGTGGCGCAACGGTATGCACGCTCGGCGCAGGAGCAGGCCATTCGGGCCGAAGCAGCCGCGATCCAGCCGCAACCCCGCCCGGTAGCGGTGACGCGCGCGGCCTGAGTCATTTTCGATCTGGCGGCCTGCTCAAGAACGGAGTGGATGAAGCTGCGTGGTCGCGCAGGATCATCTTGCCGTTGTTGCTGGCCCCGGCCTTGGTCTTGATTTGGCCGGTAGCGCAGAGCCGGGAGGTTGGTCTGTTCGGGCCGGGAGCACAACCGGCGTGGACAAACCTTGCCGCCTGCCTGACGAATTGCGATAGTCCCACGCGAGCCGTGGTGACGCGCGCTCTCCAGCGCCTTGATCCGGAAGCGGCAGAGAGAGCCGGCATCCAATGGCTGTTTACATTATGCGCAACGAGATACTCCTCCCTAGCTTGAAGTCCATGACGTCTGCGGTGCTTCTCTCACTGCTTGCGACCATCCTTCCTTCCGTCCATGCCGATCCCGTTCAACTGCGGCCGGCGACCAATCTCTTCGTCGGCACCGCGGTGATGGATTTGGGTGACTACGCGATCCCGTGTGTCGCGGATTGGAACGGCGACGGGCGCAAAGACCTGCTCGTCGGTTACCGCTATGCGGACAAGGTGGCGGTGTTCCTGAATGTCGGCACAGACGCGCAACCGATCCTGGCGGACAGCTTCAACCTGCAGGCCGGTGGGGTGGACATTTACGTGGCCGGATCGAGTTGCGGCGCGCCGGCGCCGTGGGTTTGCGATTATGATCGTGACGGCAAGCGCGACCTGTTGGTCGGCAAAGGATCAGATGGCACGGTCTTCTTCTTTGCGAACACCAATTCCGATGCGCAACCGATCCTGGCTCCAGGTGTGTTGCTGACGGCTGGAAGCACCTCCTTAACCGTTGGCGCCCGGGCGACACCCTGCGTTCAGGACTGGGACGAAGACGGTTTGCCCGATCTGATCTGCGGCACTGGCGGCGGTTCTGCGTTTTGGTATCGGAACACCAGCACAGCCGGATTGCCGGTGCTGGCTGACCCGGTCCAGATTCAGGCGGGCGGCGCTCCGCTCTCGTTGAACATCCGGGCGCTCGTGCGCGTTTTCGATTGGGATGGCGATGGTTTGAAAGACTTGGTCGGCAGTTCGAGCACGGGTGTTTACTGGTGCCGAAACGCGGGCAACAACGCGGCCCCGGTTCTGAGTTTGCCGGTGGCGATTCAATCACCCACCGCCAGCGGTTTGACAGCGATCGCCAGCAGTGGACGGATGCGGCTGGATCTGGCGGATTGGAATGGCGACGGCGTGGTGGATCTGCTGTTGGGCAACACGGACGGCACCGTGCAACTCTTTGAGGGCTACCGCTTCCAGATCACGGCCATCGCGCCCGCCGCCAGCGGCGCGGTTGCACTCCAATGGCAGAGTGCGCCCTCCCTCAAGTATCACGTGCTGGCCGCGACCTCCCCTGAAACTACCTTCAGCATCACGGCTTCGAACGTGCCTTCCGCGGGGAACGTCACCGGCTGGACCAATAGCACCCCAGCCGGGCAAGAGTTTTACCGCGTGCAAATCGCACCATAGCGACGGCGAGATCACACCATCGCCCGCGACTCGTTGTCGCCCGGTTGTTGCACGTCGCAGCAGACCGGGGAATCCGAGCAGCGGCGCTGCCGGGGACACCGCCGCGTGCAGCCCCGGGTTTCGAGCGCGCTGGTGACATTTGTCGCCGCTAGCAGCCTGTCGGACTTAGGGTGGTAAGATTTCTGAAGCTCTTTTGAACAAAGAAGAGGCGGTACGGATCCAAGGGTCATGCCTGCACGTTTTGTCACGGTGGACCGCCAGACGCCGATGTTTCTGCCCTGCGACTTGCGCGAATGGCTGCCCGCCGATCATATCGTCCATTTCATCCTGGACGCCGTGGAGCAACTGCCGCTGCATCACTTCCACGTCAACGCCCGCGGCACCGGCAGCGAGCAGTATCCGCCGGCGATGATGCTGGCCCTGCTGATTTACTGTTATGCCACCGGTCGGTTCGGCTCGCGCACCATCGAGGCGGCCACCTATAGCGACGTGGCCGTGCGTTATCTTTGCGCCAACACGCATCCCGATCACGCCTCGATCTGCGCCTTCCGCACGGCCAACGAGCCGGCGTTTGCGGCGGCGTTTACGCAGGTGTTGCAGATGGCCCACCAGTTGCGCCTGACCCAACTGGGCAGCGTCAGTGTGGACGGGACCAAGATCGCCGCCCACGCCAGCAAACACGCCGCCGTCAGTTACCGGCGGGCCGGGGAACTGATCGCGCAGTTGCAGTTGGAAGTGCAGGAATTGCTGACGCGCGCCCAGCAAGCCGAGGTCCAAGAAACGAAGACCCCGGGCTTGGATATTCCGGCGGAACTGCGGCGGCGGGAACAGCGCGTGGCGGCGTTGCAACGGGCGCGGCAAGTGATTGAGGAACGCGCCCGCCAATGGGCCGCCGAACAACAACCCGAATACGAGGCCAAAGTGGCGGCCCGCCAAGCGCAGCGGGACGCGGGGAAAAAGCCCCGCGGCCCCGAACCCGTGCCGCCGAGCGCCACGCCCGAAGCGAAGGCCCAATACAACTTCACCGATCCGGAGAGCAAGATCATGAAGGCGGGCAACGGGCAACATTTCGAGCAAGCGTACAACGCGCAAGCGGCCGTGGATCGGGCGATGTTGATCGTCGGCGCGCGGGTGAGCGACGCGCCCAATGACAAACAAGAGTTACCGGCGAGCGTGGCGGCGATCAGCCCGGTGGTGAAAGACGCGGTGAAAAATGTTTTGGTGGACAGTGGTTTTTACAGTGAAGCGGCCGTGGCGGCGGTGGAACAGCCGCCGGACGGCACGCCCAGCGGCGTGACGGTGTATGCGGCGGTGGAGAAACATTCGCACCACAAGACGGTGGCCGACCTGCTGCCGCAACCGGAGCCGCCCGCCCCCGGGCCGGACGCCAGCGCCCAAGAACAGATGGCGCACCGGTTGAAGACGGCGGTGGGTCAGGCGCTGTATCGGTTCCGCAAACAGACGGTCGAGCCGGTGTTTGGGATTATCAAAGAAGTGCTGGGCTTCCGGCGGTTTATGTTACGCGGCCGGGCGAAGGCATCGCTGGAATGGACCTTGGTGTGCCTGAGCTACAACCTGCGCCGGCTCTTCACGCTCAAAAACCAAGCGGCGGCAGGCTAAAAGACAGCGAAAAGGGCCGCGACAGGCAACAATGTGGTCGCTGCGGGCGGAAAGCCGTTCCCCGCGCCCGGGGAATCGAATGGGCGGTCCGGAAAGTCGCGGCAAAGCGGCTTTTGTAGCCGCGTCCGGGGACGCCAATAGGAGCCACTTCTCAAATCGAATTCCCAAGCTCGACAGGCTGCTAGACGGATTCTCCTTGGCGCGGCGCGAAAACGGGGCTATGCAGTGGCGCGGAAAGGACCCGAGTCTATGTTGATCTTGCTTGGTTGCCTGTGCGGTTGCACCGCTTGGTTTATCGTGCGCTACCTGCTCGCGGGGCTTTACACGGTGAACCAGAACGAGCGCGCGGTGAAGACCAGCTTTGGCCGCGCCCAACGCCTCGCCGACGGCACGACGACCCTCAACGATCCCATCTCAGACGGACTGGATGAGGAGGAGCGCACGCGATACGCGTGGCCGCAGCTCCGGGTCATCCCACCGGGCGGGCCGTACTTCAAGTGGCCGTGGGAGCGGGTGTACAAGGTATCGGTCGCCACGCAGACCGTGAACATGGCGTTCGACCCGGAGGATCCCTCCGCCAACCAGGACGGCACGATCCTCGAGGCGGTAACGAAAGACCAGCTCAACACCGGCCTGACCGGGCAGATTCGCTACCGCGTTTCTGAGCGCAACCTGTATGCGTATTTGTTCGGGGTGAAGAATCCATTTGCGCACGTCATGGGTTATTTTGTTTCCGTGCTGCGCGAGCGCATCGCGAACTTCGAGGCGCCCAAGCGCCCGGGCGACGTCGAGGCGACCCTGGACTCCAGCGCCGCGTATGGCATCTCCATCAATGATCTCCGCAAGAACCTGCGCGACCTCAATGAGCACATGGACCACGAGTGCCGGACTTCCGCCGCCCGCTACGGCATCGTGCTCGACGCGACGCTCATCACCGGGATTGACCCGCCGCCGGAGGTGGAGTCGGCACTCGCCGCGATCAACACCGCTCACAACCAGGTTTCTTCGGAGATCAGCCTCGCGCAGGCCGCCGCCGATCAGAAGATCGTCCAGTCGCGGCGGGCCGTGGAAATTGAGACACTCAAAGCCCAGGCGGAATGTGAGCCTCTGGAGCGGTTGGCGGATCAGTTGGCCGAGTTGAAACAAAGCGGGCCAGACGCCCTGCCGGCTTACGTGCGCAACGTGAAACTGGCCCTGTTCGAGCAGGCGGGGCAGGTCTTTCTGGAGGTGAAACCATGAACCCGATGCTGGCCATCAGTGATCTGATGCTCGCGCTCAAGCTGCCCGGCTTTCTCGTGGCCGCGGTTCTGACTTTCGTTCTTTGTTTCACCTTTGTTCCTGCGGTGCTCGGCTTGGCGCAAATGTTGGGGATTTACACCGTGGTCGAGGAACGGAAGTGTCACGTGTACGTGTTGTTCGGAAAGGTGGTAACCACGATTGACGAGCCGGGGCTGCATTTCCTCATTACCCGCCTGGGCTGGAAGGCGCTGGTGATGCGGTGGCTGGGCAAACGCTACGTGCTCGACATGCGGCTTGACCAGGAATACATGCGCAGCAACCCGGTCAACTCCGAGGAAGGCGCCCCCATGGGCATCGGCATCTGGTATGAGATGTTCATCAGCGATCCAGTGGCGTACCTGTTCAAGAACGCGGACCCGCGCGGCTCGCTGGCCGCGAATGTCAGCAACTCCACCGTCCGCTGTCTGAGCAACATGCCCTTGGATCAAATGCTCACCAATCGCCATGCCATGAGCCAGACGGTGCGGGCCGAAGTCTCGCCCAAGTCGCACGAATGGGGTTACCGGCTGGGCTCGGGCTACATCCGCAAGGTGCATTTCCGCGATCGCGAGATGATCAAGCAGATCGAAAGCAAAGTGGTGAACCGGCTGAGACAAGTCACCGGCGCCATCAAGCAGGATGGCGCGAATCGGGTCAGCGTCATCGCCAGCACGGCGGAACGACAGGCAGCGGTCGAATTCGCCAAGGCGGGCGCCATCCGGCCGCGCATCGTGGGGGCGGCCTTGCAGAAGATTGCCGGAGATTCAGAGGTTTTCGCGGCGCTGTTCGCCGTGCTCGAGACCCAGAAGATCATCGCGGGCGAGGCGCGGATCACGTTGCTGCCGCCGGGCAGCCCGGTCTTGGCGGAATTCCTGGCCGCCGGTCAGCCAACGCGCACAAAGGAAATACCCAAGGCCACCTCGGTTGGGGCTGTTGCGCCGGCAGGCTGAACTCCCGTCTCCCACATCACCACATCGCCCAGCAGCCGTTATCGTCCCACTGTTGGGAGCCGCGATAGATCCGCATTCTCTTGATGTCTTTCCACGAAACCGAGCCGTCCAGCAACCCCACGTTGCCGCCCTGCGCGCCCACTTGCGCTGAGTTCGCGCCGGCGCGGTTTTGATTGGAGGCGTCCATCCCTTCAAGCAATGGGCCGCCCTTCGTGTGCGGGGCGAAGGTCTGGCCGTAGCCGGGCGACCAGTCATTCATGTCGGAGATCAACACCAAGCCGGAATCGTCGGTCAGGCGCTGCGGCGAAACCCAGGTGGCATCGCCCACGATGGCTGGCCAGGGGGTGTTGGTGTGGCCGCCGTGGTAGTTGTAACCCACCACGCAGCCATACTGCCGCTCCTCGAACGGGCGCTCGTCTTGGTGCTTGATGAACCAGTCACCAAAGCTCGGACAGTGCATCATCTGCGCGGTGCCGGCGTACTGCACAATGGCATTGCTCGTGGCGTTGCTCAACACCGGGAGGTGATCGTCGGTGGGCTGCATCGGCCGGTTCGGGGCGCCGCTGGGCAGGCGCTGGCCAGCGTCGTCGCCATACAGGTGCAAGGCGAGGGCGAATTGGCGCATGGCACTGCGGCAGTTGGCACGGCGGCCGCGCTCCTTGGCACCCGCGAGCGCGGGCAGGAGCATCGCCGCCAGAATGGCAATGATCGCGATGACCACCAGCAGTTCGATCAGGGTGAAGGCAGGGCGCCGACGCGCTCCAGAACCCGCTTGCGGATATGGCAGTCTCATCAGATTCAATTTCGCGTTACAACCACACCGACGGCACTCGTCCCCCTCTCAGTCACGCTCCACCACACGATAGAACCGCTGGAGACCGGGCCCGCGGTTTACGTTATCCACCCGGACGGCGCCGTTGCTGAGCACCGGCCGATTCGTGAGCACCGCCCAAGTAGCGCCAGCAAGGTTTGTGGCGGCATGCACTTCCATCAAGGCTAGCCGGTTGGAATGGACCGGGTCACCCGTGGTCGTGGTCACCGCTAGATCCAGATTGGTCCTGTTGGCGTTGAGGGTGGGCGACAGCACGCGCAACTCGGGCATGGACAGGTCGAAACACGCTGCCTGCGTCGTGCTGCGCACGAGCAGCCGCCCGTCGCAGACGGCCGGCGCGTTCCAGCAACTGCCGCTGGTGATGGCATGAAACGAAGCGACCTGCTCGAAGGCATTGGTAGCGGGACGGATCAACCGC
>CAYJNU010000359.1:0-8540 GCA_964371005.1 uncultured Verrucomicrobiota bacterium | reverse complement strand
GTACCACTCACGGCTATTCGGGTCTGTCCCCTCTGCGGACGTGAATTGGCGCGGGCGCGCTTGGCGGCCAGCTCCGGGTCTTCGATCTCCTGCACACGCTCGTAGCCGACGCGCGCGAGCCAGCGCTTGAATGGCTCGGCCTTGGGGCTGGGGATGCTCTGGATCAGGCGGAAGATGCCCTCGGTGTTCCAGCACTGGAGCATCTGGCGTCCGCCCGCGGTGTCGAACTCCAGGCCAAGGGGGGGGCAATTTGCCCCCCCCTTTGAGAGCGTCGGCCAGGGACGGGTCACGCTTGCGCATGTCCTTGAAATAACCCTGTGGATTCGTGGACTCGGTCAATGCCGCCACGACATCGGTGATAACAAACCACCATTCGTTGTTGTGAATCGCGCGGCGGACTTCCTTCCGCTGGAATAGGGCAATCCTGCGTTCGGGGTTCTGCGTCGTGTCGCTCATTGTGATGCCAGTGAAGCGAAGCGGTCAGGCAAAGGCCAGACGAAATCAACAGCCGAAGTCCAATTCGCGACCCGCACCCGCCCCTGGCAGGCTCGTATCCCCGAACAACAAACGCTTCAGGCGAGGATGTCTTTGACGGCCTTGACCAGCGCCTGCATTTCCGCCGGCGTGCCGATGCTGATGCGCAAATACTCCTTCACCTCCGGCGCACTGAACCAGCGGACGAGGATCTTCCGCTCGCGAAGCTGTTGTAGCCACGATTCAGCGGGCGCTCCCGGTGGCCGCGTCAGAATGAAGTTGGTCTGGCTCGGGAAGGTGTGGAAGCCCAGTTGCGCCAAATCGTGCGTCAGCGATTCACGCGCGGCGATGATCTTGCGGAAGTTCGCCCGGTAGTAATCGAGGTCCTCCAGTGTGGCCTCCGCAGCCACCTGGCCCAGGCCGTTCACGTTGTAGCTGTCACGAATCTTGTGCAGCGCGGCGATGAGGTCGGGCGGGCCGACAAAATAGCCGACGCGCTGGAAGCAAAGCGAGTATGCTTTCGAGAACGTGCGGGCGACCAGGACATGCGAGTGTCTTAGCGCCAGCGCCAGTGCATTCTCTTCGGCGAAATCCGCGTAGGTTTCATCCAGCAGCACGACGCCTTTGAACTTGGCGCAAAGCCCCTCCAGGTGCGCGGTGGTGTAACCGCGTCCGCTCGGAGCGTTGGGGGTTGTGATGAACGTCAGCGGGGCGTCCGGCAGACACTGCTTGTCATGTTTCAACTGGCTGGGCAGAGGCAAGGTGAACTCCCAGCGGAGGGCCAGCGGGTTGGGCGCGGCACCGTGAATAGCCGCCAGCACCGGATAGAGCGAGTAACTGGGCGCGAAGAACTGGACGGTCGCTTTGGCGGGCGGCACGAGGTAGCGCTGACTGATCGGACCACGCTGGCTGGCCAACGTCTCGACGAAACAGCGTATTGCCATCGCCAACAATTCGTCGCAACCGTTGCCGACGATGATATTCTCAATCTTGCATCCGTGAAGTTTCGCCAACTTCTGGCGCAGCGCGTCCGCGGAGGGGTTCGGATACAGCCGCAACCGCCCATCCACGGCTGCCTTCACGGTTTTGAGCACGTGCGGCGAGGGCGGATACGGATTCTCGTTGGTGTTGAGTTTGATCAAGCCCTTGATCTTCGGCTGCTCGCCGGGGACGTAGGCTTGCAGGTCGCGAATGATTGGGCGGATGAGTGGGGTTTTGTTCATGGTGTATGCGTGAAAACTAGTCCAGGTGCCTCGTAGATATCATGTCCGCGAGCGCAGGCCAGGATTCCTCGTCCTGCACATTGAAAACAAAGGGCGCGACCGCAGTCGCAGGCATATCGTCAATCACGATATCGGGTTTGGAAACGAATCCCTCGAACAAATCGCTGAGCAGATGGAGACTCGCGATCTTGCGGGCGTAATCGGCGCCAACTGAAGACCAGAGGAATAGGTGGCAGCCCCTCAGCTTGAGCTGTTGCAGAGCTTCTCTCGCACCTTCCAGCAGACGCCCGTTTGCATCCACCAAGGTCAAGTCAACGTCCACGAATACGTTGGCGTTCTTCATGGGCAGGGTTCAGAGCCGGGCTTCGGCGCTCTTCCCATGCGCGCCCAAGCCTTCCAGCTCTGCGAACTTCTTCACGGCTGGCAAAGCCCTCTTGAGGGAGGCGCGGGTGTATTCCACCACGCTCGTGCGGCGTTGGAACTGATCCACCGTCAGGCCCGGGAATGACGCCCCCGCGCCACCGGTCGGCAACGTGTGGCTCGGCCCCGCCACGTAATCACCCAACACGGTCGGTGACCACGGCCCGAGAAAAACAGCGCCCGCCGTCATGAGACTGCGACTCACCTCGCCAGCTTTGCGCGTCATCACCTCGCAATGCTCGGGCGCGAGTTCATTCGCCAGGGCGACCGCGTCGTCGAGCGATTTCAACAGGATGAGCCACGTGTTGTCGCCAAGCACGCGCTCAATGAACTTGCGCCGGGCCAGCCTGGGCAGTTGCCTGGCGATTTCCTTCTCCACTGCCTTGAGCACCTGGGCGGAAGTGGTCACCAACCAGACGCGCTCGTGCCCCGAACCATGCTCCGCCTGCGCCAGCATATCCGAAGCGGCGAACTTCGGGTTCGCGGTGTCGTCCGCCAGCACGAGCAACTCGCTCGGGCCAGGTAACAAATCTATCGCCACGTAACCGACCAGGAGGCGCTTGGCCGTGACCACGTAGGCGTTGCCCGGGCCGAATATCTTCTGCACGCGGCGGATCGTCTCGGTGCCATAAGCCATGGCCGCGATCGCCTGCGCTCCACCGACCCGATAAACCTCCGTCGCACCCGCCGCGCGGGCCGCGAACAGAAGGGCGGGGTTGATTGTGCCGTCCTTGCCACACGGGGTGGTAACAACGATTTCCTTGCAGCCGGCGACCTTCGCCAGCGTGATGGTCATCAGCGCCGTCGAAACCAGCGGCGCCGTTCCGCCGGGAATGTAAACCCCGACCCGCTGGAACGGGTCGAATTTTTCGCCCACCACGGCCCCGTGCGAGTTGCGCATCCACCAGTCTTTGCGCCGGGATTTCCGGGCGAATCCAGCGATGTTGGTTTCCGCCTCCGTCACGGCGGCGCGCAGGGATTCGTCGGCCTTGAGTGACGCCGCCATGAACTCGGCCCGCGTCACAGCGAGTTGATGGGCCGCGAGCTTCGCCCCATCGAATCGCTCGGTGTACTCCAGCACCGCCTCGTCGCCCCGGGCGCGAACGGCGTCCAGGATGGCACGGGTGCGCTGCTCAATCAGCGGATCGAACAGGCTGGAGGCGCCGGTCGCCTTACGGAGCTTGGCGGCAAAACCGCGGTCGGTGAATCGAATCACTCTCATGCCCGCAGGCTAGGAGAAGCCTTCGACAAAGTCAAAACCCGCGGCCAGGTGGGCGGATTCTGCGGCGGCAGCCCGGACGCCGAATACGATGATTTCAACCGCTTGCGCTTGCGGCGGGATTGCCTCCCACTATACTCAGCATCTCGATTGATTATGAATACGACACCCATTCGCGTAGCGGTGACCGGCGCCGCCGGCCAGATCGGTTATTCTCTCCTGTTCCGCATCGCCTCCGGTGCGATGTTTGGCCCGAACCAGCCCGTTACCCTGCAACTCATTGAGATACCCGATGAAAAAGCCATGAGCGCCCTGCACGGTGTGTGCATGGAACTCGAGGATTGCGCGTTCCCGCTGCTCAAGGGGATCACGCCCACCTCCAGCCTCGATGAGGGCTTCAAGGGCGTGAACTGGGCGCTGCTCGTCGGCGCGGTGCCCCGCAAGGCCGGCATGGAGCGGAAGGATCTGCTCGGGATCAACGGCAAGATTTTCACCGGCCAGGGCCAAGCCATCGCCAGGAACGCGGCCAGCGACGTGCGCACGCTCGTGATCGGCAACCCCTGCAACACCAACGCCCTGATCGCCATGAGCAACGCCAAGGGCATCCCGGCACAGAATTTCTTCGCCATGACCATGCTCGACGAAAACCGCGCCAAAACGCAACTCGCCAAGAAGGCCAGCGTGGACGTCACCGCCGTCAGCAATCTCGCCGTCTGGGGCAACCACAGCTCCACGATGTTCCCGGACTTTTTCAACACGAAGATCAACGGTCGCCCCGTGCCGGAGGTCATCAGCCATCGCGAGTGGCTGGAAAAGGACTTCATCGCCACCGTGCAGCAGCGCGGCGCGGCAATCATCAAGGCGCGCGGCCTCTCCAGCGCCGCCAGTGCCGCTAACGCGGTGGTGGACACGGTCCGCCGCCTCACCACGCCCACGTCGGCGGGCGACTGGTTCAGCGTGGCCGTCTGCTCGGATGGCAGCTACGGCGTCGAGAAGGGCATCATCAGTTCCTTCCCGATGCGCACGGACGGCAAGAGCTGGGAGATCGTCCAGGGCTTGCCGCTCAATGACTTTAGCCGCGCGAAGATCGAAGTCACCGTGAACGAGCTTAAAGAAGAGCGTTCGATGGTGGCTGGATTGATTGGCCAGTAAGCCGGCGGTTCACAACTGTGCGCGGGCGGAGGTCGGAAGCTTCCGCCCGTTGCCGTTACAGGCGGCGGACGCGCCCGGTTACGCCGAGGGACGTACCAACCACGAGAAAACGACGCAGGTTACGCGCTCAACGCGATCCCGCGGGCGGCAACTTGCAGTCCATCGGCGGTTCGTGCCACGACGAGGGTGCGCAGCCCGGGCCGCAGCCGTGCAATGGCATCGTGACCTGCGGGACCGAGAACGATGAGCGCCGTGGAGAGTGCGTCGCCCTCAGTGGCTGAGAGGCTGGCGACCGCCGCAAGCACGGCGACATCCGCCGGACAACCGGTGCGCGGATCCAGTTCGTGCCCATAGACTTTGCCACCGGCTTCAAACGATTTGCCCCACACGGCGGAGACAGCGAGGGCCTCGTCCTTGAGCGGAACGGTGGCAAGCAACGATCTGGAATTCGCATTGTCGCCCGTCGCAGGCCGGTCAATCGCCACCTTCCAGCAATCGGCGCCGGGCGGACTGCCGATTGCGTAGGCCGTGCTCGTACCGCCATGAACGAGCGCGCTGGTCACGCCCGCTTCGCGCAGGATTCCCGCCGCCTGTTCAACGGCGTAGCCCTTGCCAATCGCGCCGAGGTCGAGCATCACGCCTTCCCGAGTGAAACGCACGGTAAAGTTCTGTGTGTCGAATTCAACAAGTTGCATGCCCACACATTCGCGCGCCGCCGCGAGGGCTTCCGGTGTGGGAAGTCTGCCGCCCGTTCTCATGAATCCCCAGCAGCGCATCAGCGGCGCAATGGTGATGTCGAAGGCGCCTCCGGTTTCGACCGTGAGCCGCCGCGCGTGTTGCAGGAGTGTGAAGACCTCGGGCGTGAGCCGCACGGGCTCGCGAGCGGCGCGGGCGTTGAGGCGGGCAATCTCGCTGTCGGGCCGGTAGAGGCTGAGCCGTGCTTCGAGCCGCCCGATTTCGCGAAGCGCCTCTTCACCCGCAGCGCGCAAGGTCACCGGGTTTTCGCCGTGCAGCACGATTTCGAATCGCGTGGCCATGGCATCAAGGGCGACGGCGACGGTTTGCATAGCAAACGAAAACCGGGTTTCGCAGGCGATCACCCGCGAAACCCGGCGTGAGATTCAGATCAACTCAGGACAATTCGCTCCAACCGTAGGTCGGCACTTTGACTTCCCGTCCGTCGCCGGTGGTGACCTTGCGGGTCTTTTCGTCGAAGAGGCACATGATGTTCTCGCGCTCGGACATTTCCGCGAGCGACACGATGGTCTGTACGCGGATGGCGAGGTCAATGCCGCAGTTGGGCTGCGTGTTGGCTCGAATGCAGTCGAACCAGTTCTTCTCGTGCGCCTCGACGGTTTCGGCGGGAAAGGCGTCGCTGGTTTCCGGGTCGATCTCCTCGGAGAAGGGCCGCTCGGGCCTCAACTCGACCTTGTTGCTGGCCAGGGTGAGCGAGGCTTTGTGGCCGCGGATCATTTCCTGGGTCCCCTGTTCATTGACGGAGCTGCTGGTAATGTGCAGGACCATGCCGCTGGGGAATTCGGCGATGATCTGAATGATCTCCGGCACGTCACGCTCGGGGGTGCCCTCGGTGTGCTTGTCGGTATGCACTGGTTTGCTGCCAACGCACGCCACGCGGAGCGGGAACTGCGGATTGCCCGTGGCGAGCAGGTACGGGTGCGCCTTATGCGGGACGAGATCGCTCATCAAACCGCCGCAATACGGGAAATACTTGCGCCAGCGGAAGTAGTCGTCCGCGCTGAAATCCTTCTTCCGAGCCACTTTGCCGAGCCAGGTCTTCCAGTCAATGTCATCTGCCTTGGCCCAGTCCTGAATCGCGTAGTTCCATTCGCCCTTCGGGTTGTTGCGCATGTAAGAACCTTGAGACATGACGATGGGGCCGATCTTGCCGGCCTTGATCCACTCGGCGGCCTTGTGCCACTTCATGTCGGAGCAACCTTGCGAGCCGACCTGCAGAATCTTGCCGGTTTTCTTGACTGCGTCATGCACCTCAAACGCTTCACCCAAGTAACGAGTCATCGGTTTCTCGCAGTAAACGTGTTTGCCCGCGTTCAGAGCGGCAACCGTAAACGGGCCGTGCCAGTGATCCACCGTGGCAATGGTCACGGCGTCAATGTCCTTGCGCGCGAGCAGTTTCTCGTAGTCGGCGAACACCTCAACGCCGTCGCCAATGAGGCCCTTGGCTTCCTCGGCGCGGTGTTTTGAAACATCGCACACGGCCACTTGGACGACGTTGTTTTCGGCGGCTTTGGATTTCTGGCTGCGGACGTGGGTCTGGCCCATGTTGCCGACGCCGATGTAGCCGACCACGAGGCGGTTGTTCGCGCCCGCGACGTTGGCGGACGGCGCCTGGTTCTGGCCATAAACCGGCGTGCGCAGGAACGAGGTGGTGGCCACAGCCGCGGCAGCGGTGGCGGTTTTCTTGAAGAACTCCCGGCGGGTGGCCGAAGCGGAGGCGATGTTGGTCTGTTTCTTGTCCATAAAATCGTGCGTTACTTGTTGCCCTAAACTAGACGCAGCCTAACGGAAAGAAATTCGCGGTCAATGCCGCAAACACGTCTGACGCAAACGCGGGATGCCCGACGAGCCGCCGAAGTTACCACCGTTCCTGGCGCACGAACTCCGGCTCGAACCGGGTCCGGGCGCTCTTCCGCTCGCCCGGGAGACCGATAGCAACGATGGCTACTGGAATGACATTGGCCGGGAGGCCCAGCACCTTGCTGATGTGCCGAATGCGGTTTTCGCGCGGATGCACGCCCAACCAGCACGCGCCGTAACCGAGCGCGTGCGCCGCCAGCAGCAGGTTTTCAATGGCCGCCGAGCAATCCTGAAGCAGGTAGCTCAGTTGCTTGTCGTGTGCTTGTTCGAGGTCGCCGCACACTACAATGCCAAGCGGAGCATCCGCCAACATTGCGCCGTTGGGGAGCTCCTTGACCAGTTCATCCCGCGCCTGCTGGCTGCGGACGACGACGAAGCGCCACGGGTCTTTCGCCACCGCCGAAGGCGCGGCCATGGCCGCTTCCAGCATCAATTGCACATCGGCATCCGGCACGTCGCCGGGAGCGTAAATGCGGATGCTACGGCGGCCGAAGATGAAGTTGAGCGTGTCCCGGCGGGCAGTGTTCATGGCTTATTCTCCTGTTGCGCGAGTTTCTGAATCCAACGTCCGTAAAAGTAAATCATGACCGCCGAGGCCACGCCAATGGCGGCAAACACGAACCACGTCACGCCGACGTGATGGCTCTGGTAAAGCTGTTGAGTCAACACCTCCGGCGTCTTGCCGGTGACCTCGACCAGTTTCTTGAACGCCTCCCCGACGGGCAACGCCTCTTTGCCCACGGCGTCCAGCGACCAGCCCAGTTGCACCAACATCTCGCGGGCGAATTCATCCTTTGCCGAGAACCAGTGGTAAAGCTCCGGGCCGAGTTTGCCCTCAATCGTCCACCCAAGGAGAATCGGCGCCTGTGAAAAACCGATCCACATCGCCTTCTTGTCCGGCGGGGCGATGTTGCCGAGGAACTCGCTGAACTTCGGGCTGGCCAACATCTCGCCGACGCTGAACACGATCATCGCCAGCACCGCCCAGCCGATGAAGTTCGTCAGGCCCAGCATCGTCAGCGCGCCGACGATGAAGAGCGTGCCGACCATGAGACTTGTGGTGGCGCGCATCTTCGCACTAATCGCCGCGAAGAGGAAACACGTAAGCATGATCATGCCGGCGTTGATGTTGACGATGCCTTCCGGCTCAATGGCGCTACCCGATTCGTTCATGCCAAGCAGGAAATGCCAGAAACTGCTTTGCGTCCCGTCCGCGCCGAAGAGGAAGTCCACCATCGGCGCCGTGTTCACCCAGTCTTCAATGTATTTCGGCAACACGTCCCAGAGCATGGGGAACATCAGCCACCAGACCGAGAAGATGAGGAGATAGAGGGCGAGGTGGGGCTTGCGGAGCTCCTTCAACGATTCGAGGGCGAGGTTCTGTTGCCGCTCCTTGCCCTCACGGACACGTTGCTGGCGCGCGAGCCGTTCTTCCT
>CAYJNU010000358.1:1078-8560 GCA_964371005.1 uncultured Verrucomicrobiota bacterium | reverse complement strand
CAGATCTCGGTGGACGTGGGGATCCTCCCGCGTGCGCACGGCACCGGCCTGTTCCCGGCGCCCAGCGAGATCAACCTGAATTGCTCGTGCCCCGATTGGGCGGAGATGTGCAAGCACGTGGCGGCGGCGCTTTACGGCGTCGGCGCCCGGCTGGACGAAAAGCCCGAGCTGTTCTTCACCCTGCGCGGCGTGGACATGCAGGAATTGATCACCGCGGCCAGCGCTACCGCTACCGCGCCGGTTGCGGGAGACCGGACACCGGATGCCACCCTCGCCGGCGCCGATCTCAGTGAAATGTTTGGCGTCGAGCTTGAGCCCGCCGCGGCCCCGGCAATCCTCCGCCAAGCGTCCGCGCCTGCGGCTAAACCAGGCAAGGCAAAGCGTCGCAAGGCCCCGAAGCGTCGTCGGACGCGAGCAGCCTCTCCGGCGGGGCGGAAGCGCGGGAAGTAGTGCGTCGCGACGGTGCGATGCGACGGCTGCATGGATGAGTACTTGCCCTGCGCGCCCACCTACGGCATAAAGAACGCCACGAACTGAATTTATGGCCAAATCCACCATCCCCTCCAAAGTCCTGACGGAACTTAACCGCCAATTGAATCACGAACTCGGCGCCGCGCATGCCTACCTTGCCATGTCCATCTGGTGCGCCGCCCAAAACCTCAAAGGCTTCGCAGGTTTCTTCGCCAAGCAGGCAGGCGAAGAGCGCGAGCACGCCGACAAGATGGTGAAACACGTGCTCGATCGCGGCTTGGCTCCGGCGTTGGCGGCCATTGCTGCGCCGAAGCAGGATTACAGCACGCTGCTGGACGTGGTGGAGCAGGCCCAGATGATGGAACAGGCCAACACCCGTGGGATCAATGCTGTGTATGAAGCCGCGCTGGCGGACAAGGATTACCCCGCGCAAGTGCTGATGCACTGGTTCATCAACGAGCAGGTCGAGGAAGAAGCCTGGGCCGCCGAACTCGTGGACCGCGTGCAAGCCGCCACCTGCGCCGGCAGTCTGCTCGACCTGGACCGCCACGTGGAGAAAATCCTCGCCGCGGGCAAGTAAGACTGAACCTGGGCCAGAGTCGCCGCCGGAGGAATTGGCAGCCATGCCGGGAAACCGGAGCGGCTCTTTCTTGAGGCCGCGGCGGTTGGACATCAACGAGGCGTCGCGCGTCTCAACCTTCGAACGGCGCGACAACCGGCGCGAGCGCCAGCCCTTCAAGCTCGATCAGTGCAAGCCCATCCTGAAGGTCAGCGACGATGGGTGCCGGATCGAAGCGTCGGCAAGGCAAAGGAGAAACTCGAACCAATGGTGCCGTCTCCAAAAGAGCGCGGAGGACAACCGTGAAGGTCCCCGCGGCAAAACCAGTCCACACGGTTCAGGTGCGCGAGTTGGTTGAGTTTGTTTTGCGGAGGGGTGATCTGGGCGGCGAGCGGCAATTCGTCGGGTCGGATCGCGCGCTGGCCGGTATCCGGGGGCATCAGAAGATCCAACGCTCGCGCCCGGCAGGCTATCAGACGGAGATTGCGGTCGAACACTCAGTGGATGCCGGCGAGTTCATCCTGCGAATCCGGGGACGCATTGACGGTCTGCTGGTTTCATCCGAAGAGGTCTTGATAGAAGAGATCAAGACCGTGCAGGGAGTGTGGGATCAGCGACCGGATCCACCGCATTGGGCGCAAGCCCGGTTTTACGGCTTCATCCATGCGCACGAACACGGCTTGAAGGGAATCGCCCTTCAACTGACGTATTTGGAATTGGAGACCGGTAAGGTGACGGAGTTCCGCCAGACGTTCACGTTCGCCGAACTGTCCGAGTTCTTCAGCACGACCACCGCTGTCTACACGGATTGGCTCCGGGAACATCATCAATGGTGCCGGGTCAGGGACGAATCCATTCGCGCACTCGCTTTTCCCTTCGCGGAGTATCGTCCAGGGCAGCGCGAACTGGCCGTGGCCGCCTATCGGGTGCTGGCCAACGGTGGCCGGCGCTTCCTGGCCGCCCCGACCGGCATCGGCAAAACCATCTCCGTGCTGTTTCCGGCGGTCAAAGCGCTGGGGGAGGGAAAGCTCGAACGCATCTTCTACCTGACCGCCCGCACCGTCGGGCGCGCCATTGCCGAGAAGGCCTTGGCCGACCTGCGCCAGGGTGGATTGAGGCTTCGTTCCGTGACGCTCACCGCCAAGGAGAAGGTCTGTGTTCGCGCCGGCCAACCCTGCGATCCGCTGACCTGTCCGCTGGCGCTGGATTATTACGACCGCATCAAGCCCGCGATCCGCGAGGCCCTGGGACGCGAAGAAATCACCCGGCCCGTCTTGGAGACCGTGGCCCAGCAACATCAGGTTTGTCCGTTTGAGCTCTCCCTGGACGTCTCCCTCTGGGCCGACGCCATCATCTGCGATTACAACTACGTGTTCGATCCGCAGGTTTATCTGCGCCGTTTCTTCGCCGACGAACCTGGAGAATTCGGCTTCCTCGTGGACGAAGCGCACAATCTCGTGGACCGGGCGCGGGACATGTTCTCCGCCGATCTGGAGGGGCGGGAGATTCAGGCGGTGAGGCGGGCGATCAAACAGGCCGTGCCCCGCTGTGCCAGAGCGCTGACCAAACTGCATTCAGCGATGCGGAAGCTGGGAGACGCATCGGCTCAATCCGACGAACTGCTGGAAGCTTCTGATCCATCTGTCGAACTCAACCTGTTCCCGGCTCAAGCGCCCGTCGTGCGAGATGTGAGAAGCGGCGTCAGCACGAGCCGTGAGTTGCCGGAGATGTTGCTCCCCTTGTTGGACGCCGCGCTGGCCGAAGCGGAGACGTGGCTGACTCACAACCAACCCGCCAGCTTCAGGGAGGATCTGCTCGCGCTCTATTTTCGACTGCGTTCGTTCCGGCGCACCGCCGGACTTTACGATGGCCGTTACGTGACCCTCATCGAGGATGGCTCAGCCGTGAAGGTGCGGTTGCATTGCCTGGATCCATCGCACTTGCTCCGCGAGGCACTGGACCGTGGCAAAGCGGCGGTCTTTTTCTCCGCCACCCTCACGCCCATGGACTACTATCGCACCCTGCTGGGCGGAACGCCGGACGATCCGGTGTTGCAGTTGGCTTCGCCTTTCCCGCCCGACAATCTCGCCGTGCTGATTCACGACCGGATTCAAACCCATTTCAAGGGCCGGGCCGAATCATTGGGCGACGTGGTGGCGGCCATCGGAACCTTGGTGCAAGGCCGCCGCGGCAACTACCTCGTCTATTTTCCCTCCTATCAATACCTCAATGCCGCGCTGCAGGAGTTTCAGGTTTGCCATCCGGCAGTCCCGGTTCTCGTTCAACGGCCCGGCATGTCGGAATCAGAACGCGATGCCTTCCTGGCCGCCTTCTCCGTGGAGCATGGTGAAACCCTCGTCGGATTCGCCGTGCTGGGTGGCGTTTTCGGGGAAGGGATTGATCTGGTCGGCGAACGGTTGATTGGGGCAGTCATCGTGGGCGTGGGACTGCCGCAGCTTTGTGTCGAACGCGATTTGATCCGCGACTATTTCCAGCGGCAGAACACCGCAGGGTTCGATTACGCCTACACTTTTCCCGGCATGAACCGCGTGCTCCAGGCCGTTGGGAGAGTCATTCGATCCGAGGCGGATCACGGCGTGGTGTTGCTCATTGATGCCCGATTCAATGAACCGCGATATCGCCGCTTGTTCCCAACCTGGTGGAGATTCATCCGGGTCCGGCATGTGTCTGCGCTGGGCCAAGCCGTGGGTGACTTCTGGAAACGGTGGCCCTGATGTGGGGAACGGTCTTGGGATTTCACCCCGCATCGTTTGAGAAATGTCCAAAACCCATCAGACCCCACCCGGTGCGGAGAGGGCAGATCGCGACCCGCAACTGTCCTCCCTCCAGATTCTGCCTGCTTTGTCCTGAGGCGAATGCGGGCGAGGCCATTCCGAACTTCAGCGGCGGGTTACCCGGGCAAAGCTCCCGACAGTGACACCCACCAGCGGGGCTCTTCGCCCACGTGCTTTGGGGTGAGCGCAGGCTGAGAGTCTTGGCGACTGCGGATGCGTCCGCACGATGTTACTTCTGGCTGGTATGAAGAATCGAAGGATGCATGGCGTCTGAACATCGTATGATCCGCGCAACCCTCGCAGCCGTTCTCCTCTGCGGCTCGCTCACTGCCATCGCCACTCCCGCCCCCCCACCGGCGACTGGATCACGACTCACCGACGAACAGTTTCTCGACCTCGTGGATGTGTCGCGCCCGGACCTGGCGGGAGTCAAAGCGGCCATCGCCCGGTCCGATTGGCCCGCGGCGAAACACGCCCTGGCCGAGCATTTCCGCCACCGCAAAACCCCGGGCTGGGGATTGGATCCGGGTGCGATTGGCCGCGACCTGAAGTTCCGTAGCAGCGGCGCCGAGAATGCGCTCAAGCATCGTTTCAGCAGCATCGGCATCCCGTGGCAGTTCGGGGATCAGATTGATTGGGCTTTTAATCCGACGACGCAGCCGGACTCGAAGTGGCCGCGCAATCACGAGTGGACCTGGCAGCTCAGCCGGCATGCGATGTGGCTCGACCTCGCCCGCGCCTTCTACGCGACCGGCGACGAGAAATACGCCCGCGAATTCGTCGCCGAGTTGCAGAGCTGGGTGCAGGACTGTCCAGTGCCGTTGGACGCGCCGGCCAACGTCGCCTTCTCCCGCTGGCGCACCATTGAGGCCGGCATACGCGCCGGCACGGTCTGGCCGGAGGTGTTTCCCCGTTTTCTTGCGGCGAAAGCGTTCGACGACGACGCGCTCGTGCTGATGTTGAAGAGCTTTGTCGAGCACGCGCAATACCTGACGAAGTTCCACCGGCAGGGCAATTGGCTGACGATGGAGGCCAACGGCCTCTATCACGTAGGCGCGCTGTTCCCGGAATTCACCGACGCCAAGCTCTGGCGCGAGACGGCGCTGGGCCGGCTTTACCGTGAGTTGGATGTGCAGGTGTATCCGGACGGGGCGCAAATTGAACTCGCACCGGGCTATCACGGCGTCGCCCTTCGCAACTTCCTCGGCCCGGTGGAACTGGTGTCCCAGACCGGCTTCGAAATACCAGGTGATTATCTGGCCAGGTTGGAAAAGATGTTCGGCTATCTCCTCGACTCCATGCAGCCGAACCGGACCACGCCGCCTTTGAACGATTCCGGGGCGGGAAGCGTGACGGGTTACCTGGAGCGAGGGGCCAAGCTGTTCCCAAAGCGCGTTGATTTCCGGTGGGTCACCTCCGACGGCAAGGAAGGTAAACCGCCCAACTATACTTCGTGCGAGTTACCTTACGCCGGCCAGTTCATTATGCGCAGCGGCTGGGATCGAAATGCGCTTTGGCTGTGCATGGACGGCGGACCGTTTGGCTTCGGACACCAGCACGAGGACAGACTCAGCGTGATCCTCACGGCATTCGGGCGGCCGCTGTTGGTCGAGGGCGGCACCTACACGTATGACGCGAGCGAGTGGCGGCGCTACGTGCTCAGCAGCCGGGCCCACAACGTGGTGCTCGTGGATGGTATGGAGCAGAACCGCCGCAAGTCGCCCAGTCGAACCTTCGTGGTGAAGAAGCCCCTCCCGCACGTCTGGGAAAGCAACGCCGCCTTCGACCACGCCGCCGCCGTTTACGACGAAGGCTGGGGGCCGAAGGCGCTGCGCCTGGTCCATCAGACCCGACACGTCTTCTACCTCAAGCCCGACCTCTTCATCATCGCCGACGAACTGGAGCCGCCGGACGGCAAACCGCACACCTACGAGACGCTCTTTCACCTCGACGCCGAGAACGCGGCGGTGGACGGCTTGCGGGTTGCCACGCAGAATACCGGTCCGAACCTGACGGTGCTGGCTTTCGTCGCCGACAGCGTGAAGATCGTGAAAGGGCAGAAAGCGCCGGCGGTCCAAGGTTGGCTCCCTTCACATTCCGGTGGCTACGGCGGCATCCGCCCCATCCCGACGGCGATCTATCGCAAGGAAGCGCGGGGCAACGTCACGCTGCTTTACGCGCTCCATCCCACCGCGGGCGCGGCAGCCTCCCCGATAGAGTCCATCGAGTTCGTGGCTGATCGACTGACGGTGCGGCTGACAGGTGGCCCAGAGAAGACGATTCGATTTCAGCGGCTGGTGGCACGGGCAACAAATGAGCCGCTGCCATGAGCATGCCGAGGTGACACGTGAGAGTAGTTCAGCAAGACTGAGGGCCGATGAAAAGCTACGTGAAGAGATACGGGTGCTTTGGGAAACTGGCGGGTGCTGTGGTATTGCTCGGCGCTGCGGATGTATGTTGGGCGACCCCCAGTGTGAGTTGGGTGTCGCTTCCTTTCCGAAACCTCGGAGAGAACGAGTTTCGGGTAAACTGATTCGACTCTAATCGATACCCGACATCGGGTGATATCGGGTCGGGCGAGGCGATGGGAGGTTGCGCTCTGGTGCAGGCTTGGGGTCGGGACCGGGCGCAGAAGCGGCGAAAGCCAGTCCGCCTTACCCAAGTCTTATAGCGCGGAAACGGGGGCGGTTGCGCCTCCAAGTGAGTGCGATGAAACAGTGGTTCTCAATTAGGACCACACTCGCGATCATGGTCGGCCAATCTGCACACGTTTTGCCCGTCACCCCGACGACGGCACTCCCACTGGCGGTTTGGTTCAAGTTACGCCTGCCTGGTCCGTCTTGACTGACTGCCCATGAGCAAGGGCGGATTCGAGACATGCCTGCATCACCACCTGCGTTTTGAGCGCCATCTCGGGCCAGGCTGGCTCCAGGGTCTTCGAGTGCGCCTGATTCGCGAAGTCGCGGAACATGCCGCTCTCCTGTGCGGTCGGGTCGCTGTGGCTGCACTCCTCCACCGACCACTGGCGTCGGTGGGGCTGCATCTCAAAATCACAGCCCTGCATATTGAAGACCGGACTCCTGGTTTCGAAGGTGACCTGCTTGCCGGCGAATGGCAGGACGAAGTCAGGCACCCAGAGCTGCCCGCGGGTGCCGCTGAACATGGCCCACTGCTCGTTCTCGGTCAGGAACGAACAGTAGAAGCTGCTGCTGGCCCCATCCTCGAAAGTGAGTTCCGCCGAGAATTCCGTCGGCACCGGCAACTTGCTTTTCTGGTGCTTGAACTCCGAGAGCATTCGGCCCGTCACTCGCTGGGGCAGCTTCCAATTCATGGCCCAGAGGCTAAACCGGATGCAATACCAGCCCAAATCTCCCAGACAGCCATAAGGCTCCAACTCGCTATACGCCCGGATATTCGAGGCGAAGAATTCCTCATCAGCCCGGAAACTGAAGGCCGAAGTAACGCGCCGGATCGCACCCACCGTCTTGCCGTCATTGAGCACCTCGCCCATACGCTGAAGGCGCCGACTATGCATGAACATGACGCCGTCCATGAACTGCACCTGGTTGCGGCGGCAGGCGTCGAGCATCAGCGTCAGCTCAGCCACGCTGGTGGCGCAAGGCTTCTCGCATACGACATGTTTTCCGGCTTCGGCGG
>CAYJNU010000358.1:0-1068 GCA_964371005.1 uncultured Verrucomicrobiota bacterium | reverse complement strand
GACCCATTCTGCCCTTATGCCAGTCGGTAGCGGGACGTAAACGGCATCGACGTCCCGGGCCGCCAGTAACTCCTCGTAGTTGCCCAGGGCGCGTGGGGCTTGCTCAAAAGGAGCCTGGGCCTGGCACGCCTGAATGAAACGGCGGCTGCGGTCGATGTCTCGACTGGCGACGGCCGTGATGATCCCGTTGCCGGAGTTCCGGATGGCTTTCCAGTTCTTCCGGGCGATGTTGGCGGTACCCAGGATGCCCCAGCGCAATACCTGTTTATCCATAGGATTCCAATTCAACAGCATTGGGCGGAGAGCGCAATGCGAGATGCTTCCGTCCCGGGTTTATCGCGCGGGAATGGGGGGCGGAGAACTCGCGATATGCCTCGCTGACTCCCGTGTTGGACAGCACTCGCATAGGAATGCTCCCGTTGATTTGCGCGAGCGCGTTTGCATCCAGTGTTCTTGCCAGACACCACATGGAGAGACCCGCTCCACTCGGCGAAAAGGCGCTTGGTCGCTTCACTTGTCTTCTGCGGCAAACGTGGCCACGATGGGCCGATGATCTGAGGCCAAGCCCCAATTCGGCAGCGCCAGCACATAGGTGTCCTCCTTCACCCACTCGCGGGCCATGTTCTGGTTTACCATGATGTAGTCAATGCGACTGTAGCTGTCCTCTTTGCCGTAGAAATGCGTCCACGTGATGTTCGGCGGGTCCCAGTTTGGTTTTGCGGGCGGCGTATTGTCGCCGTTCCGCTCCGCCGGACGCGTGTCCACGAGCTTGCCGCGCCCGATGCCGATGATTGCCTTGGTCGAGCGCGCGTCCTTCGTGTCATTGAAATCACCCACCACGATGATGTTGGCGCGCGGGTCGGCGGCGAGGCGTGCGTCAATCTTTCCCCGCAGGACTTTCGCCTCTTCCAGGCGGAGTTCCGTCTCATCCGCTTCCGGGACGACTCGCTTGGACTTCAGGTGCGCGGCGAACAAGGTGAACTGATAAGTGGGCGAAACCTGCAGATCCACCTCTGCGAAACCCCGGCTGACGCGGAATCGCTTCCCGCTGAGCAGAAAGGAGTCGTT
>CAYJNU010000357.1:0-8570 GCA_964371005.1 uncultured Verrucomicrobiota bacterium | reverse complement strand
ACCGAAGCGTCCGCGCGTTTGCGATCGCCACGGCCATCTGGGGACTGGTGGGCACGAGCGCCGGCTTGTTGGTGGCCTGCCAGTTGTTCTGGCCGGGATTGAACCTCGACCTGCCGTTCACGACCTTTGGCCGCATCCGGCCCCTGCACACGAACGCGGTGATCTTCGCCTTCGTTGGCAATGGGATGTTCATGGGCATCTATTATTCGCTCCAGCGGCTCTGCAAGGCGCGGATGTTCAGCGATGCGCTGAGCTGGTTCAAGTTTTGGGGCTGGAACGCGATCATCGTCGCCGCCGCGCTCACGCTCCCGCTGGGCATTACGACGAGTAAGGAATACGCGGAACTGGAATGGCCCATTGACATCGCCATCGCGCTCGTTTGGGTGGCGTTTACGGTGAATCTGCTGGGTACGATCATCAAGCGTCGTGAGAAGCACATGTACGTGGCGATCTGGTTTTATATCGCCACGGCGATCACCGTGGCCGTGCTGCATATCGTCAACTCAATGGAAATACCCGCCGGACTGTTCAAGAGCTACTCGATGTATGCGGGTGTGCAGGACGCGCTGGTGCAATGGTGGTATGGCCACAACGCCGTGGCGTTCTTCCTGACCACGCCATACCTCGGCTTGATGTACTATTTCCTGCCCAAAGCGGCCGAGCGCCCGGTGTTCAGCTATCGGCTTTCGATCATTCACTTCTGGGGACTGATCTTCATCTACATCTGGGCAGGGCCGCATCATCTCCTTTACACCGCCTTGCCGGACTGGGCGCAATCGCTGGGCATGGTCTTCAGTGTGATGCTCGTCGCGCCGAGTTGGGGCGGCATGCTCAACGGCTTGCTCACGCTGCGCGGAGCGTGGGACAAGGTCCGCCAGGATCCGATGCTCAAGTTCATGGTCGTGGCCGTTACCGCGTACGGCATGGCGACGCTCGAAGGTCCGACCCTCGCCATCAAGAGCGTCAACGCGCTGTCCCATTACACCGACTGGACGATCGCGCACGTTCACACCGGCGCACTGGGCTGGAATGGATTCCTGACGTTCAGCGTTCTCTACTGGTTGTTCCCGCGGCTCTACAACACGAAGCTCTGGTCCACGAAGCTCGCCAACTACCACTTCTGGATCGGCCTGCTGGGGATGATGTTCTACGTTGTGCCGATCTACGTGAGCGGCGTGACGCAGGGCTTGATGTGGAAACAATTCACCACGGACGGCTTTCTGCAATACGGCAATTTCCTCGAGACCGTCATTCGCTTGTTGCCCATGTACAAGCTTCGCGCGTTCGGCGGCGCACTTTACGTGACGGGCATCGCGCTGATGTTGGTCAACCTGTATCGGACGGCCAAGAGCGGCAAGTTCGTGCCCGAGCAGGAGGCGCAGGCCCCGGCGCTTCGGTCGGAGAGCCACGGCGAGAAGCGCTGGACGCATCGCTGGCTGGAGGGCATCCCCGTGACCTTCACCGTTTTGGCGACCCTCGCGGTTCTGATCGGCGGCTTGGTGGAGATTGTTCCGATGTTCCTGATCAAGTCCAACGTGCCGACGATTGCAAACGTGAAGCCTTACACGCCGTTGGAGGTGCTGGGGCGCGACATCTATATCCGGGAAGGCTGCGTGGGCTGCCATTCGCAAATGGTGCGGCCCTTCCGCTCCGAGACCGAGCGCTACGGCGAGTATTCGAAGGCGGGTGAGTTCGTGTACGATCATCCCTTTCTCTGGGGATCGAAACGCACCGGTCCGGACCTGCATCGCGTGGGGGGGAAATATCCTGATGCGTGGCATTACAACCACATGGACGATCCGCGGAGCACTTCGCCCGGCTCGATCATGCCCCGTTACCTGTGGCTGTTGAAGCAGAAGCTCGACCCCGCGCCCCTCAAGGCACGCATCGGCGCGTTGCGCAAAGTCGGCGTGCCGTATCCGGCTGGATATGAGGATAAGGCGGAGGCCGAGTTGAACGCGCAGGCCGCGAAGGTGGTGGCCAATCTGAAGGTGGGCCTGGTCACAGCGGAGCCGGATCGCGAAATTGTCGCGCTGATCGCCTACCTGCAACGCTTGGGCACGGATATCAAAGGCCCGGCGGCAACAACTCCGGCCACGCCGACCGCACCGGCGAAGTAACTTATGATTCAAAACGTTCTGCATCACATCGGCGGCGTGGCGAGCTACGGCATCATCTCCCTGTTCCTGTTCTTCGCTGTGTTCGTGGGCGTCATGGTCTGGTCGCTCCGCCTCAAAAAATCCGACCTTGATTCTGCTGCCGCCCTGCCGTTGCACGACGACACAGACCTTTCTGCCAAACCGGAGAAGCGTTATGACTGAGTCGCGAGACCCTCTGTTACTCGACCACGAATACGATGGCATCGGCGAGTTGGACAACAGACTTCCACGTTGGTGGGTGTGGCTGTTCAACTTCTGTATCGTATTCGCCGTGCTCTACATGATCCACTATCACGTGCTCGGAAAAGGCACGCTCATGACCGCCGAGTATGCCGCCGAAATGCAAGTGGGTGAGAAGATCAAACAGGCTGCGCTGGCGAAGTTCGAAACCGAGATGACCACGCTCACACCGTCGCAAGACCAGGTTGTTCTCGCCGAGGGGCAGTCGCTCTTCCTGAAGCTTTGCGCCCCGTGTCATCGTCCGGACGGTGGTGGCCTCGTGGGGCCGAACCTCTGTGACGACTACTGGATTCACGGGCCAGAGTTCAAGGACACTCTTCGTACGATCTATAATGGAGTCCCCGAGAAAGGCATGGTGACTTGGAAGACCATGCTCAAGCCGAAGGAAATGTCCTCTGTCGCCAGCTACATCTATACCTTGCGCGGAACATCACCTCCGAATCCCAAGCCTCGCGAAGACCAGGCTCCGAAGTCAACCGCACCCAGCCAGTACGAGTAGCCGGCCGTGGGAATGGAACACCGATCGCCGTGTCCGGCGGTTGGTGCAGTTACCGCCTGGCACCGGCGCACGAGTCTATTCGGTGATGGTGAAGCTGCGGATCCAGTTGCTGGCGGAGGTCTTGGCCACCCAGAACGCCTCGCCCACGCTGAGGATCGGCGCCCCATTCTGCCACTTGCCGTCCGTCCAAGGATGCAGCACATATTGCTGACGGTCGCGGTCGAAGAGGTGAATAACGTCGCCTTCGGAAACGGGAAAGTGGAGGTCCTCGTGCAACTGTCCGGGCTGCGGTACCAGCGAGCCGCACAGCGAGAGTCCCTTGTGAATGGGTTTGGAGAGGTTACCGAGCAGGAGCGTGCCCACAAAGCTGTGGCTCTTGTAGTCCTCGGTGGGGTTGAAGAAGAACGCCCCTTCGCCGGGCGCGAGGCGTTCATCGGGCTTCACCCACCGGCCATGCTCGACGGAGTTCAGAGAAAATCGCAAGAGCCGGGGGTCGAACGTGTTCAAAGTGGTTCCATCGGGCCAGCCTTTGAACAGTTCCGCGACGCTGCTGTTCGCCGTCCGCAGGGGATTGGCGACGAGCGAGAATCCTGGCGGCAAAGTCGTGGTTGCGTAGCCGATGACGTTGTCGGAGAGCACGCCATTGGCCACCACGCGGTAAAAGCGCCAACTGTGTTTGCAGGCTTCCGAGTCCACGTAGTCGAACGTTCCGACGGCGGCGGTGGCTTTGGCGATAGCGGTCCAGATATGGAGGTTCGTGCTCGCCTGTAACTCGTAGTGCGCTCCGGGGGGCAACCGGGTTGTGAATTGGAACGGACCGTAAGGGAAACGAACGGCACCACTCAAGGTGGGCGCGATGACCGGCTCGGCACACCGGCCAAACCGCGGGGCGACGTGCTCCGTGATTCTATGGAAAAGCGTCTTCAGTTTCACCGATTCACGCTCCGCCGGTTGATTTCCGGATCAAGGTTCAGGTTGACGCCGTGCTGTTCGTCTCCACGCGTTCGTTGATGTCTTGCCGTACCGCCAACCTCAGTCGCGCGGCGACGGGCGACCGTTGAGATGATGCCCGGGTGCAAAGTCATTGGCTGGCGACCGTCAGAATCAGGACATCTTGGTTGGAGGTTGGCGACGGCGAGAACTCGATCCGTCTCGCCGTGGGTTGTCTGCCTGGCCGGCTGGGCGCACGAGAGAGACTGGCGCCGTTCGCAGTGAGATGGACGGGCTGGCCGTCGCACTTGAGCACGAACACAGGCGAACGGCTCGTCTTTCCATTTGGCGTCTTCGATTCGATTGTCACGCGGTATCCCAGGGCGCTGTTGTTCTGCTCCCGGAGCATCAGGACCGATTGACCCTCTGCCGTTGCCCGGGACTGGACTGCCACAATGCGTTGCGTCGGCGGTACGTATCCACCAATGGTCAGGCGGGCGCTTGCTCCTCCGACTGCGACCATAGGGACCATGGCCGCCAAAACGATCGCGCTTTGAAAGAGCGTCCCCAGCTCCATAAGTTCCGGCGTCGCGGGTTCAGTCGCACGGCTACGCATACAGGTCCGGGTAAAGCTCCTTCGCGCACTCCGGGCAGATGCCGTGGCTGAACTTGGCCTGAGAATGCTTGGCCACGTAGGTTTCGACCTGGCTCCAATAGCCTTTGTCGTCGCGGATTTTCTTGCAGGAGGCACAGATGGGGACCAGCCCGCTCAAGGTCTTGACCTTGGCCAGCGCGTCCTGCAACTCGCCGATCAGCCGCTCGCGCTCAGTAACAGCGCGCTTGCGTTCAATCGCATAACGCACGGTCCGGCTCAACAGCAGACTGCCCACCTTGCCTTTGACCAGGTAGTCCTGCGCCCCCGCTTGCACGAGTTCAAGGCCCAATGTTTCGTCTTCGAGACCGGTGAGGACGACCACCGGCAGGTCCGGAAACTCTCGATGCAGTTGCGTGAACGTCTCCACGCCGGTACTGTCCGGCAGCCCCAGATCCAGCAGCACCAGATCGGTCCCGCCAGCCGTCAAGCGCTCCAAACCATCCGGCAGGCTCTCGGCCACCTCCAGCTCAAAGCGCTGACTTCCGGGAGTCGTGAGCAGATTCTGAATGACCTGGCCTTGGAACGGGTCATCGTCAATGAGGAGTACTCTGATCGGCGTGGAGTCCATGGAGTGCGTCTGGGTTCGAGGGGTCATGTGTGTCAACCGGCGGCGGTGGGTGCGGGTGCGGGGATGATCGTGTCCGGTTTGCCATTGGCCAGGTAGGTCAGGGCCTTGACGGCCACCTCGATCAGCGGAAACGGTTTGGCGATCAAGTCAGTGCTTCCGCTCAAGGTCGCCCGGACGCGATCTTTAAAACCTGACAGCGAGGTCACATGCACGACCGGCGTACGAGGATTGGTCGGCAGGGCGCGCAGGCGTTTGCACAATTCAAAGCCATCCATGCCGGGCATTTCGACATCGAGGAAAACCAGGTCAAAGCGGTTTAAGGCGAGGACGCGCAGGGCGAGTTCGGGGTCATCCAGGCTGACGGCCTTCAAGCTGGCCCGGCCCAGCGCGGTGACGAGGGTTTGCAGGGCAATCGGCTCGTCATCCACGGCCAGAATCAGAGCGGAATGATCCCCGTCGTCCCGGGGCGAACCGAGCGCGGCCTGAAAGAGGTGTCCCAAGCCATCCACGGCGCGCGCCAGAGTATTCAAGGTGGAAGCCGTGACCTTTTTCGGCTGGTCGTGAAGTTCCTGGAGCAAAATCTCGAGGGCGCCGGCCAGATGCGCGATTTGGGAAAGCCCGGCAATGCCGGCGGCACCTGCCACGTGATGCACGATGAGTTGCAACTCCTGCAAGTCGTTGGACGGATCCGCGTCACGACCGATCTTGATCAACGCATGCAACCGGTTGCGTAATTCATCCCGGGTTTGCGGCCAGTGCCCGATGAATGCGTGGCGGATTTCCGACTCAGTGGTGCCGGGGACGGAGCCAGGCGGAAACGGAACCCCGGGAACTGGTGCGGATGGGGTTGGATCGTGCGCCGGAGCGACGGATGTGACGACCGGAGCCGCAGATGCCGCCAGCAGCGCCTCGACTCGCTCCGTCACCAGCGCGGGGGAGTACTGGCGCTTGGAGATCACATCGCTGGCGCCGGCGTCTCGGGCCTGCTGGACGAGGTCGGCATCGCAACAACTGGAGAGGACCAGCACGGGCAGAGAGCTCAATCCGGGATGGGCCCGAATTCGTTTGATGATTTCCACCCCACCCATCTTGGGCATCATCAAGTCCACCTGAACGAGGTCGGGCTCGAAATCGAAGACCTGTCTCAACCCTGACTCGCCGTCGCGTGCGATCGCCACCTTGTAGCCGACCGCGGTAAGCATGCTGCCGTACACTTCAGCGACAAAGTAGTCGTCTTCGATGATTAAGATCTTTTTCATGGCAGAATTCCGGGGAAGGCGAATCGGCGGCGTGGGCGTGGCATTGCGACGGCGAGGTTGACGGTCGCTTGCGTCTTGGACTGCGGCAGCCCTCTGCCGCTTTCATCGGGCGTAATCGCGCTGGTTCGGGCCCGTTGTGCATCGCAACCGCCTGCTCCCATCCAAGGGTCAAAGCGGCAGAGGGCTGCCGCAGTCCAAGACGGTGGCGCGACTGTTCCTACCCTCTTCGCGGAGAAAAGCTGCAGCCTTTCTCCGGAATTCTGCCATGAAGCGGTTTTGTTCACGGGTTATCCTTGGGCGGAGCTTCCGATGCTTCGGGAAAGTAAGCGGCCACCCAACGGTGGACCGACGCCAGTTCGTGGCTGGCCTGCTCGAACAGGGGTTCCGCCCCGGCCAGTTGACCGTCTTTGGTCTCAAGTTCCAGTTGCCGCAGCGGTGGCACCAACAGGGTCGCTCCACACGTGGCGCTGGCGCCCGCCCAACGATGAGCCAGGCGATGCACTTCTTTCGCTGAACCGGTCTTGATCGCCGTGTCCAAACTCCGCCGAGTGTCCTCGGCTTGGGCCAGATAAAGATCCGCCAACGCGCGCATCTTCTTGGGATCGTTGTTGCCAATCTCCTTCAGCCGATCCAGGTCCACGGCGGGTGCTTCGAGTCCGGCGCTGGCGACCGTTGTCTCGTTGGGTGAACCGGGATGGGCGGGCGTCGCTGCGGCGGCCCCGGGTTGCGGGCTGCGGTCGGCTTGTAGTTCCGGCTTCAGCCGGTTCGGAGTCTCAATGCGCGCCAACGAACCGGCTAAAGCCGGGACTACAACCGGGGGTTCATGGAGAGACGCGGCGGGTCCGTACTCGCCTTCGGCGCGACCGCAGCGGTCCAAGGCCAGGCGCAATTCAGGCTCGCGCACGGGTTTGCTGAGGTAGTCGTTCATGCCGGCGGCCAGACATTCCTCGCGATCGCCCTGCATGGCATGAGCCGTCATGGCGATGATGTGAACCGGCTTGCACCCCGTCTGTTGCGGCGGCTGCTCGCGCCGGCGGATTTCCCGCGTGGCCTCGTAGCCATCCATCTCGGGCATCTGGCAATCCATGAGGATGAGTTCGTAGGGAATGCGTTCGAGGGCTTCGAGCACTTCCAGTCCGTTGGCAACACAGTCGGCGGTGTATCCGAGTTTGGCCAACTGGCCGATCGCCACCTGCTGATTGATGGAGCTGTCTTCCGCCAATAGAATGCGCAGCTTGCGGGCCGGAGGAGGCGGCGCCGTTGAGGCGGTGATCCGGCGCACCTCGTTCGGGCGGGCATGCCCCATGACGGCGGCGAGACAATCGAACAATAGCGACTGCTTTGCCGGCTTGGTCAGATACCCGGCGATGCCCGCTGCGGCCAACTCCGCCGGATTCAACTTCTGTCCCAGTGAGGTGAGCATGACCAACCGCGTCCCGGACAGCATCGGGTCCGCCTTTATGGCTCGCGCCAGTGAGAGGCCATCCATTTCCGGCATCTGCATGTCGAGGATGACGAGGGGATAAGTGCCCGGAGCGGCCTGCCGCAACACCCGCAAGGCTTCGGCAGCACTGGCGGCACTGGCACTCTGCATCTGCCAGGCGAGGGTCTGGAGTTCCAAAATTTCGCGGTTGGTGGCGTTGTCGTCCACGATCAGCACCCGCACGTTGGCGAGGTCCACTTTCTCCTGCTTGACCGGTTTGGCGTTGGCGGGTTGCTGGTCCAGTTGCGCGGTGAACCAAAACGTCGAGCCGGCGCCCGGCGTGCTCTCCACGCCCATCTCGCCGCCCATCATTCCGACCAACTGCTTGGAGATCGCCAGGCCCAAGCCGGTGCCTCCGTATTTGCGCGTGGTGGAACCGTCCGCCTGGCTAAACGCCTGGAAGAGTCGGGCCTGACTCTCAGCCGAGATGCCGATGCCCGTGTCTCTGACTTCAAAACGCAACGTGACCTGCCGGTCGTTCGCGCTGACCCGGGCAACGCGCACGATGACTTCGCCGCGCTCGGTGAATTTCACGGCGTTGCCGAGCAGATTCAGGAGGACTTGGCGCAACCGACCCGGATCGCCGCGCAAGAGGATCGGCACTTCTGGCTGCACCAACCCGGCCAGTTCCAGCCTCTTGGAGCCGGCCCGCTCCGCGACCAGTTCCAGAGCGGTTTCAATCGCTTCCTGAAGGTCAAAGTCGAGGACCTCGAAGGTTAGCTTCCCGGCCTCGATCTTGGAGAAATCCAGGATGTCGTTGATGATGGTCAGCAAGGA
>CAYJNU010000356.1:0-8578 GCA_964371005.1 uncultured Verrucomicrobiota bacterium | reverse complement strand
TTGGCTTGGTCATGCTCAGCCGATTCAATGGTGCGAATGATAATGGCACGTTGACCAACCACCTGTTCCCGCAGAAAGCCACCCGCGATTCGCTCTTCGGCAACACGGGAGACCACGGTGGACTGATCAACGTCTTCCCCAGCTTCAAACTCACTGGATTGAATCCTGAGGCCAAATACACTCTGACCTTTTACGCCTCGCGAACGGGCGTCACCGACAACCGGGAGACTGGGTACACCGTCCAAGGCGGCAACGGCGGATTCACCGCGCTCAATCCGGCCAACAACCTCACGAACACTGCCAGCGTGATCGGGATCATCCCCAACGCCGCCCGTGAGATTACCGTTACCATCGGCCCCACCGCCAACAACAATAATTCCGTCAAGTACACCTATCTCGGCGTGCTGCGGCTGGACGCGGTACTGCCACCGCCCGCATTCCTGCCGCCGGTGTTGGCCAACGGGCAAATTCAACTCGATTGGACCGGGGACGGACAACTGGAGTGGGCGCCGTCGCTCAGCGGCCCGTGGACGGCGACCACGCCACCGCCCGCCCCGCCTTACACGGAGGACATCTTGCCGGGGCAGGCGCGCTTTTTCCGGGTTGTGACAATGCCGTAGCGCGGCGTTGGAGTCGCCTTCGCCTGGAATTCCCGGCTGGCCGCATTGGTAGCTGTGGCGCAGAGTGCGACTCTGCGTTACGGGCTTGCGGCACAAAACCGCACCAACAAGTCTGTGATTCTCCCGGGGTCGCGAGCTTTCCCCAGGGCGAACTTGCGCGCGGGGGCGAGCCGGCTGGTCCTTCCATTTGACGGACGCCTTTATTGGAGCACCTTACCACCCTGTTGAACACCCTAATGCAGATGATTAAGCGACGACCAAGCTCGCGACTGTTGGTCGGCTGTTTCCTGGCCGGTTTGGCCTTCGGCAAATTGCAGGCGGCGGACATCGTGTGGACGAACCTCGCAGGCGGCAACTGGAACATACCCGCGAATTGGAGTCCCAACACCGTTTCCACCGCCGCCGACAACGTGTTCATCACCAATTCGGGCACGTACACGGTGACGATCAGCACGAGTGCCGCCGCCGCTTCGCTTGTGACCGGCGGGACTTCTGGCACCAACACCCTGGCGTTGAACAGTGGCGCGCTGGAGATCACGGGCCTGTTGTTGCTGGGTGAGCGAACCCGGTTCAGTGCCACCGGCGGCAGTCTGAATCTTGCAGGGACAGGCGAGCTGCGCGGCGCGACGTTGTGGCAGGGGACTTCGGTTTCGGGGCCGGGCACGCTTCGACTCAGCGGGCCGGTCACCACCGTGAACGGCTTTGCGCGGCTGCTGACCAATCTCACGGTGGTGCTGGCGGGCGGAGGGAGTGGCGGGGGCTTCGCGCTGCACGGGGGCACGGTTTTGAGCAACGCGCCCGGCTCGGTCTTTGATCTGAGCGACGGCAATGGCATCGGTAACTTCGGCGGTACTGCGGGCACGTTCCTCAACGCCGGCACGCTGCGCAAGACCACGGGCAGTTCGCCGACGGTCTTTGTTCCGCTGTTCAGTGCGGGGAGTGTTGAGGTCAATGCGGGCACGCTCTCCCTCCAGGGTGGCAGCCAGATTGCGGGGCCGGTCTCGGTCGCGGCGGGAGCGGTGCTCAGTTTCTCCGGTGGCACGCACGACTGCGCGGCGGAGTCGGCGTTCAGCGGGGCGGGCACGCTGCGAACGAGCGCCGGGCGGGCGACGTTTGCTGGGACTCACGCGGCGACGCTGACCAATGAGATCACGGGCGGCAGCTATGCGTGGTTGAATCCGGCGGGGGTGACGCTGCCCGCGCTGCTGGCCACGGGCGGGTCGTTGGCGTTGAGCAGCGAGTGGACAGTGGCCGGGCCGACGCGGTGGCAGGGAACCTCTATTGCCGGTCCAGGCACGCTGCGGTTCAACGGTCCGGTCACGACTGTGAACGGCTTTGCGCGGCTGCTGACCAATCTCACGGTGGTGCTGGCGGGCGGAGGGAGTGGCGGGGGCTTCGCGCTGCACGGGGGCACGGTTTTGAGCAACGCGCCCGGCTCGGTCTTTGATCTGAGCGACGGCAATGGCATCGGTAACTTCGGCGGTACTGCGGGCACGTTCCTCAACGCCGGCACGCTGCGCAAGACCACGGGCAGTTCGCCGACGGTCTTTGTTCCGCTGTTCAGTGCGGGGAGTGTTGAGGTCAATGCCGGCACGCTTTCCCTCCGGGGGGGCGGGCGGATCGCCGGGCCGGTTTCGGTGGCGGCGGGAGCGGTGCTGAATTTTTCCGGCGGCACGCACGACTGCGCGGCGGAGTCGGCGTTCAGCGGGGCGGGCACGCTGCGGACGAGTGCTGGGCTGGCGACGTTTGCCGGCGTCCATGCGGCGACGCTGACGAACGAAGTGACGGGTGGCGCGTTCCAATACGTCAATCCGGCGGGGGTGACTTTGCCTGCGCTCCTGGCCAGTGGTGGTTTGCTGTCACTGAGCGGCGACGTGACGGTGAACGGCCCGATGTCGTGGCAGGGGACTTCGGTTGCGGGGCCGGGCACGTTGCTGCTCAACGGTCCGGTCACGACCGTGAACGGTTTTGCGCGGCTGCTGACCAATGTCACGGTGGTGGTGGCGGGTGGAGGCAGTGGCGGCGGCTTCGCCCTGCAAGGGGGCACGGTTTTGAGCAACGCGCCCGGCTCGGTCTTTGATCTGAGCGACGGCAATGGCATCGGCAACTTCGGCGGCACTGCGGGCACGTTCCTCAACGCCGGCACGCTGCGCAAACCCGGTCCAGCCGACGTCAGCGTGTTCGTGCCCTTTATCAACACCGGCACGGTGTCGGTTGAGGGCGGCACGCTGCGCTTGCGAGCGGCGTCCGCGCAGACCGCAGGCCAGACGACGCTCGCCGGGGGAAGTTTGGCGACGACGGTTCCTTTCGAGGTCCGCAGCGGTCTGCTGGCCGGCGCAGGCACGATCACTGGTTCTTTGACGAACAGCGGTGGCATCGTGCGTCCCGGAGCTTCCACCGGGCAGTTGACCGTCACCGGCGATTACGGACAAGGCGCGGCGGGTGCGCTGGAGATTGAAATCGCCGGCGTCACTCCCGGAACCGGTTTCGACGTGCTCAGCGTCGGCGGCACGGCGGCTCTGAATGGCGCGCTCCGTGCCTCAACCGTGAACGGCTTCGTGCCGAACGACGGAGATTCGTTCACCTTCCTCCAATCGCTCGCCCGCTCGGGCCGCTTTGACACCGTGGAACTCGCCCCGGGTACGCCGAGGCTGGTGCTCATGGATCTGGGAGGTTCGCTCGCGTTGCTCCGCTCGGAGTCGGTCTTTGCCGACCTCACGCTTGCCAACGGCACAGCCAGCCAGACCCAAGGCAGTTTCCACGCGGACGAAGTGCTTGACGGCATCTTAGGCACGTTCAGCAACGGTTGGTCACCCGACCACGCGCCCAGCACTGCGGTCTGGGAAACTGCAGACGACGTGGTGTTGCCCGCTGGCTCGACCCTCCTGTTCCGCTTGTTCCAGGACTACCCGTTCACCTTCCACACCATTGGGCGTTTCCGTTTGTCCTACACCTCGGATGACCGCGCCGAGTTTGCCGATGGCCTGCAAAACGGCGGGGATGTGGCTGCCAACTGGACGGTGCTCACACCGGCTTCCGTGACCGCCACAAACGTCAACGGTTTCAGCGTGCTGGAGGACGGCTCGGTACTCGTCGGCACCGGCACGGCGATTTCGTTGTATGAATTCCTCTGCGACGCGCCGACGAATCCGATCACGGGATTCCGGTTGGAGGTGCTGGAGCACGCCTCGCTGCCGTCCAGCGGTCCGGGCTTTGCCGGCAACAAAAACCTGGTGCTGACTGAACTCCGCATCACGGCTGAGATTCCGCCTGCCACGGGACAAACCGTTTTCACGTTCGATCTGGATGGGATCACCGACTTCCAAGCCGTGAACCAGGACTACGGCGACCGTGTCACCAACTCTGTGATGGGCGGTTTTCGTTACCACGGTCGCGAGCCGTTCACGCCGAATGTCACGGCCGCGTACGGCGAGGGCCGCCCGGCGCTCTGGACCACGGGTTACGGCTCGCTAACCAACGTTCTGTTCGACGATCTCGACGGTTCGGGCGTAATCACCGTGACGCTCTCCGCCGATCCGGGCTTCCTCGTCGAACTCGATAGTGTGGACCTCGCCGCATTCTCCTCCGTCGCTCCTGGACGCGCGATTGACGCGCTCACCGTCCACGACCAGACCGACGCGCTTCGCTTTGTGGTGACCAACTTGTTTATTCCGTCCACCGGCTCGAACCACCTCGTCTTTCCCTCGTCGGTGCGCGGGCAGACGCTGGTGCTGCGCGTGGATGCCCGCAACCTCGGCTCGCTCAACGACGAAATCGGCGTGGACAACCTGGCCTTCCATCAGATCGCCGACACTGCCGGGCTGCCGCTGGTGATTTCGCCTGTGAGCACGAATGTGCCAGTTAACACTGCCGCCGTGTTTGTGGCGTCCGGCGGAACCTCGCCTTACCTCTTCAGCTTCGCCACCAACCGCTCCGGCGGCTCGATGAGTCCCTTCACCGGCAGTTACGTGGCCGGGTCGCTCGCTGGCGTGACGGACACGGTGCACGTCACGGATGCCCACGGCAGCAACGTGCTGGCGACCGTGGAGGTGTTGCCCGATCCCACGCCCCGGCCCGACCTCGCCGTCCATGCGCTGCTCTCGCCGGCGACCGCCCTGCCCGGCGTGCCGTTTGACGTGGTCTATGTGGTGACCAATCGTGGCACCGCCACAGCCGGTGCCCCTTGGAACAGCTTGGTCTTCAGCTCGACCGACGATGCGGCGGGCAACGACACCTTCCTCGCCGCGACCTCCATCGGTCTGACCCTCGCTCCGGCCAACTCGATTGCAGTGACGCAATCGGTGCTCATTCCCATCAGTGGGGACGCTGGGGCACTTCGATTGGTTGTGGCTTTGGACACGACCGGCGTGGTACTCGAACTCAACGAAGCCAACAACCTCGCTCTGGCCGACGCCTCCACCGCCGTGCCGCATCAACTGGGGCTCGCCGCGTCTGCCAGCTCCGTTGCGGAAGGCGGTAGCACGATATTGACGGTTACTCGCAATGGCAGCCGTGTCGCGCCGCTGATCGTTGCCCTCGCGTCAGGAGACCTCACTGAGTTCACCGTGCCGACCACAGTGACCATTCCCGCAGGCGCTGCTTCAGCCACGTTTTCCGCCACCGCCCAACCCGACGGCTTGTTCGACGGGCCACAAATCGCCTTGATCAACACCACGGCATCCGGATTTGGACCAGCCTCGCTCGGCCTCACCGCGCTCGACGGCGATGTTCCCAGGTTGTTCCTTTCGCTGGCCACGAACCTGATCGGGGAGACCGGGACCACCTTGGGCACGGTGCTTCGCGAGGGGCCGATGGAAACCGCATTGAACGTGTCGCTTCTGAACGGCGGCGGGCAGATTGCGTTTCCTGGCACGGTGAGCATTCCGGCCGGCAGTAACAACGCCCGCTTCCTGGTCGTGGGCGTGCCCGACACGTTGGTCGAAGCACCGATTGCGGTGACGCTGGAGGCGTGGGCCGTCGGTTACATACCGACGGCGGCTACGTTGACGGTGGCGGACGACGATTTGCCGTTGGTCGCAATCACAATCCCCGCCCCGTCCATCAGCGAAGCGGCAGGACCGAACGCCACACTCGGCACGGTCACCCGCGACCGGCTTAGTCCGCGTCCGCTGACGGTGCGGCTCACCAGTTCCAATCCCAATGCCGCCGCCGTGCCTGCCTCCGTGGTGATTCCGGGCGGGCAACTCTCGGTCAGCTTTCCAGTGGCCGCGGTGAACAACGCGAATGTGGATGGTGACCGCCTCGTCAAGCTGGAGGGACTCGTCCTTGGCTCGCTGACGGGCGAACCGATCACAGCGACTCTGCCGGCAGAGATTCTGGTCACCGACGACGACGGTCCGGCCCTGACTCTGGTCCTGGGCAAGTCGCTCGTCGGCGAAGGCTTGAATCCGGCGGCCAGCGGCACGGTCAGCCGGAACACCGGCACCAATGGCGCGCTCCTGGTCAGCCTGACTTCCAGCGACACCAACGAACTCACCGTGCCCGCCAGTGTCAGTATTCCCAATGGCGCGGCTTCAGTTACCTTCCCGCTGGTTTCGATCGCCGACGGCGTCAACGATGGCAACCGCACCGTGACGTTGACCGCCACCGCCAGTGGTTTCTCCAGCGCCGCCGCCAACGTCGTGGTGAGCGACGCGGACCTGCCGGACCTGCAGGTCACTGCGCTCAATGCGCCGACCAACGCCCTCTCAAAGCAGGCGATTGACGTCAGCTTCCGCATCGAGAACAAGGGCTTCTCGGCCGCCGTCGGAGGCTTCGTCCAGCGCGTGTTGCTCTCCAACGATCCCTTGCCCGGAGACGACGCGCTGCTCTCCCAAACGACCTTCAACAACGCGCTGCCCGTCGGCGGGTTCTTCGGCCAGACGCTGCGGGTCAATCTTCCGGAGAAACCCGGCCAATACTGGCTGGTCGTCACGACCGACGCCACCGGCCAGATTGGCGAAGTCATGGAGGACAACAACAGCCTCGTCGCCACTTTCCCGGTTGTCGTAGGCAAGGCTTACAGCGCGATCGTCTCCGCCTCCGAAGAAACCGCACCAGGCAACACACCGGTTGTCCTCAGCGGCATGGCTACGCGCACCGGCACCGGCCTGCCGGCCAGCTTCGAGATCGTGGAGGTGCATTTGACGGTGCGCGATACGAAGCGTGTGTTGCTGGCGCTCACAGATGCCGCCGGTAGGTTCAGCACCACGTTCATGCCGCTGCCGGGTGAGGCGGGTGTTTACGGTGTGGGCGCGGACCATCCCGGGGTGGGGGACACTCCTGTGCAAGATACGTTCACCCTGCTGGGACTGAAGGCGCAATCCTTGTCACTCCTGAAGGTGATTGAAGGCACGACCGCCACGAACTCCACCGTGCTGGAGAACCTCGCACCGGTTGGGTTGAGCGGACTGACGGCGACGGTGCTCGCCGGCCCGGAGCAATTCGGCCTGCAGGTCACCTTTGGTTCTTCAACGCTGGCCGGTTTGGAAACGACCCCGGTCTTCGCCGCCATCACCGCGCCACCCGGTGTGGCCGGCAGCGGCACGTTCCGCGTTCGCATCGCCTCAGCCGAGGGCGCGTTCACGCTGCTCGACATCCCGTTCACCGCCGAGGTGCTGGTCCCGCGCTTGGTGGCCACACCGTCCCCGCTGGTTGCTCCAATGCGGCGCGGCGGCCAGACGGCGGTGGAGTTTGGCCTGACCAACAGCGGCGGCACCGTCACTGGCCCGGTGACGGTGCTCACGCCGGCGCTGCCGTGGTTGGCGGTGGCTTCGGGCGGCCAGTTGCCGGCGCTCGCGCCTGGAACGGGCACGACGGTGTCCCTGTTGCTCACGCCGCCCGACGATTTGCCGCTGGGCGACCACACCGGGTCGGTCATCGTCCACGCCGGCAACACGGAACTGAACGTGCCCTTCACCTTCCGGGCGTTGTCTGATACCACCGGTCATCTGAAGATCGTGGCGGTGGACGAACTGACGTTCTACGCCGAAGGCTCGCCGGTGTTGACCAACGCCACGGTCAGCCTCTCCGATCCGTTCAACGGCACGCTCATTTTGCGGACGAATTTCAATGGCGCCCGGCAGTTGTTGCTGACGAACCTGCCGGAGGCGTTCTATGACCTCCGCGTCGAGGCCCCCGACCACGCGCCCTTTGCCAACACCTTTGTGCTCCTGCCCGGACGCACAAATGAGATCAGTGCTTTTCTCCAGCGGCAGACCGTCCGTTACACCTGGACGGTCGAGCCCATCGCCATTGAAGATCGTTACAACATCACGGTGGAGACGGTCTTTGAGGCCAACCTGCCCATCCCGGTGGTGACGGCGGAGCCGACCCTTTTCGATCTGGGCGATTTCCCCGGCGAGACGAAGCAGGTGGATGTCCGGATTACCAACCACGGCCTGCTCGCGGCGAAGTCGGTGCGTTTTGATTTCCAGGATCATTCCCGCGTGCAGATTACCCCGTTGATCAAGGATATCGGCGACCTGCCGGCGAGAAGCTCGCTCACCATTCCCGTGACGATTCGCAAAGTGCCGCTGGCTCCGCAGCCTCCCTCGGGTCAAGCGCGTGGCCCGCGCGATGGTGAACCGGACCCGGCATGCTCGCTGGGCGGCAAGCTGGAGTGGAGTGTCGAGTGCGGCGGACAGCTTGTCACGACGACCATTCCGTTTAGGACCATCAACCTGCAAAGCCTTCCCGGTTTCCAGTGCGGCACGTCCGCCCAGGCGCTGGCCGCGCAGTTCACGCCGTTCATTCCGGGTGGACGAGGATATCCGCCCTGCAACAATCCGCCGTGTTCCATCGGCAACCCCGGTTACTCCGTTCCCATCGCCTTCAACAAGCGGACCGTATGCGATCCCTGCGTAAACAACATCTTGGGCGGGCTGCTGGAAAACTGTCTCCCGTTGCTGCCGTTTCCGGATGAGATTCCCTTCCCCGACATTGTCGAAGACCTGACC
>CAYJNU010000355.1:0-8582 GCA_964371005.1 uncultured Verrucomicrobiota bacterium | reverse complement strand
GTACGCAGACACCGGCGGCCCATACTGGGTTCCGCCGTACTGGGCACCGCCGGGCGGGCGGTACTGGATGCCCCCTCCGCCATAGGCCGAACCGCGACCACCACCATACCGGCCCTCAGGACCGCCCGCACGACCGGCACCGCCATAACGCCGCGCGAAGGCGTCTGCCATGCCGCCTTCGGGATTATTCACCCCATAGCGCCGCTGCAAAGCCACGGACGGCGGCACTTCAGCCATGGGACCAGTCGCCGCCGCCGGATTGTAGTAACGTTGGGATTCACCAACCAGGGCGTTTGGATCACTCATCCCTCCGCCGGCCGCAGGTTCAATATCCACCGCCTTGGTCAACAGACCATGGGGCGCATCGTGAAGGCCATTCAAGACCGCCGCCAACTCGGAACTGAAGCAGCGAAACGTGACTTCATACGGAGTGATGACCGCCAAGTCGTTGGTCACGGATTTCTCGTTCAGGTAGTCTGAGGGCGGCCCCTTGTAGTCATCCTTGGATACGCGTTCGCGACGGATGGTGTCCAAGCCATTGATCTTCGCGGCGAAAAACACGTCGCACAGGGCTTTGATCTCGCCGAGCTGCCGGGCGAGCATGTCCAAGCTGCCCGGCGCGAAGGTCATCAGGCTTTTTTGCGCCTCAAAGGAGAAGCTATATTTGGCCGGAATCGCCACGCTCGAACTGGCGGCATCCCTCTGCAACTGGTCAATGGTCCGGCGCAATTGCGAAGTGAATTCCTCGCTGGTAACCCCGTTGTCGCCTTCTGGGCTGGGGATGCTCGGTACCGGGGTAAAGTGCTTCGCCGCCTCGCGGATGAACGCACGCACCTGTTCCTGCTGGTCGCGGGCGGCTTTGATGTTGTTGACTTTCTCGCTGCCGGGGTTGGGGTTCAGGTCGTAAAGCCGCTTGAGCTCGGCGTATTGATCGCTGAGCTTGGCGAAGACCGCGGTCTTGTGCTGCCAGCCCGAGTAGAGATAGAAGCCCGCCAACCCCATCAGCACGAGCGCGACGGCACTGCCGATGACGAAGTAGAGGTTGCGTTTGACCCATTCCATACTAGAAGAGTTTGAGCGGGCGTTTGAGCTTCAAGGTGATCCCAAAAGTGAAGGTGTCGGTCTGCTCATCCACCAAAAGAGGGCGGTCGTCGAATTTCGTGCCTTCGGCATCGAACAGCGGGCAACTCTGCAGTTCTCGGAGGACCGCAAACGCGAGTTCGGTGTTCGCTTCAGGACGGATCGCGGCCAAGTTCACGCCTCGACAGAAAAGGGTTACTTTGGCGACTTCGTTGGTGTTCTGAGGCTCAGCGGCGGCGGTGGCGCCCTCAACGCCTTCCGTGCCGGGGGGCGGTGTGGGCATCCCTTCCGCCGGAGGCATGCCTGGGGGTTGCTCGGCCGCCGGCATGGGTGCGGCGGCACCCCGTCCTCCCACCATGTCCATGCCGTAACGCCGACGAAACGCGGCCATCATTTCCGGGTCCGGCCCGGCCATCGGCGGGGCTTCGGCCTGGGGCATCATCCCGGCTTCCGAGGAGAACGAGGAATCGTGTCGCCGGCCGGTGGTGACGAATTGCTCAGCCCAGACGCCCACATCCGTGCCGATCTTGCGCTTGGCGCCATCCTCCACCTTGATGAAGACCCGGCGCAGTTCCTTCATCACGTCCGCCCAGAAATAGCGTTGTTCCATCCAATCAGTGATCTGCCCGGCGTCTTCCTTGAGCTTCTTCAAGTCGCCGTAGGCTCTCTTGAACTGCTGCTCGCGCGCCTGGAGCGGGGTGATATCGGCGATCACCGTCTCCAGGTCTTTTTCCTGCACTCCGGCCAGTTGGTTGAAGAGAAAACCCACCGCCGCGACGACCAAGACGAGGCAGAATACCGTGGCGATAAAATACGGCTTCTTCTGATTGAAACTTTGCCAGCGCAGGGTGCTATCCGGCATCAGGTTCAACTCGACGGGGCAAGTGGCCAGGTTGCGCAGGCCGAGGCCGACGACTTCGCCCATGGCATGCGCCACTTTCGCCAGTTCCTCCAAGTTCACGGAGGGGTCAATCTGGACGTTACGGAATGGGTTGAAATACTCGACCGGAACGTTCAGTTTCTCGGCAAAGAACTGCGCCGTGTAGGGCATGATCGAGGCCCCGCCCGCGAGAAACAGCCGCTGGGGCGCCGAGCCTCCCTGCTGCCCGCGGTAGAACTGCATGGTCTGATTGACCTGGATGTGCAGCCGGGTCATGAATTGCCGCGCAATCTTGGCGATGGCCGCTTGCTGCGGGTTCTCCGGCTCCTCATACGCCCCGCCGAGACTGACGAATCCCTCGGCGATCTTCAGTTTCTCCGCCATGTCGAACTTCATCTTCGACTCGTTGACGAAGTCCTGGGTGATCGAGTTGGCGCCGAGATTGATGCCGCGCGCGAAGACCTTGCCCTTCTCGAAAAACAGCAGGTTGCTGGTCTTCGCGCCGATGTCGAGGAGCATGGTGCATTCCTCAACTTCACCATAGTTATACCGAAAAGCGTTGCAGAGCGCCGCCGCCGAAACGTCCGCAATTTGCAGACTCAGCCCTGAGGCCTCGGCCACGCGGAACAGACCCTCCACGATGTCTGACTTGATGGCCACGAGGAGGACTTCCATCTCGCCGCTTGGGGTCGAGCCCAAAATCTGATAATCCCAAACCACCTCCTGCAGCGGGAACGGCACGTTTTGCTGTGCCTCGTATTGAATAATCTGGGTGACCTTCCCCGCGTCCACGGGTGGAAGTTTGACGAACTTGGAGAAAACGTGGAACCCAGGTGCGCAGACGTTGACGGTCTTGACCTTGATCTGTTTTTCGAGAATTTGCTCCTGGAGCACTCTGAGAACAAGCGCCTCACGGGCGCTTTCCTGAGCGCCTTCAGGGCCTAGCGGGCGGATGCCGTACTGCTTGAGTCGCAGGCCGCCAGCCTCGTTGATCTCGAACTCGGCCAGCTTCAGGCTGCCCGCCCCGAAATCCACTGCCAGGAATGACTTCGAATTCAACATCACCGCATCTCTTGTTGCTATCGCAGCTTACCGCTGCACCAACATTTTTGCCAACTTTCAAAATGGCCCGTGTGGGTTAAAGGAATTCACCCTGCCGGTCAAACAGAAAATCCTCTTACCAGGAAATTCTGGGTCGCCCACGCCCACCCGAGTAACAGAGACAAAGAAACGAGTCCGTTGTCACGCGAAATCGCAAAACCGCGTCTTCTGATTTACCTGTTGACTCCAGACATCGCTCCGTTGGAACTTACGCCCCGCTATGCCCAAGATCCAACGTGCCGTGCTTTCCGTCTCCGACAAAACCGGGCTGATCGCCTTCGCGCAAACGCTCGCCACCGCCGGAGTCGAACTCCTCTCTACGGGCGGTACTGCCCGGACGCTCCGCGACGCCGGACTCACTGTGAAGGACATCAGTGAACACACTGGCTTTCCAGAGATGTTGGATGGCCGCGTCAAGACGCTGCACCCGAAGGTCCACGGCGGACTCCTCTTCATCCGCGGCAACGCCGTCCATGAAGGCGCCGTCGCGCAACACGCCATCACGCCGATTGATCTCGTCGTCGTGAATCTCTATCCGTTCGAGCAAACCGTCGCGCGACCGAACGTGTCGCTGCATGACGCCATTGAGAACATTGATATCGGTGGACCTTCCATGCTGCGGAGTGCCGCCAAGAATCATGAGAGCGTCACTGTCGTGGTGGACTCCGCCGATTACTCCGTCGTCGCGGACCAGATTCTGGCGCGCGGCGAAACAACCCTTGAACTGCGACGCCAACTGGCGGCCAAAGTCTTCGCCCGCACCGCCGCCTACGATGCCGCGATCGCGGCACACCTCGCCGTAGCCTTCGAAGCACCAGACCTCGGACGGAGCGCCGAACTTCCGGCCTCGCTGACTCTGGCAACACCCAAAGCCCAAACCTTGCGCTACGGAGAGAACCCACATCAGGCCGCCGCGCTTTATGGCAAGTTCCGTGAGCACTTCGAGCAACTCCATGGGAAGGAACTTTCTTATAACAACATTCTCGACTTGACGGCGGCCGCGAGTCTGATCGGTGACTTCGCCGACGACTCACCCACGCTGGCCATTCTGAAGCACACCAACCCGTGCGGTGTCGGACAAGGCCACTGTCTCCGCGATGCTTGGGACAAAGCGTTCGCCACTGACCGCCAGGCTCCGTTCGGCGGGATCATCGCCGCTAACCGGACACTTGATCTCTCCTGCGCCGAAGCCATCGCGGAGATCTTCAGCGAAGTCATCGTCGCCCCAGACTTTGCCCCGGACGCACTCGAGCTATTACAGAAGAAGAAGAATCTGCGGTTGCTCAAGCTGCTGAAGCCCGAATCGGCCAAGCGACCTCTGGACGTTCGCAGCGTCGGCTTCGGTTCCTTCCTGCTCCAAGAGCGCGACGCAAAACAAACCGCAGCAGCCGACTTGAAGATCGTGACGAAGCGGCAACCCACTGAAGTAGAACTACGCGGAATGCTTTTCGGATGGCGGGTCGCCAAACACGTGAAATCAAACGCCATTGTCTATGCGACAGCGGATCGCACGTTGGGGGTTGGTGCCGGTCAGATGAGCCGGGTTGACGCCAGCCGGATCGCGGTCTGGAAAGCGGGCGAGGCGAAACTCCCCCTGCAAGGCAGCGTGGTATGCAGCGATGCGTTCTTCCCGTTTGCCGACGGGTTAATCGCGGCCGCCGATGCAGGTGCGACCGCGGCAATCCAACCCGGCGGCTCGGTTCGCGATGCCGAAGTGATTGCGGCGGCAGACGCGCGTAACATGTCGATGTCCTTCACCGGCGCACGCCACTTCCGCCACTGAGTTGTCCACCGGGCTGAGTCGCGGCTGCTGATTGAGGTGAATCTGGCAGAGCAGCAAAAGTGGTGGATGACTCCGCTCAGCCGTCGCCGGCCCGAACAGGATTCCATCTGAATCCTCAACCAGGTTTTCGAACCGTCGCCCAACAAGCGATACCCAGTTTGTCAGGCGAGAGGAATGCTAAGCCCCATTGGCCAGTACGCGTACGTGAGAAGGGCGGCTGACTCCAGCCGCCCAATCGAAAACCCGCGAGCCTGAACTAGTGCTAGGCAACTATCTTACGGCGCTGCACGAAACAACGACCAACGTAAACCAAGCCCAGCAGCCCAACGCCCGCCATAGCAAACTGAGAAGCCTCAGGCACCGGCGTGAAATCAAACGTCCCAGCCGCGAATCCAGGAACAGTAGCAGGACCCGCTCCGGTCGGGAAAGCAATTCCGACCAACGGGTTCCAAGTGCTCGCGTAATTGCCTCCCAAAGTTATGGCGCCACCAGCCGTGTCGGTGACGATGGTGGTTGTGTTCGCAATCCCCTCGCTGAAGAGCCGCTCCAAACCACTGGTGCTCCCGCCATAACCTCCCGCAACAATCCGGTACGTGCCTGAAGTCAACTCCACCGGACCAAGAAGGTCTTGGAAGCGCGAACCACCAATCAAGGTGTCGCCAGTCCCAGCACTGAAATACGCGTTCGCCATCATAGTCTGATCGCTCACGCGATAGATCGCGACTTCGATATCAGCAGCCAAGCCATTTTGTCCGTTGTCAAAAGCTCCCAAGCTTGTAACGTTGATGGCGGTCGCGCCCACTGTGAAATCCATTCCCACGTTATACCGACCGGTACCGGTCACGTTGCCATACGTGCCCGTCGGGTTTTGGTAAGCAATGACCGCCATCGCGGGTGTTGCCAAGATGGAACAAACTGCCGCGGTGAGCGCCAGTTTAGCGACAAATGTATTGGCCTTCATAATCTTTCAAATCGTTTACTCTGAGCATTCTGCCACCGACACGCACTTTGTTTACGGCAGGAGGACGACAAAGTAAAGAACTTTCTTTCGGAAAATCTCCTCCAGTCTCCTCCTGTCCATTCGCACTGCGCTTCTCCAATCACGGGGCTTGGGTCAGGGCAAAGGAAATGGCTGCGCTCGGTTCTACTTCGGAACCCGTTCAGGCATAAGCCAGCCGCAACCGCCGGCGAGCCAGCAGCACGGTCAAGATCGCGAGCGCGATGGTCTTCAAAGCGGACAAGGGCAAGCCAGCCATCGACATTGCGTATGCGATCTTGCCGTAGTCCGAAGGAACGAGGAACCTTGCCATCACAGCCTGTCCCAGCCAGCCGAGAGCGCTTCCCAAGAGCAAGGCGAGGCACATTCCGCCCATTCCCAGAGCCACCCAGCGGGGCCGCTGTAACAATCGGGAGAGTCCGATTTCAGTCCGCCGGATCAGCCACCAACAACCCGTGGCGATCGCCATGAGCGCAACAATGTCCGCAACAAAGAAGAAGACTGACGGAGTGACAGATAGCGAAATCCCGGATGCCGTCTGAACTGCCGGACCAGTCGTCGCAAATCCACGACTCAAGGCAGGGAAGCCGGCAATCAGCAGATGCACGCCAGTTCGGCTCACAACACTTGAGAGGAGACTGATCAAGTGCCACGCCTGAATCCCCACCAGCATCCACAGCAACCGGCCCAGCCAGACCTCCTGGCTGTTTACCTTGGCGAATTCCGGCTCCAGCGCCCGCGAGGCGCCCACCCGGCGGGTTGCGATAAGGAACGCCTCTTCCTCCGACAATCCCCCGAATGCCAGCGTCGCCACCGAATCCCGCAGATGCGATTCCAGTTCCTCGAGGTTCTCGGCACGGTAGCTCGGCGACTGGCTGAGGTGCTCGCGCCAGGTTTGGATCGCGTGATTCAGGTCAAACTCGGTTTGGTTTTCCATAAAAGGTTCAAGGTGGTGTGGACAGTCAGCCATTGTTGTTGTTCGATTTGGAGCGCCTTTCGCCCTTCTTTGCGCAAGCGGTAGTACTTCCGTTTCCGTCCGGTTTCAGCCTCGCGCCATTCCGATTCGATCATGGCCTCCTTCTCCATCCAGTGCAGGACGGGATACAGCATCCCTTCGGTCCACTCGATCTTTCCGCCTGAGAGCTCGCGCACCCGCTGAATCAGCGCGTAGCCGTAATTCTCACCTTCGGTCAGGACCGAGAGCACCAGCGGCACGGTCGAGGCCGCCACAAGTTCCTTAGAAAGCATAGCGGCATTATGCCTAGCGGCGCGATGCTTGTCAATGGGTTTCTTCGGCCCGCAGAGAAACCGCTCGCCATCGATATCGCCCGTGGGTATTTGGACCTCGCGCCAGCGTCTGGACTGCGTGCGGTTTACCGCCGCTTTCGCTTCCCGGTGTGCTGACGTCAACGGTGACGGCTCGCCGCCCCCAAAGCGGTGCTCAAGCACACGCAGTCCAGACGCTGGCGCGCACGGCCATCGCCTGCCTGGCAAACGGCAGCCCTTCCCGATCGCTACTGTTTCGGTGTGATCTTCGGGAACACGCTCTGCAAACGCGAGCGCGTGTCAACGGGCGGACGGTTTACAAAACCTTCCGGCAGCTCGAAACCTTCACGTTGCGCCACTTCCGGCCAGCCACCTGGGAAGACGGTACGAAACTCGCCGGGGAAATGCGATACCGGCAGAATGAGGCCCGGCCCCTCCGACGACATACCGAACGAACCACCGCGCTCCACTTTGTACATCAACGGCCCCTTGCCCTTGGCATCCGTCCGCCGCAGCACGGTCAGGGAATTGATGGCCGCACCGAGGAAGCCGGTTTCGCCCCGCACCCAATCGGTCGAGTACTGATCCAACAAGCAAGCGCGCTCCGGCCCGAGAGCGGCGACGAAGGCGCTGCCAAGGGCGTTGGTCAGACTTTCCGCGAAGGTGGCATCGCTGGGGAGAGTATAGCGAACGAGCGTTTCGCCGGACGGCCCGGCGCGCTGAATGTTCGCCCGGACCCAGTCTGCATACTGTTCGCGCACCCGGGCGAAGGCGGCATCCAGTTGCTGCCGTTCCTCAGGACGGATGGCCAGCACGCCGCAGGCGGCATCGGTCAGCTTATTTCGCTGGAGTGCTCCCAGGCGCACCTCCGCCAGCGTGGTCTTGCTCACCAGCAGCCATTGGTCGGAGCTGTGCCAGTTCAGTCCCAGGTCCGCGAGCAACCGCTCCCGCAACTCCGGGGTGAGGGCAGCAAGCCGGTTGGGGTTGAGCAACGCCGACCACGGTGACTCCGCGGGTGCGTTCGCTTCAAGATGCCGCACTTCGCGTTTCAACTCGCACACCTGCTCGGTTAACGAGGTTCGCGTGATTTCGAGTTCGGCGAGCCGTTGCGTCCGCGTTTGCCAATCGTGTTGATTGAACTGGAGTTGCTGTTGGGCGCGGTTGGCCTTCACGTGCAGCGCGCTGACGCCGACGCCGGCGAGTAACAGGAGAGTCGTTGCCAGGAGGATGCGTTTCATGGGTGCGGAGTAATCGAGAGCCGATCCGCGGCTTCTTGGGCAAGCCAGCGGTTGACGCGTGCCACCAAGGCAGTCGGCAGAAACATGCTCTTCAGGTTCATGCTCCTTTGTTCGTTGGCCTCCTCGGTTGCGCCGGGCAGAAAATCGGCCAGTGGCGTTCCGCTCGAGCCGAACGAGCCCAGGGAACCTCCCCGCCACATGAAGCCCACCGTCGGCGGCGCGCCAGCGTGTTGGTTG
>CAYJNU010000354.1:0-8631 GCA_964371005.1 uncultured Verrucomicrobiota bacterium | reverse complement strand
CTCGAGGAGAAACTCGCGCCGTGGATGCAGCCCATTCATGACGCGCTGGAGATGCTCAGCGACCTGAACATGGGCCACGACCATCGCCGCAGCACCGATCTGATGCGCTCCGGCAGCATCGTGGTCGAGGCGCTGAGCTACATCCGCGGGCGCAGCATCGCGAACCAGTTCATGATCATTGACGAGGCGCAGAACCTCACGCCGCTGGAGGTTAAGACCATCGTCACCCGCGTGGGTCACGGCACGAAGATCGTCTTCACCGGCGACCCGTACCAGATTGACAACCCGTACGTGGACTCAGCGTCGAACGGTTTCAACTACGTGGTCAGCCGGTTCCGCGCCCACGCCATCGCGGCGCACATCGAGTTGCAAAAAGGCGAGCGCTCCGAGCTGGCCGAACTGGCGGCGAACGTGTTGTAGCGAAGCGACTGTCACGGAAGCGCCGTCCCGGACCTGCCGGGAAAGAGAAACAGCAGTTCAACCACGGATACACACAGATACAAGCGACTCGGAGTAAGAAGGGCGTTCCCCCAGAGGGTGAAAGAAATCGTGACTCCCAAATCCGTGTTGGTCTGTGTCTATCCGTGGTTTGGATCTCTTTGGCTTGAGGCCAACTGTGGAATCCAGGGTCAGTCCATTCGCAACATCCGCTGAATCCGCTGCACCAGCTTGCTCCCTTCGGACTTCCCACTTCTCCCTTCGGACCTCTTTAGTTCGTGTTCCCAGATCCGCAGCACCCGCCAACCGGACCGGCGCAGTACACGTGCGACAAACCGGTCGCGGGCCTTGTTCTGTTTGATTTTTTGACTCCAATAGTCCCGATTGCTCGTGGGCATCCTGCAATGGCGCGGGCAACGGTGCCAGAAGCAGCCGTCCACGAACACCGCCACGCGTCCCACGCGAAAGACAAAATCAGGCTTGCCCAGCACTGGCTGATTCCTCCGCCAGCCGATGATCCTGTTGCGTCGAAGAAGCTTCATCATAGCGATCTCGGTCGTCTTGTTGCCCTGTCCCCGGACTTTAGCCATCAACCTAGAACGGTCCCGTTTCGTCAAGGTGTCCATTGAGACTCCGATCAAGCCTTGGCGGGTTGTTGTGACTTCAACAACAGTCCGCCGAAATGTTCGGCAAGAGCCCGTGCCAGCAAAGGTGGAACGGCGTTGCCCACTTGCCGCTGCTGCTCTTGATAGTGGCCGGAGAAAACGAAGTTGTCGTCGAAGCCCTGGAACCGCGCCGCCTCGCGCACCGAGATGCTCCTATGATTGCGATAGTGCAGGAAACGCCCGGAGCCGGGGTTCGAGAAGTGGGCGGTGATCGTCTGGGCAATGCCGTGGCGATGTAAGCGACCGTATGCCTGGCTGAGGTATTTGATTTCGCGACCCCGGTCGAATCTGCTGCGGCCATCCAAGTCCTGGTTACTCCCGCCCTCGGGAATTTTCTTCAGCTTCTTCTCAATGAACTCTTCCTCGTGCTCGCGGGCAAAATGGTTGGCTAGGAAGCGTGCGCCTTTGCGCCGCGCGGCTTGGTAATCGCTGAACGGCGGATTGCCATAGGCGATGGCTTCTTGGCCCGCCTCCAGTGGCAACAGGTCAGCGAAACCTGGAGATGTCGATACCGCTCTTCAGCACCATTGAGGAAAGGCGCTCGCCGTCAACCAGCGTGATGCATGGCTTGAACTGGTGGCGGGATTCAAGAACTGCGGCGCGAGTGAAGTGGCTCGTTGTGATGAAGACACCCTTCGCCGTGGTGCTCAGCGCGCCTCGAAAGCCGTTTATCTCAACGCTTCCCACGGCATGCCGCCAGCGCTTCACTTGACTCTGAACGTGGGTGCCGGCGAACCATTCGTTGGCGTCCTCGACGAACGCGTTGATGTCCACACCCCCATCACCCGATGCCGTGGTGACCTCCACGTCCCTAAACCCGCTCCTTTCCATCAGCGCTTTCACGAGGTGCTCAAACCTGATTGGATGCACTTGAATGAGCTCCCCTCGCACGGCCTCGACTTCGAGTGGTGTTCCGACAACTGGGAAAGGGGCAATTTCTGACGGGAGGCTGGTAACTTCGCGTTCCAATTCAGCCAGCGGGTTCTTCTGCCTCGATTCGGCCACGATTGCCGCTGCCAGTGAGCGGGCGTGCTCAATTGGCACTGCGGTTGGAGTTGTGTGGATGCGAAACTCGAACATCCAGACTCTTCGAAGGTTCTTACGCTTGTCCATCTGCATCTCCTGCGAATGGCGAAGCAACTCAAGTAGCCCCAAGAAACGATACGTCTGTCTGCCAACGTTGATGAACCCGAAGAAGGGAACTGGAACGGAATACTGCTCCACCAGACGCTTGTTTCGGCCGGTCAGTTCTTGGTCACCTTCTCGCCCTTGGGCCGTGTAGGTGAGGACATCCCCTTCAATACGGTCATGGTATGGGTTTTCGGCGTGGAGCTTGCCGGAGTCTTGAGCGGCCGTTAGGACTGCGATATGCCGAAGGTTCTTCTGGGCATCTACGGATGGTCGAATTCCGCCCAGATTCTCAACCTCCAAGGCAAAGCGAATATCGTCGTTCGTGTATAGCTGGCCAACCCTGAACTCCGTGACTTGATGCATGGTCGGCTTTCCCCTTCTGTCAGCTACGTGACGCGAACTTTCGCCAGCGAATCCGGGTACTTGTGGACGTACTTGCGGAGGCTAAATTCCTCGGGGGACAATTCCCACGATTTCACGACGATGTCTTCGTACTCCAGCGGCTTGGGTGCGTCGCCGGAAAGCTGAAGCATCGCTACCAGTATTTTCTCAGGGCGTGGAATGTCCATTGCGGCGTCAGGTTGCTAGAAAAAAGTGCGTTGGGGAATCCTTTTTGCGCGTTCGTGTCCGGAAGCTACGCCAGCCATTGGATTTTGACTTCCTTTTCCAGCACCTTGAACTCGGTGTCGGCGGTGACCAGTTCGGCTTTCTTGCTCTGGGCGAGCGCGGCGGCGAAGGCGTCGGCCAGGCCCAGGCCGTGCTTCGTTTTCAAGCTGGCGGCGGCTTCCGCCAGATCGCGGTCCAGCGGGGACACTTCCAGCGGCGTCGTGCGCTCGAACTGGCGGGCGGTTTCCAAGGCTGCCGCACCTTGGCGGCGTTCCACCTTGTAGAGCACTTCAGCCCAGTTGACGGCGCTGATGAAGAGCGGTCGGTCGGCCTCGGCGGCCTTGTGCATCAGGTCGCGCACCTTTTCCATGCCCGGTTCGCCGAAGAACATGGCCAGCAGGGCGGAGGCGTCCAGAACGGTCGGTTTCATCTAGCGGTTCTCCTTTTCGCGTTCGGTGCGGCGTTCCTGCAGATGCTCCTGCACCACGGGCTTCTCGCCGGGCTTCCCTTTGAACACGCCGCAGAAGGACTCGATGTACTCGCGGGTGACGGGCTGGAAGATGATGCGGTCGCCTTCCTCGACGAAGTTGATGCGCGTGCCGGGCTTGATGCCCAGGCGCCGGCGGATGCGCGAGGGGATGACCAACTGACCTTTGGAGGTGACGTAGGCGGTGTTCATGGCATTACCATCGTTCGCAGAAAGTGTGGCGTAAATGAAAATGTAAGGCAAGATGGAAATGTAAGGCACTTCGGCATCTCACAGGATGCGGTTTGGCAGTGGTTTCGTGCGTGAATCCGCTTCCATCGGAGTTCATCTGAGGTTGGGGTGTTTGTTTCCCAATCCGAACCGGCAGTCTTTGGCTTTCGCCCGACTGTGCTCTGCATCGGACGGCTCGCAGCGCAGCCGAACGCGTTGGTTTGCATGTCGTGCGCGGAACCGGCAGAGTGCTGCCACCGATATGCATACCAGGAACGCGCCCACTCACTCGAATGCTCTGGAACCGAAGATCACGGAGTTGCTCGGACGCAAGGATTACGTCCCGTTGAACGTCCCGGAACTGCTGCGGCAACTGCGCCTGCCACCGCAGCGCCAGCAGGAACTGCAACAGGTGCTGCGCGAACTCGAACAGACGGGCCGCATCGCCCGCCTCAAGGGCAACCGCTACATTCAGCCCCGCGAGGCCGACTTGATCCCCGGCCGGATTCGGATGAACCGCGCGGGCAAGGGCTTTCTTCAGCCGGACGCGACCGGTCTCAAGGAGATCGCCATCCCGGAGAGCGCGACCGGCACGGCGATGCACGAAGACCGCGTGCTGGTGCGGCGCGACGTGCGGCCCAAAGGTTTGCGCCCCGACACGGCGGAACCGGACACGGGCAAGGTGGTACGCGTTCTGGAACGGCGGCGCACGCAGTTCGTCGGCACCTTGCAACGCGGACGCCAGTTTCTCTATGTCATTCCCGACGACCCGCGCGTCCCGCATGATTTCTACGTGCCCGAACCGCGCGATGTGGGCCGGCCCGCGCGCGTCGGTGACAAGGTGGTCGTCGAGTTGCGCGATTGGGAATCGCGCCACACAAATCCGGAAGGCGAGATTGTGGAAGTGCTTGGCCCTCCGGATGCGGAAGGAGTGGATATGCTGTCGGTGCTGCGGCAGTACGACTTGCCGCTACATTTCCCCAAACCCGTCCTGCACGAGGCGCACGCCATCGGCACGACCGTTCATCCACGCGATCGGGCCGGCCGCGTGGATTGTCGCCGTCACCGGGTCATCACGATTGACCCGGACGACGCGAAGGATTTTGACGATGCCATTTGTCTGCAACGTGTGTCGCCGGAGCAATGGCGGTTGTGGGTCCACATCGCGGACGTGTCGCACTACGTGAAGCCCGGCACCGCGCTGGATGCCGAGGCGCGCAAACGCGGCAATTCCACGTACCTCGTGGACCGCGTCATTCCCATGTTGCCCGAGGCGTTGAGCAACGAACTCTGCTCGCTCAAGCCGGGGGTGGATCGCCTGACCAAGTGTGTCGAGTTTCTCGTGTCGAATGACGGGCGGGTGCTGAACGCGAAGTTCTATTCCGCCATCATCCATTCGCAGCGCCGCTTCACCTACGGCGAGGTGCTGGAGATTCTCCAGCGCAAACCCACGCCCGATCCGCTCGAACAGATGCTGCATCAGGCGCATGAACTGGCCCAGCGCATCCGGCGCCTGCGCTTCCGGGCCGGGTCGCTGGACCTGGATTTCCCCGAGACGAAAATCCGTCTGGACGATCAAGGGCGCGTTTTGCGCATCGAGAAGACGGAGAATGACGTGTCGCACCAGTTGATCGAGGAGTGCATGTTGCTGGCGAACGAGGCCGTGGCGACGCGGCTGATGGCCCAGCGACAACCGGCGATCTATCGCGTCCACGAGTCACCCGACGACCGGCGTTTGCGGGAGTATCGCCAGGACGTGTTGAGCCAGAACGTGCCGTGCGGAAACCTCAGCCAGCCCGCGGAGGTGCAGCGGCTGTTGCACCGGCTCAACGCCCTGCCCATCGGCCCGGCGCTCAAGATCGGCTTTCTCAAATCACTCATGCGCGCCCGCTACGCCGTCGAGCCGCTCGGCCATTACGGTCTGGCCAAGAAGAAATACACGCACTTCACGTCACCCATCCGCCGCTACGCCGACCTCGTGGTGCATCGCGCCCTGTTCGACCAGAAACCCGGCACGCCGTCCGCGCTCAAGGAGACCGCCGAGCACATCTCCGTCACCGAGCGCAACTCCGCCGATGCCGAGCGCGACAGCAAGGACGTGAAGCTGTTCGCGTTCCTGAAGGCACAACTCCAGTCCGGCCAACCGGAACGGTATCCCGCTTGCGTAACCGACGTGCGCAACTTCGGCTTCTTTGTGGACGTGCCCAGCCTGGCCATGAGCGGCCTCGTGCCGTTGTCCACGGTCGAGGATGATTTCTTCGTCTTCGACCCGGCGCGCAACCATCTGGTCGGCCGGCGCACTCGTCGCATCATCCGGCTCGGCGACCAGGTGACCGTGCAGGTGGCGAAGGTGGACACCTTCAAGAAGCAGGTGGACTTCCGGTTGGCGCCGACCGCGCGGCCCCAGTTCCGGCCCTCGCCGTCGCCCCGGCAGTCGCCGCGCCCCTCCGGGCGGAAACCCGCATTCACACCACGGCCCGGCGGGCAGGATTCCCAACCGGCCCGATCTGAGGTTCGGCGGGCGCGGGCTTGGCGTCACCGGTAAGCGCAGCACGTCAGAGTTTGCTTTCGGTTCTTTCTCGCATCGCAGCGCAGATCGAATTGCGGGAGGGCGAGAGCTCCGAGCTGATGGGCGCCGAATTCACCGGCAAGCATCCAAGGTGATGCCCAGCGCGTATCCGGCCTTTGCGATGAACAAGACCGCCCCGCAGTTGCCTTTGGCTCGTCGTTTCGCTCCTTCGGCCCGCAAGGCCTCTCCTGATGAGCTGTTTTGCACACGGTTGGTTTCCAACATGATACCGAAACAGCTCTTCCTGTTGTTGCTCCGCCCCCTTGGGGCGGCTGGAGCGCTAACCCCACACACTCCGAGTTATGACCGGAGTACAACAGAAGGGCAGACCGCCAGCGGCCTGCCCGGGGGCCACGTCCAAACACTACGGGGTCTGTTCCTTCTTTCTTTCCCTCTTGCCCCTTGAGTCACCTTCGGGCCTGGGCCCAACGCGGATGGAACGGGCAATCAGTTTGCCGTCATCGGATTTGATGTAGCTGCCGCCAATTTCTTCACCCACAGTCGCATCGTCGAGCGTGGCCGGTTTCCCGGCTTTCATGATCCGTGTTTCCGAGGTGATCTGGAAGCGACGCTCACCCACGGTGATAATCTTTAAGGTCTTGTCCACAGCGCCAATCTTGCCTCGGAAAGGGATGGCGCCGGGCTTGCGGGCTTTTTCCGCCTTTTCCACCGTGGCCTTCTTGTCTTTGCTTTCGGTCTTGGTCTCCTGGCCGAACGACTGGCCCGGAGCGACTGCGATGGCAGCGGCCAGCAGGCTCAACAATGCGATCTTGATGATGGGGTTCTTCATGTTTTGAAACGGTTTGTTGTTTTGAACTCAGACTGCCCTGACGTCGCCATTGCTAGCAAACTTTGTCTGACTGGCAAGCCTTTTGTTGGCCTTTTGTTGGCCTCTGGCGAACGATTTACCAGGCACCTTCCGCGATCAAGGCGACCACATGTTTGGCCAGGTCTTCCGCGAGCAGCGGCAGCGCCTGGCGCTCGGCGCTCGTCAGGTCCGTGCCGACACGCAGCATCGTCTGGCCGGTCACCGGCTGGTCGAGGATCACCCGGCCGGACGTGCGCTCGCGGGCGGTGATCTTCGCCGTCAGGCTCACGCCATAGTCTTTGACTGTCAGCACGTCGTCGGGGAGAAAGCTGAGTTCCCGGCGCTGATAGTGGGTGATCACGCCGGTTAACACCAGATCGCCGCTGTCCTGAGTGGCGAGGCGGTAGGTGGCGTCCTGTTGAAACTGCTTGCGCAAGGCCGCTGTGACGGCTTCTCCGAGGCGCGGTTCGACCGTCTGGTTGGCAATGGGCTGGATTTGAATGGAGCGCGCACCGGCGGACTGGCTGTTGGTCGGGCCCAACCGGTAGCCCGCACAACCGGTCCAGAGTCCCACCGCCAGCCCCCAGGAAATCCACCAGGCCGCGCGCATATCACTTCGCGGTGGGAGCCGGGGTGGGCTGGGTTCGCACTCTCAACGTCTCAATCCGACGGCGAGCTTCCTCGGCATAAGGCGACTTGGGATCGAGCAACAAGACTTCGTTGTAATAGACCAGGGCGCCGCTCCAGGCCTTCTTCTTCTCGTAGAAACGTGCGACCTCGTAGCTCCCCCGCGCCTGCTCCTGCTTCAACTCCGCGATCAGCTTCTCCGCTCCGGCAGCCCGCTTGTCCTGCGGGAACAGCGTCAGGAAATCGGTGAAAGTGGCAATCGCCTTGCCGGCGGCGCCCTGATCATACTCGGCCTCCCGCGCCTGCTTGTAATGCGACATGCCGGCGCGATACAGGGCGTCCGCCGCGATGACCGGCCGGTCGAAGTAACGATCCGCCGCCAACTCGTAGGCTTTCACCGCCAGCGGGTAATCCTTCCCTTTCTCGCGCGCGGCACCGACGCGCAACTGGGCGTGCGGCGCGATCTCACTGAACGGCCCGTTGCGGACGATCTTCTCAAACAGCTCCGCCGTCTTGTTCATCGAGGGGAAGAACGGGATGTAGCCCCACAGCTTGAACCATTGCCCGCCCAGGAAGCGCATTGCGATCTCGTATTCGCGTTGGAGAACTTCCGGGAGATTCTCGGTTTTCGGGTATTGCGCCAGCAGCTTCTGGTATTCCTTGAACGCCTTCTCGTCTTGTTTGCGCAACTCGTAGGATCGGGCGACGAGGTACTGCGCCTTGGGCGCGTAGTCGGAAAGCGGCCATTCACGCACGACACGCCGGGCCGCCTTGGTGGCCGCGCGGTAGCTCTGCTGATCGAAGGCGGCCTGGGCCACCTCCAACTGGTCCTTGGCGCGCGTCTTTCGCCACTTGCCCTCGCCGCCCACGGGCTCGTACGTCCACCCCTCCCCGGGCCGATAGATCAACGGGGCCGGCGAAGAAATCGGCAAGGCCAGCAAGCCCAAGCCGACGAACAACAGGAAAACCCGCGGATGTTTCACGGGCGCAACCGTAACGGGACGCTCAAACCAAGTCAAGATACCGGCCACCGCAGCAGCGGTTTCGCAAGGTGGGTCGAAGTTGTCGTCGGAACAGGAGTTTGCTTTTT
>CAYJNU010000353.1:2963-8667 GCA_964371005.1 uncultured Verrucomicrobiota bacterium | reverse complement strand
CGAGCGGCCGGGCACCCAGGGGGCCCATGTCGGCAGAGAGCGCCTCACCGCCGCCCACGACCAGAAACACCGCGCCCAGGACGGTGAAACCGAACCACCCGTTGGCGAAGAAGAACCGAACTGCATACCAGGGATTCACTGCCGCCAGCACGCTCGGTTCCTGAACGATCGAAATGATCCCCAGCGTCGCGATCGTCACAAACCATATCAAGGTGATGGGCCCGAACGCCAGGCCGATGCGAGCGGTGCCATGCCGTTGAAAAAGGAAGAGCAACACAAGGATGACGATCGTGATCGGTATGATAAATCGAGTAAAGACCGGGGTCGCAACTTCCAGGCCCTCGACGGCGCTCAACACGGAAATGGCCGGCGTGATCATGCCGTCGCCGTAAAGCAGTGCGGCGCCAAAAAACCCGGCGAACAGCAGGATCAGGCGTCGCTCCTGCTTCTCCTTGCGTTCGTCTGCTTTCCGGTGAATCAGCGCCAACAACGCGAGGATACCACCTTCGCCATTGTTGTCGGCGCGCATCACGTAGAGCAGATATTTGATCGAAATGACGATGATCAGCGCCCAGAAGATTAGCGACAGGACTCCGAGCACATTGCCCGAGTTTGGCGCGAGCGTCCCCGACATCTCTGGATTGCGAAAGCACTCGCGCAACGCGTAGAGCGGGCTCGTGCCAATGTCGCCATAGACCACCCCCAGCGATGTGAGGCAGAGCAACCACAACGGGCTCTTTTTCACTACGATTTCAGGGGAAGGTTGCCCGGTTTCAGTATCGGAAATCCTGGGCGCCACCGATCCGTCTGGGCCTGCTCCGCCCATTTTTGATTCGTCTGCCATAGCTAACCCGTCCATTCTGCGAAAAGATGCCGGCGAGGGCGACCCATTTGTTCTGCTCGTTGGCCAGATCGGCAACTATGGAAACGATGCCGACCTTCGTGCCGATCGCACTGGCTGAGGTTTCGTTCGGGGCAAACAAATACCGCAGCCAGTCGTTGCACTCGAGAGAGCGAGAGCGTCTGACGAAAACCGGTTGGGCATTGGGAGGCGTAAAGCGGCCAATGGCAGAGGGTTTCTGAAGCCATACGACCGTTTGCCCTGGGACTGCTATTCAGGCCTTGGCGCTGGCCGCCAGCTCGGACTTCAGCCGTTGCCGCTCCGCAGCCTTCGCAAAGGGGAAGTAAACCGCCATCGCGATCCCGATCGAAACAAAACCCCACACCGCCGCCCGCCAATCTCCGCCGGTCACCAGGTAGTGCCCAATGATCGGCGGCGTGGTCCACGGCACGTTGATGAACGGTTTGCTGATCACGCCCCATTGCATGAGGAGGAACGTGCTCGCGGTGAGCAGAAGCGCATTGAGGATGTAGGGGATCATGAAGATCGGATTCAGCACGATGGGGAAGCCGAAAAAGATCGGTTCGTTGATTTGGAAGATTTGAGTCGGCAGCGACAGGCGGCTCACCTTGCGATAGCCCGGCTCTTTCGAGTTCAACATGATCAGCGCCAGGCCGAGCGTTGCGCCCGTGCCGCCGACGTTTACGAAGGTGGTGAAGAAGCCGAGCGCCGTGATGTTGGTCAGCGGTTGGCCGGCACTCATGGCCTCGGCGTTGGCCGCCAGACCCGCAAGGAACACCGGCGCCACGAACGCGTCCATCGCGTTGTCGCCGTTGATGCCCACGGACCAGAGCAAAGTCACACAGAACGCATAGACGAGGATGCCCGGCAGCGTGTTGAGTGCGAACACCAGCGGCTTGAACAGGGTCTGAATCTGCTGATTCACATCCACGCCCAAGCGAAACCGGATCAGCCAGAACAGCACCACCAACACAAACATCGGCACCAGCGACAGAAAGGACTCATAGACCATCGGCGGCACGCTCTCGGGCAGCTTGATGACGAGGTTGCGGTCGGTGAAAAACTTCTGGACGCGCACGGACGCGAGCGAGACAACGATGGCGGTGAACAAGCCGCCGGAGCCGAGGCCATCCATGTTGAGCACGATCCCCGCTTCGTCGCCGGGGACGAGTTTCAGTTGGAGCAGCAAGAACACGAGCGCGGCGATCGTGCCACTGGACAGCGGGTCCTGCTTCAACTGCCGGCCGAGGTCATGGCCGATGGCGAAGCTCACGAAAACGGCCAGCAGGCCGAACGTAGCCTTGAAGGGGTATTCCAGCAGGTGCTTCCACGGCTCGATGAGTTGCGCCCAGGCCGCCACTGGAAATTCCGCCACCACCATAAACAACCCGCCAATGATCGTCAGCGGCACGACCGACACCATCCCGGCGCGGATGGCGGAGAGGTAAGTGTTCTCGCTCAGCGCCGTCAGCGGCGGGATGACATGCCGGTTCAGAAAGCCAGCAGGCCGTACGTCTGGGGGAGGTTGAGGTTCGCGCCGATGCATCGTGGTGGAGAGTAGGCCGGGGGCGAGCGGGAAAGCAATCGGGACGTGCGGCGCCGGGCGCCGGTGTGTCCGCACCGCAAGCCACCGTTGCCTTTCCGCGGCGCCGGCCCTACAGTGCGGGCATGGCAACGCTGACCATCGCCTTGCAGCCCCAGCGGACACGAACGGCCTTCAACCTGCGCCGCTGGGCGGAATTGTTGGCTGATCCGGAACTGGCGAAAGTCGAAGGTCGCATCGAAACCGACCGGCATGGCCAAATCATCATGAGCCCCCCACCTGCCCCCCGCCACGGCAGCTATCAATCCGAAATCGCCTATCTGCTGCGTAGCTTCATGCCGCAGGGCCGCGTGCTCACCGAATGCCCCATCTCCACGGCCGACGGCGTGAAGGCGGCCGACGTGGCGTGGGCGTCAACCGACTGCCTGCGCGAGTTGGACAACCGCGCCTGTTTCTCGCGGGCGCCGGAGATTTGCGTGGAAATCCTCTCCCCCGGCAACACCGACGCCGAGATGCGGGAGAAAACCGCGCTCTATTTCGACGCCGGAGCAGGCGAGATTTGGATTTGTTCAACGTCCGGTGCGATGAAGTTCCTGGCGTCCGCCGCCGCCCGCCCGCTCAAGAACTCGCGTCTGTGCCCGCAGTTCCCCAAACAAGTGGAGTTGCGGTGATCCGCTTTGCGCTTCAACCTCCCAGGCGCTTGCCCAGGTAGATGCAGCCGTCTTTGCCCTCGCCAACACGGAGCAACTCCCGGAAGCCCAGTCGCTGATAGAAGCCGAGCCCCCTTGGGTTCATCATGCTCACGCCCAGATGCGCGCCGGGCGAACCGCGCTGGTGGAGTTGGTCCATGACCTGCGCCATCATGCGCCGACCGTAACCGCGGCCCTGTGCGCGCGGGAGCAAGTCAATGTGCAAGTGCGACGGATAGGTTTCGTACGGTTCGGGCATCGTGTAGTCGGGATGGTGATACCAGGAATGCGCGGTCTGCACGCGCGTCCAGTGGCTCGGATCGCCCTGGGGCATGGGGAACTCGGCACACAGCATCGGCCGCCACTCCTTTTCGTAACGCGCATAGAAGGCCCGGGAGTCAAACGCCCCCAGCGCATAGCCGCAGATGCCCTCATCGTCCTCCAAGATGAGGCTCAACTCCGGTTCGTAGGCGAGATACGGGCCGACGAAGATGCGGCCCAGCGCGTCCGGATCTTCCCGATAGAAGGGTTCACCGTCGTTGCCGAAGTCGCCGGTCTTCAGGCAGACGTGGTAAGCGCCCGGCTCATCGCCGAGATGGGCAGAACGGATACGGCACTCTTTCATGGCAAAGACACATTCAATTGCCCGGCCAGCTCGCTTGCCGGCGTGATCCAACCATCGGGTCGCTGGACCAGGAGCCGTTGCAGCCGCGCCACCAATCCACCCCGATAGGTGCCGGGCAGGTGAGAATCCGCGTTGAAGGGAACCAGCGCGTTGGCCGGCTGGGATTTGAACTCCAGGAAGCGTTCCAGCAAGTCCAACTCCTCGCGCAACTCCCAAACGCGGCGGTGCAGGGCATGGAAAAGTGGCCGGTCATTCATCGCCGCAAGGCGGGTGCAGAAGTCGCGCAACCGCACCGCGTGGTCGCGCGCGTGGACAGCCCGTTCTCCCCACTGGGCCGGTGATTGGCTCAACAGCTCGCGGACCACGGCAAACAGTCTCTTCGCGTCCTCTCCATCCTCGTGCGGCAGATAATGGCAATCGCAGAAGCTTTCGAGCTCGTCGAAACAGACCGGTTCGCCAATCGTCGCAAAGCGCGGCGCCCACTCGCGCAGGGCTGACCGGAAGGCAAAACGCGCGTCCCAGCAACCCGAAGAATTCACAAAATAGCCGAGCGTTCGCAACGGGACGAAGTTGAGCGGGAATTCGCAGTTCGGGTTGCTCAGCAAACCGGCGACTTCATCCCGCAGTTCCAAAGGGCGGCCCGAATACGGACCACAGAAGAATCGGCGTCCGTCGTAATCGTTCGCGTGGAGGTTATCCCAGATCAGCGGCTTGCGCCGCAGCACGCCGGCGACTTCGCGGACATGCGCCACGGTAATCTCACGCGAAATGATCTCCGGCCCGGTCCAACACACGTCAATCTCCGGCAACAACTCCCGACCCACGGTTTCAAGATAGCCCTCACCGCCCAGGTGGCGCTCCACCATGCGACCGCAATACGGCGTAGCGCAGAACAGGAATCGAGCTGCCGGAGAACGTTCACGCACCCATTTGAAAAGCGCGTTGGCCACGTGGCACTGCGCGGTGGCAAACGAACCAAACCGCTTCCGGTCCTCAGCGTGTAGCTGATCAGGAATGTCATCGAACAACAGCGCGAAGTGTCGGCAGTCCAACCCCAGCATCTGATCGAACCGCTCCCGCAACCGAACAAGTTCCGCCCCGTCCTTGTAGCGGATGTCCAGACCCGGGCTTAGGGCATAGATGAACCGAAGATTGTGCTCGTTGCAGGCACGAATCAGTCCGCCGAGCGACGCGGCTTCTGTCGCAGAGTAGAGTTCGCGCCAAAGGACGCGGTGCTTGAGATCATCCTTGGGTGCGTAGAGGTAGGTGTTCAGCCCCCAGGCCGCCATCCAGTCGAAGAGTTCAAAGCGTTCGGCCTGAGACCAGGGGCGTCCGTAGAAGCCCTCGATCACTCCAGCCAGAAAGTTCGAAGTCACACGCTTTGTCATGCGCAAGGAGCAGGTTCGCGCCAGACACTCCCGGGAGACGCGATCTCCTGGCAAGAGGCTTGGAGGTGGCCCGGCGATTCTATCGTTCCAGAACACGGCCTCATGTTGTGTTTGACCATCTCGGTCCGCGCCCCCGGTTGCAGTGTTGAGACCACAGCTCAAACAGTCACGCCAGGAAGAGAACCCGGGCCTCCACGGCTACGTGCCGGTAGAACCTTGTTGGCGCACCCAATCCGTCGCGTCCCGCACCAGATCGGCGGCATTGCGCAGGCCACGCTTGTGTTTGATGTTCTCGCGGTGCGTTTCAATGGTCTTGACGCTGAGCCCCAGTTGATCGGCAATTTCCCGGCTGCCCAGGCCGCTGCCGATGAGTTGGAACACCGTGAACTCCCGGTCGGTCAAGTCTTCCAAGCGCGGCGCGTTGGAAGGTTTGGCCGCGGGGATCATCCGTTGAAGGACGAGTGTGGCGATCTTGCGGCTGACGTAAGTGTCGCCGGATAGAACGGCGCGGATGGCGGTGAGAACTTCCTCGGGAGCTTCCTCTTTAATCACGTAACCGCTGGCCCCCACCCGCATGGTTCGTTCCGCGTACAGGGG
>CAYJNU010000353.1:0-2953 GCA_964371005.1 uncultured Verrucomicrobiota bacterium | reverse complement strand
GGTTCGTCATGTTGCGAGAGAATCAAAATCCGAACCTTGGGGAAGCGTACCCGGGATGACTTGATGAATTCGAGCACGTCTCCCCCACCCAACCGGAGGTCCAGAAGGATCAGGTCGGGCCGGTGAGCCTCCAGCGCCGCCTGCGCCTCGGTGAGCGAGGCGGCGTCCGCGCAGGCGCACAGGTCGCGCTGCCGATTGATCAACTGCATGACCCCCTCGCGCAGAAGTGGATGGTCGTCCACCACCAGGATTCTCGCCTTCTTCTCGTTGTCGGCCGATGTTGTCATTGGATTGCTTTCTTGTAACCGCTGTCCGTGTTCAGACTCGTTTGGGCAGGGGGAGCACACACTCTACGCCGGTGCCCTCCCCCGGACCGGATCGAACTTGAAATGATGCGCCGATTGTGTCGGCGCGGTACTGCATCGTGCGCAGCCCGAGTCCCGCCTCCGTGGGCTGACCGACGGCAAACCCGCAACCGTTGTCCTCGACTTCCAGGCGCACATCGCTGATGCCCGCATACAGGCGCACGGTGATGCGCGGAGCGTTCCCGTGCCGAGCCGCGTTGGTGATTGCCTCCTGCGCGATGCGAAAGAGATGCAAGGCGACGCCCGTGTCCAGCGCCACCTCGGGCACGTTACTCTCGAAACGACAATCCAGGGAGAACAACTTCGAGCTCTCGTCGGCCAGTTTGTGCAACGCGGGCACCAAGCCGCCCACCTCCGCTTCCACGGGGTCCAAACCCCGCGCCAAAGTGCGGGCCTGACTGACGGCGTTGTTGAGCAGGCGCACGAGCTCTTTCGCCGCGGGCTCCGATCCGGAAACATCCGCGTGCAGGGCTTCCTCCAGACACTTGGCCTTGAACGCGATGCCCGACAAGTATTGACCCAAGCCGTCGTGCAGGTCGTGCCCAATGCGCCGGCGTTCACGGCTGCTGATCTCGAGAACCTCGTGCTGGAGGCGCTTGCGTTCGCTGATGTCCAGCACGGCCGAGACGATGTACCGCAAGGCCCCGGTCTGGTCACGCACGGCGGAGCTGGCCGCCAAGGTGTGAATCAGCCGGCCATCCTTGGTCACCAACCGCATTTCCCGTGTGTGCTGATTGCGAATGCCTGCCACCATCTCCTGATAAAGTTGCTGACCCTGTTCCACGTCCTCCGGATGGACGACGCGTTTGGGACCGAGACGGAGCAACTCCACTTCCGAATAGCCGAGCAGTTCGCAATAGTCCCGGTTGACACGCAAGTAGAGGCCATCGGGTCCCAGCAGCGCGATCCCGATGGGCGCCACCTCGAACAACGTGCGAAATCGCTCTTCGCTTGAGCGCAGCGATTCCTCCGTCGCCTTCCACGCCGTGATGTCTTCCGCGATGCCGGCAATGCGATAAATCTCCCCACGCTCGTTGAAGATGGGAAAGGCCCGGTCCTGAATCCAGCGCACCAGGCCATCGGGACGCACGATCCGGTAAATCTCTTCATAGCGTCCGTGGGTCTCCAGGTTTCCCATCGCCTTCTGAACACGTTCACGATCCTCGGGATGCACGCACTCGATCCAGTCCACGGACGAGGATTGAGCATCCTCGCGGTCGCGGCCCCAGACCGACTCGAATGCCCGGCTGATATACATGAGCTCGCGCCGGGACGGATCCGTCATCCAAAACACCTCGCGGATGTTCTCGACGACCTGGCGGAAGCGCTCCTCGCTGGCAGCGAGCTTCTGCTCCGCTGCCTTGCGCTCGCTGACGTCCAGCGCGCAGATCATCACGGCGGGCTCACTCCGCAACTGGATGCGTTGCGCGCTGCTGTCCACCCAGCGGACCACGCCACTCCGCGTCACCAGCGGATACTCGTCACGGCCCGGCAACTCTTCGCCCGCCTGCCGCCGGAGCGTGCGGTCCTGTACCAACGCGCGGAAATCCGGATGCACGCACTCCAGGGCATCCTGACCGATCAATTCCTCACGGGAACACCCGACCGTGTCCGCCGCAATCTGGTTCGCGTAAACGCACCGGCCATCCTGATGCACAATGACCATCGCCGGCACGAGGTCCCCCAGAGCCGCGAAATTGGCGGTGCTTTCCCGATAGGCTGCCTCCGCCAGCACGCGGCTGCAAATCTCATCCTGCAATTCCTTGTTGGCGCGCATGAGATCAGCCGTGCGCTCGCGCACGCGCTGTTCGAGTTCGTCACGCGCCGCAACGAGCGAAGCTTGGGCCACATCGAGTTCCCTCCCCACGTGCCGCGCCAGCACGATGCCGGCCGCCAGCACGATCGCCACGGGTAACAGCAGGTGCATCGCCTGGAGCACATCCGCACTGACAGACCAATGCCAGCCGATCATGCTCGTCAGGACTTCCGCCAAGAGCACCAAGGCCACGCTGACGGGCACGAACATGCGCAGCAAATGGGCCTGGTTGGTTTCCTGCCAGAGCGGCCGCAAGGGTAGCCTTTGGGTGCCGGCCGAGGCGATCAGCGCCAGGGCGATGGCCAGCATCGCCGTCGCCGCCAGAAAACTCCTCGGCCAATCCGTGCTCCAACGCAGCGTCTGGACCCTGTACATGATCGCCACCAAAGCGACAAAATGGACGCCCGCCGTGATCGCGCCGAAGATGCCCGCACCCGTGGCGAACCATCCGCGAGGCCGCAGGACCAAGCCCAACGCAAACAGGCAACCTCCGCCCAACAAAGCCGCAGACGCGAAGGTGGGGCGCAGAGACGCCCGCAAAGCGAGATCCGTCAGATGATCGTCGGCGGCGAGGATCCCGAGATCGCTTGGGACTGGAGCGAGCGCCTCTACAAGCGCCCACCCGGTAAGGGCCAGAGCCATCCCGCCTGCCAGACCCGCGACCCGCCGCCGCGCGACCGGCGAGCGCAGGCTGAGGTTTGTCCACAGCGCGAAGGCCAGCATCACGTAGATGAGGGCGGCTTGTGGGGAGATGGGACGATCCGCCTCGTAC
>CAYJNU010000352.1:2141-8692 GCA_964371005.1 uncultured Verrucomicrobiota bacterium | reverse complement strand
CGGTTGAGTTGGGCAGCGAAACCGTCCGCTCCGATTAGATTGCCAAAGCGGCAGAGGGCTGCCGCAGTCCAAGACGCTGGCGCGGCTGTTCTTTCCTATTTGTTAGGAGCATCTGTGGCCTTTCTCCGGGACTCTGCCACGGACCTATTCTTGAGGTCAAACCGGCTTCGCACGTTCCGAGCCTCTACCGCGGGCGTGGTCGCCTCAGCCAGGCGCTCGGCAGAGGAAGTTCAAAATCCTGCTTCGGTGAATCGTGGAAGTTTCCGGCTGGCCGCAGTGGTATTGTGGGTGCATGGTTGTGGTGAGTGACAAGCGAGTTTCTCGCACCGATGCATGCTCATGATTGCGTTTCCCCAATTCAATAAGCATCCCGCCCGGCCGGCTGGATTTACCTTGATCGAGTTGTTGGTCGTCATTGCCATCATCGCCATTCTGGCCGGCATGCTCCTGCCGGCGTTGAGCAAGGCCAAGGAGAAGGCCAAGTCGGCGCAGTGCATCAACAGCCTCAAGCAGATGGTGTTCGCCTCGAAGATGTATGCCGGAGACAACGCGTCCAAGTTCTGCTGGACCTTCACCCTCGAAGGCAACCAGTTGAACCGCACCAACTGGTATCTCTACCTGCTGCCGTACCAGCAATCCCGCCAGATCCTCCTGTGCCCGGTGCGGCCGCGGACCGTGAACATCACCGGGTCGTCCACGCTCTTTCCCTATACCACCGATGGTGAAGTGCAGTACGCCTCTGATGGTACCTACGGCAACTACGCGCTCAACTTCGTCTTGGGCGGCTGTTGGTGGCCGGGGTCCTGGCAGGTGCGCGGAACGAAGGAAGAATCGGTGAAGAACCCCGCCCGCACGGTCCACATTACCGACGGCGGCACCGCTCCGCGGAAGACCAGCATTGCCCAGTTGTGCGTCACGCCAACCGTCAAACAAAAACCCGGGTGCTGGATTCTGCACGACGTTTTGAACGACGCTCCAGCTACTGGCGCCGTGGCCTCGGAAGCCGATCCCAACTGGGGCGGCCCGCTCCCCCGGCACAACCAGCGCAGCAATAACTCCTATGTGGACGGCCACGTCGAAGCCCAGAAGCCAGTTCAATGGTATTGGGGTGGCTCGCCGTGGCTGAAGCCGGATGTTGGTGGCCAGTAGTCCTTCGTTGCTCCATGGCCGGCTGCGCGTGGCGGTTTGGAAATCCCCCGCGCAAACCCACGCGGCGGGCGTGCCTCTCGTCGAAACGATTCGCTTCCGGGCCGGCCAACGTTCAAGATCGCCCAGAGTTGAATCTTGAAAGATTCATGCATGTGTAAATCATACCTTCAAAGCCGAACATGAAGACACAAACCAGTTCCTCCAAGAGTCCCGTGGCTAGCGCGGCGTTGAACCGCCGCCAGTTTATCCATCGTTCCCTTCAGACCACCGCCGCCCTCGGCGCGCTGGGCGCCTTCCCCTTCGTCTCCCGCGGTCGTGTCCTCGGCGCGAACGACCGCATTGGCGTGGGCTACATCGGCGTGGGCGGACGCGGACGCAGCCACGTCGGCACGGTCCAGGGCTTGATCAAGGCCGGCGCGAATCTCCAGATCACCGCCGTGTGCGACGCGTACAAGTATCGCCTCGATGAAGCCGCGAAGGTCAGCGGCGGCAAGGCCTACCAGAAACACACCGACTTGCTCGCGGACCAAAACGTGGACGTGGTCTGCATCGCCACGCCGGATCGCTTGCACGTGCCGCAGGCCATTGACGCCGTCCGCGCCGGCAAGGACGTCTATTGCGAGAAGCCCATGGGTCACTGGACGCAGTTCAACCTGAGCAAGCTGTTTTGCGAGGAAACGCGGCGGCTCAAGCGCGTCGTGCAGGTTGGCAACCAGGGCAACTCCAGTCCGGCCTGGCAGAAGGTGCGCGAGCTCGTGCAGGGGGGCGCGGTCGGCCGCGTGCAGCTCGTCACCGCCGGCTTCTACCGCATCGGCGACTGGGGCGAGCGCATGCCCATCCCCGACCCCGAGGCCAAGCCGGGCACGGACCTGGATTGGGAGGCCTTCCTCGGCGACGCGCCGAAAGTGCCCTTCACCGTGGACCGCTTCTTCAGTTGGCGGAAGTATCTCGACTACGCCGGCGGGCCTTGCACCGACCTGTTCCCGCACACCTTCACGCCGTTCGTCAGCTCCATCGGGCTGAAGTTCCCCACGCGCGTTGTGGCCTCGGGCGGTATCTTCAAATACACCACCTACGACCGCGAAGTGCCGGACACCTTCAACATGTGCCTGGATTACCCGGAGAAACTCTCCGTGGTCGTCGTGGGCACGCTGGCCAACAACTACGTCACCGAGCCGGCCATTCATGGCGACGAAGGCACGCTCACGCTGCAAAACCCGGGCGAGTGGAACGTGGGCTTCGACGGCATCACGGTCATCCCGTTCAAGGGCGAGCGGCGGACCTTCCCGGCGAAGAAGGGCGACGTCACCGCGGCGCATTGGGAGAACTTCCTGAGCTGCGTCCGCACGCGCGAGAAACCGGTGAGCGACGTGGAATTCGGCCTGCACGTGCAGGCGGCGCTGAACATGGCCCTGCTGAGCCTGCTGAAGGACAAGGTCGCCAAGTTCGATCTGGCCAAGCAGGAGATTGTGCTGTAGCGCCTCAGACCGCCGCCGTTTTGACAGGAAAATTTAAGACATGAAAATGGAAACCAGGAGACCTCTGGTGGGCATGCTTCGGGATCATCTTCCTGTCTTCAATCTTCCTGTCAGAAAGTCTGCAAGCGGCGCTGAACATGGCCCTGCTAAGCCTGCTCAAGGACAAGGTCGCGAAGTTCGATCTAGCCAGGCAGGAGATTGTGCTTTAGCTGGCTCGACGGTAGCCGGCCAATTGACTACGTTTTGCCCATGAGCATTACCGCCGTCGTCGAAAAAGGGATCATCACCCTTCCCAAGGATGTTCCCTGGGCCTCGGGCACGGTCGTGCGGATCGAGCCGGTGGGGGAGCAGGCACCGACGCTGTTTGAAACCCTCAAGGACTTCGACGGCATGGCCGCGGACCTGCCCGCGGACTTGGCCGCCAATCTCGATCAATACGTCCACGGTCATTCCCGGCCATGAATGTCGTCTTTGCCATCCAGACGCCGGCTTGTGCCCACCGAGGACAGATTTGTCTAGGTGAGCGGTCTGTTGGTGAAGCCACAGGCCAGAAGCGTGCCGGGTTCCAGCAATGGGGACTCACCCTCGTTTCGTTTTCCCGGGATACTCTCGAAGCAGTTGGAGTAAGACCCGCTCCTCCAGCCGCTCATCCTCATTCAAGCGCAGCAGGGCTTCGGTTACCTGCCCGATTGCCGTCCGGCCCACGATGCGCGCCTCCTCCAAGACGAAATGCTCCTCCCACCGGTCTATTCGGGGATTGAACAACCGCGTGAACGCACCCGCGGGCGAGACGGAGCCAATGTCCGTGCCCTTGGCTCGATTGCACCGGGCACAGGACAACGCGAGGTTGGAGAGGTCGGTGATGCCGCCGTGTTTTCGGCTGATCACGTGATCCACTTCGCAGCCTGCGAGCAGGGCCCATTCGGGCATCAAGCAATATTCGCAGCGTCCGCCCGCCCGGGCCACAACCTCCCGGCGAAGCGATGGACTGACGCCTTCAGCCATGCGGTGTGGCCAGGCGCGCCTTGGCCTTGGCCAGAACCAACAGGTGTTCGAGCTTCAAGTAATCGTCGAGCTCCAGCTTCTCCTCCGGCAGCAAGCCGTCCTCTTTCTCCTTCTCGATCAAGGTCCAAACTCGCTGGCGAGCTTCCGCCGAAGCCCGGAAAGCCGCCAGGTCTCGCGCGGGAATGTGCCCGACCAGGAAGTCAACGATTTCGTCACGCGCATTCACGCTGGAACATTAGCCGGCTCCCGTGGCTTGGGCAAGAACTCGCGAAAAGCGCCCAAAGTCCCCAGAAGAACGGACCGACCACTGGCGGTGTCCCCTGCGGGCAAATTGGCCACGGTGAGCGACGTGGAATCCGGCCTGCACGTGCAAGCGGCGCTGAACATGGCCCTGCTGAGCCTGCTCAAGGACAAGATCGCGAAGTTCGATCTGGCCAAGCAGGAGATTGTGCTTTAGAAGGGGTGCAGTGCATGGCTGATCACGAGGCAACGCGGTTGGACGGAACGGCTGAACGCTCGGTGCCAAGGGGATGCTGGAGAGCTGATGATCTGGAATGACATGCGGAAAGCTGGTTACCCATACCTCGCGGCGGCTCTGGCTCTTCTGCTGTTGGCCGCAGCTCTGTTCCTTTCATCAGGGCGTGGACTTGGAGTGTCAGGGCGCAAAGCTGAAGTACTAGACAGGGAGATGGAGTTTGTCGGCGGACTTCACAACGGCCTCTACTACTTGGATCGGGCCAAGTGGGAGTGGTTGGAGGAAAGGAACAAGTCAGAGCAGGACGTTCCGACAATGGAGGACCTGGCGCCTTATCTGGGTGAATGGACTAACCACATCGCGAGGTTCATGGCACTGGGAATCACTTACAGGATTGCGTCACTGGAGGAACCTCAGTCTGACGTTGCTACGTTAACGCGTGACCTGCGTTTTCGGAAGGGGGTTTGTCGGTTTTACGCTGCTGGCACCAGCTACGGGCTTCACACTCGTTGGACTCATCCTCGATCCCATAAACAGGACCTTCTCGCTGCAGTGTCGTGCGTGTTGGGTACGGGAAGCCTGCTTGTGTTTGCGGTAAGAAGAGTCAGAATTCGCCGAATACGTACAGAAACTCTGCATCAACAAGGCGCGTAACATAGCACAGCGACTTTCACATTTATGAACTGCCACACTTCACGACCTTGGCTGGGCGCGGTTGCCCTCGCCGTCTTCACCGCCGCTGCTTCGCCCCTCTTCGGCCAGGCGGCGTTGAGCGTCGCCGTGACGGACAAGCCCGCGGAGTGGACCATCAGCAGCGGTGCGCAGAAGCTGCTCGTCTATGCCTTCGGGCGCGAGCGCTTCAAGCCCTGCGTGAAGGAGCTCTACACGCTCAAGGGCGACAACCTCCTCCGCGACGCGCCGCACGATCATCTGCATCACCACGCGTTGATGTATGCCATCCGCGTCAACGGGCTGAACTTCTGGGAGGAGATCAGCGGCAGCGGCGTGCAGAAACCGGTCGAGTCGCCCGCGCCGGAACTCGGCACCAGCGCCGACGGCCTGCCGCAAGCCACGATCCGCCAGACCCTCCACTGGCTCGCGCCGCAGGACGCTTTCCTGCCGAACTCGCCCAAGCTGGCGTTGCTCGTCGAGCAGCGCACGCTCGTGCTCACCGTGGACAAGGCGAAGGACGAAGTCGCGCTGCGCTGGTCGTCGCAATTCGAGGTCGGCGGCAAGACCAACACCGTGGTCCTCGAAGGCTCGACCTACTTCGGCCTGGGAGTGCGCTTCCTGCAAGAACTCGATCCCATCGCCGAGCATTTCAATTCCGATGGCAAGCCGGACCTGAGCGACACGAAGCAGGACGTGACGGCTCACGATTGGTGCGCCGTGGAGTTCGATCGGCCCAACGCGCCGGCCACGTTTGCGATGTTCGGCAATCCCTCGAACCAGCGCGGCAAAGCGACGTATTTCACCATGAAACGCCCGTTCGCCTACGTCGCCGCCACACAGGCGCTCGACAAGGAGACGCTCGTCTATCACGCCGGCGACAAGTGGCAGGTGGATTACCTCGTCACGGTCTATCCGGCGGTGAAGTCTGCGGAGTTCCTGAACACCCGCGCCGCCGAGTGGCAGAAGACCAAGCCTTGAGCAAGCCGCGAAAAAGCACAGAAGGCGCAAGACGTTGTTCGTTCGGACCGCGACCGGTCCCCGGTCGCAGCGTGCAGCTAGAGAAAGTACGTTCTGAGGTTCGGAGCGTTCTGTCTGGAGCCAAGTGCTGCGGGCGGGGGACCGCCCGCGGTCCGGTGTCTTTGCTCCTCTTGTGCCTCATCGTGGCCAGCCAACTCCGCTTTCCAAGTTTTAACTCGCACGTTTAACCTCCAACCAAACCAAATCCCATGGGCAAAATCCTGATCGGCATCAACCTTGAATTCGTCCGGCATCAAGACAAGAACTTCGAGTGGGGCGTCGCCAAGGCCGCCGAACTCGGCTACGACTACGTCGAGCCGATGGTCCACTGGGGACGCGAGCTGCTCAGCGAGGCTGGCTATTTCCACAGCGTCTCGATGCTCGACGACCCATTCCGCATCAAGCGCTGCTGCGAGAAGTACGGCGTGAAGCTCTCCGGCCTCTCGGCGCACACACCCATCACCAAGCCGGAGATCGGCGTCGAGTATCTTAAGCAGGCCATCCGCTTCGCCGCCGAGTGCGGCGCGCCGGTCGTGAACACTGACGAAGGCCCGAAGCAGCCGTGGACCACCGAAGCCGAGGATTACGTGTTGATGCGTTACACGTTGATGGAAGCCGCCAAGCTCGCCGAGTCGCGCGGGATTGCCATCGGCTTGGAATGCCACCAGCAATACAGCAAGACGCCCGCGGGTTTGGATCGCATCTACAAGCTGGTCAAGAGCCTGGCCATCGGCATCAATTTCGACACCGGCAAC
>CAYJNU010000352.1:0-2131 GCA_964371005.1 uncultured Verrucomicrobiota bacterium | reverse complement strand
TCGTAGGCCGGCTCGTGCATCTGCACGCGAAGGACATCTCGATCCAGCATTCCGAAGCCGAGCGGGGCAAGGTCACTGGCACACCGGTCGGGTGTGCGTGCGGCGACGGCGTCATTGACTGGGCGCGTGTGATCAAGATTTGCCGCAAGGCGAAGCGCGACATCGTCTTCTCCGTCGAGTGCGGCACGGTCGAGCAGGCCGAACGTTCGATCAAGCACCTGAAGAAGCTGCTCTGAGCTGCCGGGCGGTCGCGATGGCGAATTTGGCCATCGGATAGTGCGAGAATCTGAAAGGTCAGCGGATGCGCCGGACCTTCTGGACGGCTTCTGCGCGGTGACCGAGCAGGCAGCGCGGGTGAGACCTGCAAACGTTCGCGTACAAGCTGTGTCCACCACACTCTTCTCGCGCATCGAGTCTGATCAGAGATGAGCCTCAAGAGGGCCGCGGCAAAGCCGCGGCTGCCGCTGCAGCCTGCTCAACCAGGGGCCGATCTGCGAAAGTACTGCTAAAGGGGACTCGGAATTCCTCCGAAGAAGGGGGGTACATGGTTTCTGCGAGCGTATCTGCTGGAGTTTGTCCAAAGCACCGAACTGTGGGTCGAATTTGCCTGAGCCGATTCCTCCGGTTGCTTGCTGATGGAGGGTTGCGCTGGTTGCCGCAACACCGGCTGCCCGTCTGGGTGTTGATCCTCTGCGCTCTGCACGTCGCGGCCCCCGGCCTCCGAGGGCAATGGCTGACGCAGCCCGTGCCCTTGCAGCCGGGCTGGAACGCGGTCTATCTCCCGGTGCAGCCGTCTCCTGCGGCGTGCGACGACCAGTTCGCGGGACTGCCCGTCACGGCCGTGCAGCGTTACAATCAGCGCGTGCGGGTGGCCCAATTTGATGAGGACCCGACGCAGTTGTTTGCCCGACCCGCCGAATGGCTGACGTGGAAACCCAACGACGGCACGAACGACTATATCCGCACACTGGAAAATCTGGTCGGCGACGCCACGTACCTCATCTGCGCCACCACCGGCTGCACGTGGGTGGTGACGGGCCGGCCGGTGCAGCCGCGAATCGAATGGGTGGCCGGCAGCGCCAACATGGTCGGATTCCAACTGAACCCCGACCCGGGCCAGCAGCCGACCTTTGCTGATTTCTTCCGTTACGATCCCGGCATTGACGCCACACCGAACCCCGGCGAGGAACGGATTTACAGCATCGGCACGCAACTGCAGCACGTCAACCTCACCGGGCGTACGACCCGGGAGGTGATGGCGCCGGGCAAAGCGTACTGGGTTTACGCGCAAGGGCTGAGCGATTACACAGGCGGTCTGGAGGTTTACGCAGGCGACCCCGAGGGCCTGGTGTACGGCGATGATTTCAACGAACTGGTTTTGCGGATCCGCAACGTCTATGGCGCCCCCACGACGGTGACCGTGCGCCATGTTGTTTCCGCGACCGCGCCGGCCAACACCCCCCGGCTGGTGGCGGAGGTGCCGCTACTGTGGGTGGACCGCACGGACGGCGGCTGGACCTGGCAGCAGTGGCCCACCGGCTCCGGGGTAGCCTCGCGGCAATTGGAAACCAACGAGGTTTGGGAAATTCGGCTGGCCCTCGACCGCAGCGGCATGAGCGAGCCGTTCCCGGCGGATTCCCTCTGGCAAAGCCTCCTTCAGGTGAGCAGCTCATGCGGCTCGCGTCATTACGTCCCGGTGTCGGCCGCGTACGCGCGCGGGACGGACCAGATCGCAGCGTATCCCAGTGGCCTGTGGGTAGGGCAGGCCGACATGACGCACGTCAGCTTTGTTGGCTTCGACACCAACGCGGCGGGCGAACTTCCTTTGGAACCGCAGCCGGTTTCCAGCCCGTTTCCGCTGCGACTCATTTTGCACGCGGGCAGCGATGGCAGCGTGAAACTGCTCGAACGCGCGCTGGTGGCCACGTTGCAGGACGTCACCGGAAACGTGATCAACCGGCTCTTCACGGACGAGTCGCGCGTGCCGGCCAGCGCCAGCGTCACCACCCGGCTGAGTTCGCCGGCTTTCGGGCGGATTCCGCCGGTGACGCTCTCCGGCGCGGGTTTTCTGCGAACGGTGGAAGGCACGTTTGTCGTGGATTACGATGATCCCGCCAACCCGTTTAAGCAC
>CAYJNU010000351.1:0-8793 GCA_964371005.1 uncultured Verrucomicrobiota bacterium | reverse complement strand
CCCCCCCCCCCCCCCCGCCGCCCCCCCCCCCCCCCCCCCCCCCCCCCCCCCCCCCGCCGAAAGCTGCCGGCTTGGTTGTTGGCCGGCGTGCTGGCGTGGGCGACGGTCGGGGCAGCCGCGAGCACGAACCTGCCCGGGCCACTTGCCTTCCCGACCGCCGAGGGCTACGGCCGGTTTGCGAAGGGCGGACGCGGTGGAGGCGTGCTCCACGTGACCAATCTCAACGACAGTGGCCCGGGCAGCTTTCGCGAAGCCGTCGAGGCCGAAGGGCCGCGCACCGTCGTCTTTGATGTCTCCGGGCTGATCACGCTCCAGTCCAAGCTCGTCATTCGCAAAAGCAATTCCGACCTCACCGTTGCCGGCCAGACTGCCCCGGGCAAGGGCATCTGCCTCCGGAAATACAACTTCGGCATGATGGGCGCCACCAACGTGATCATACGCTACGTCCGCGTTCGCCCCGGGGACATTTCGGGCATCACCCTCGACGGCATGGGGATGGCGTCGTGTGACCATTGCATCATTGACCACTGCTCGATCAGTTGGACTCTCGACGAGGCGATCAGCACGCGCGGAGCAAAGAACATCACCCTCCAGCGCTCGCTGATTTCCGAGGCGCTGAACGAGGCGGGGCACAAGAAGTACCCGCCCGGCACGCAACATGGCTACGCGGCGAGCATCGGCGGGGACATCGGCAGCTTTCATCACAACCTGCTCGCGCATTGCGCGGGTCGGAACTGGAGTCTCGCCGGCGGCCTGAGCAAACCAGACAACCGCTACGCCGGCCGTCTCGATATCCGCAACAACGTGGTTTACAACTGGAAGAACCGCGCCACCGACGGGGGGGCGCACGAGGTCAACTTCGTGAACAACTACTACCAGCCTGGCCCGGCCACGCGCTATTTCTTTGCTCTCAACGCGCAGTACGGCGGTTTCCCCGGCACGCAACAATACTACTTTGACGGCAACCTCATGGTGGGGCACTTCGGTCTCACAAACCAAACCGCCGGTCGCACTGCCGCCACCGAGCGCGGTGGCACACTCCCCACCGACTACAGCCCGTGGGTGGACCGCCCGTTCTTCGAGCCACACATCCAGACTCATTCAGCCCAGGAGTCCTATTCCAATGTCCTCGCCAACGTCGGCTGCAATTTCCCGACACTGGACGATCACGACCGGCGTGTCATTGCCGAGGTCCGCAGCGGGACGGCAAAGTCCAAAGGGAGCAAGACGGGCTTGCCGGGTTTGCCGGATTCGCAGGACGACGTCGGCGGCTGGGAGGATTATCCCGAAGTCCGCCGCCCGGCGGATTGGGACACCGACCGCGACGGCATGCCGGACACCTGGGAGAAATCCCACGGCCTGAATCCGTCGGCCCCGTCCGACGCGTCCGCCCTGTCCGACAAAACTGGCCACGCCTACACAAATCTGGAAGAATACCTCGGCTGGCTCGTGGGTGAGTTCCCCGACCCGAAGCGGTGACCCCGCGAACCAGCGTTGCACGATGGCGCCACCCACAACATCGTCGCCCTCAAACGCTGGCTTGCCCGGCCGGCAACGCACCTGCTTGCAGTCAACATGAAGACACCCCTGACCGGAATCGTTCCTCCGATGATCACCCCACTGCGGGGACGTGACGAACTCGACGTGCCCGGGTTGGAGCGCCTTGTCGAACACATTCTTGCCGGTGGGGTGAGCGGGCTCTTCATCCTCGGCACCACGGGCGAAGGGCCCAGCCTCAGCTATCGGGTGCGGCGCGAGTTGGTGGAACGCGTTTGTCGCCAAGCCAAAGGCCGCGTCCCCGTGCTCGTCGGGATCACGGACACCGCGTTCATCGAATCCGTGAACCTGGCCCGGCACGCGATGGATCGGGGCGCGGACGGCGTCGTGCTCGCACCGCCTTACTATTTGCCTGAGGGGCAGCCGGAGTTGCAGGAATACCTGGATCACCTCGTGCCCGAACTGCCGCTGCCGTTGTTTCTCTACAACATGCCCGCGCTCACGAAGGTCTCGTTTGAACTCGAAACCGTTCGTCGCGCCATGGACGAACCGCGCATCGTCGGCCTCAAGGACAGTTCCGGCAACATGGTGTACTTCCACCGCGCGGCGGGTTTGTTGCAGCACCGACCCGACTGGACGCTGCTCATCGGTCCGGAGGAGATGTTGCTCGACGCGGTCATTGCGGGCGGGCACGGCGGGGTCAACGGCGGGGCCAATCTCTTTCCCCAACTCTACGTCCGGCTGTTCGAGGCGGCCCACGCGGGAAATCTGGCCCGGGCGCGGAAGCTTCACACGTGCGTCATGCGGGTCAGCAATTCGCTCTATCGAATCGGCCGCCACCCCTCCGCCATCATCAAGGGCCTCAAGTGCGCCCTGGCCTGCCGCGGCGTATGCGACGATTTCATGGCCGAACCGTTTCATCGTTTCCGCGCGGAAGAACGCGCTTCAGTCGAGCGCCGCTTGAAAGAACTTGAGGTCGAACTGGCGCAACTGGAACTCTGACCGCGGAATGAAAGCCGGCAGCCACCTTCATCTTAATCTTAATCTTCCTCTTAATCTCAATCCCTCCGCCGCCTCGGAGATTGAGTATACGAGGAAGAGTAAGATCAAGAGCGTTCGCCTCTCTGCCCTCTGGTTCCTGTTGTTGGCTTCCTCGGCGTGGACCGCTCGTGGTGGCGAGATGTTCCCAGTTCTCTCTCTCGCCGCCTTCGCGCATCACATCGAACGTCTCAACACGATGGAGGACGAGAACGTCACCAATCACGTTTCCAACGCTCAGTCTTGGGCGTGGCTTCAGCGGAACATTCCGTTCTTCGAATGTCCGGATCGCGAAGTCGAGGAGATGTACTACTTCCGCTGGTGGTCGTTTCGGAAGCATCTGGTCAAGACGCCGCGGGGTTTTGTTTTCACCGAATTCCTCCCGCGCGTCAGTCACGCGGGCGCATTCAACACGATCAGTTGCGCCGTCGGGCATCATCTCGCGGAAGGCCGCTGGCTGCGCGATGACCGCTACCTGAACGACTACACGCGTTTCTGGCTGCGCGGCAATCGTGGGAAGCCACAGCCCCACTTCCACAAGTACAGCAACTGGTTCGCCGCCGCCGCGTGGGAGCGATACCTCGTCAACGGCAACAAGAAGTTCGTTGCCCGCCTGCTGCCCGATCTGGTCGCCGACTACCGCGTCTGGGAAGCCGAGCGCCAGCTAACCAATGGCCTCTTCTGGCAATACGACGTCCGCGACGGCATGGAGGAATCCGTCTCCGGCTCCCGCACGAACCAGAACATCCGCCCGACGATCAACAGCTACATGTTCGCCAACGCCCGGGACATCGCCGCCATCGCGCGGCTGGCGAAGAAACCAAAACTGGCGGCCGAATTTGAAGCGAAGGCCGCAGCGCTGAACAAGCTCGCACTCGGGGCGCTCTGGGATACGGACGCGGAGTTCTTCAAGGCCGGCTTGGGAAACGGCCAGCTCTCCGACGTTCGCGAGGAGATCGGTTTCATTCCCTGGATGTTCGGTTTGCCCGGCGCCGACCAAGACTACGAAGCGGCATGGTTGCAGTTCACCGACCCGCAGGGTTTTCACGCGCCGTTCGGCATCACCACCGCTGAACGTCGCCACCCGGAGTTCCGCTCGCACGGCGTCGGCACCTGCGAATGGGACGGCGCGGTCTGGCCGTTCGCCACGTCACAAACCCTCACCGCCCTCGCCAATGTGCTGCGCCCCGGCGTAGCTGCGACGCCCCGTCGCAGCCCCGTGTCCGCGACGCCCTCGTCGCGCGCCCGCACGGGCATTGCCGCATCGCCCCGCCGAGCCACCTACTTCGACGCCTTCCTGACTTGCGTCCACAGCCAGCACGCCGACGGCAAACCCTACATTGGCGAATATCTCGACGAAGTCACGGGCGACTGGATCAACGGCAAGAATGGGCGCAGCCGTTACTACAACCACTCCACCTTCGCTGACTTGCTGATCACCGGCGTCATCGGCCTGCGCCCGCGCGCGGATAGCATCGTGGAGATTCACCCGCTGCTGCCCGACGACGCTTGGGACTGGTTCTGCCTCGACGGCGTGAAGTATCACGGCCATACGTTGACGATAATCTGGGACCAAACCGGCGAACGGTACGGCCTCGGAAAAGGACTCCTGATTCTCGCCGACGGCAAAGAAATCGCCCACGCCAACTCATTGAAACGCATCTCCGGACAACTGCCATGAACCAAACGCCTCGTATTTACCCGGCTGCAGCCCCATTCGTCACCTTGGTCCTATTGGTCGCATCTGCCATCACATGCTCCGCTCAAAGCGGCCAGCGTGCTGGTGGATTGCTCAAGCAACCCGACGATTGGTTTCGCAGCGAGGAAGGCCGGCGCACCACGGACAACATCCTTTCCTGGCAATCACTCGCCGGCAGTTGGCCTAAGAACAAGAGCACCACCCGCGCGCCTTACACCAACGACACGAGCAAACTGAAAGGCACGTTCGACAACCGCGCAACCACGGACGAAATCCGCTTTCTCGCGCGGGCCTTTCGTGCCACGAACGACGAACGTCTTCGGCAGGCCGCGCTCAAGGGCCTGGATCACATCCTCGCCGCCCAATATCCGACCGGCGGCTGGCCGCAGTATTCGCCGCCGCCCGCCAAGTCCTATCACCGCCACATCACCTTCAACGACGGTTCCATGATCCGCTTGTTGGAGTTGTTGCGGGAGGTCACGTCCGCGCCGGAGTTCGCGTTTGTTGACGCGGGGCGACGCGAAGCAGCGCAACAGGCCTCTGATCGCGGGGTGGCTTGCATCCTCAAGTGCCAGATCACCGTCAGCAACAAGCTCACGGTCTGGTGCGCCCAGCATGACGAGAAGGACCTGAGCCCGCGGCCCGCGCGTTCCTACGAACTCATCTCCCTCAGCGGGGCGGAGAGCGCCGGCGTCCTTCGCTTCCTGATGTCGCTGGAACGTCCCAGCGCGGAAGTCATTCGTGCGGTCAAGGCCGGCGCCGCGTGGTACGAGTCCGCCAGGATTGCCGGGCTGCGCCAGACGCGCGACGGGGGCAACCGGACCATGGTTGCCGACACCAACGCTCCGCCGTTGTGGGCGCGTTTCTACGAAATCGAAACCGGTCGCCCGCTGTTCTCAAGCCGCGACGGAGTGCCCAAGTATCAGTTCAACGAGATCGAAGCCGAACGCCGCAACGGCTACGCCTGGTACGGAACGTGGGGCGAACAAGTCGCCGCCGATTACGCCAAGTGGTCGAAGAAGTGGTTGAAGCCGAATTCCGATTCTCCATGAAGACGGTCCTGTCGCTTCTCCTGGTCGCATCGGCATTCGTGCTTCATGCCGCGCCTGCCCCCATTGTCTCGCAGAACCGGGACGGACGGCTCGTTTACGACGCCGACGCACGCGGCAATCGCGTCCCCGACTTCTCCACGTGCGGTTATGCCGCCCAAGCCCAACCCATCCCCGACGCACCGGTGCGCATCGTGGTCGAACCGCGCCCCGGCGACAGCACCGCGCGAATTCAGCAGGCGATGGACTACGTCGCCACCCTGCCGCCCGACTCTCGCGGCATTTGCGGCGCGGTTCTGCTGCTGAAAGGCCGGCACGAGGTTCTTGGTGGACTGCGGATGACGAACTCGGGTGTTGTGTTGCGCGGTCAGGGAACTGGTGAAGCGGGCACTGTGTTGGTCGCCGGCGGCCTGGATCGCCGGACGCTGATCCGCGTCTCTAGTCAAAGCCTCCCTGACAATCCCCAAACCCGAATCGCCATCACCGACACCTACGTCCCCGTCGGCGCCACCACCGTCCAGATCGCAGACCCCGACAACATTCGTCCCCTGAGTCTCATTCGTCTCACCCGCCCCAGCACCACCAACTGGATCGCCCAACTCCGCGCCACCGACTTCGGCGGCGGCGTGGGTGGCGGCTGGAAGCCCGGCTCCCGCGACATCACCTGGCAACGCACGGTCCTCGCAGTCTCTGGCAACGCGCTCACCCTCGACGCCCCCCTCACCACTGCCCTCGACGAGCCCGGCGCATACATAAGTCCCATCAACCCCATCGGTCCGATCTCCCACATTGGCATCGAAAACCTCACCCTCGAATCCACCTTCGACGTGACCAACCCCAAAGACGAAAACCACTCCTGGTGTGCCATCACCATGGAAAACACGGCCGACGCCTGGGTGCGGCGGGTCACGTTCAAGCATTTCGCCGGCTCCGCCGTTGCGCTCTACGAGACCTGCCAGCGCGTGACCGTGCAGGACTGCCTTTCCCTCGCGCCCGTTTCCGAGATCGGCGGTTATCGTCGCCACACGTTCTTCACCATGGGGCAGCAAACGCTTTTCCTCCGCTGCTACGCCGAGCACGGGCGACACGACTTCTCCGTCGGCCATTGCGCCGCCGGCCCGAACGCCTTCGTCCAATGCGAGGCCCGCGAACCCTTCGCCGACAGCGGCTCGATCGAAAGCTGGGCCAGTGGCGTCCTCTACGACAACGTCGTCATAGACGGCAACGCCCTCACGCTCGGCTATCGTCCCGGCAACAACGCCGGCATTGGCTGGGCCGCGGCGAATTGCGTGCTGTGGAATTGCAGCGCGTCCGTGGTTCGCTGTTGGAATCCCCCCCGCGCGCAGAACTGGAGCTTCGGTTCCTGGGGCAGCTTCGAGGGCGACGGCGTCTGGCGCAGTTCAAACGATTTCATGTCGCCGGACAGTCTCTTCGCCGCGCAACTCAAGGATCGGCTCGGCGCCGAGGCCGCCGCGCGCCTAAAACTGATGCCCCGCCCGCACGAGGAGTCAAGCAATCCGCCCGTGAACAAGGCGCAGGAACTCGCCGCCGCCTCGCATCAACCACCGCCGCGGCTTTGCGACTACATCCTGGCCGCCGCACGGCGTGATCCGATTCCCAGCGGACCCGGCCACGTCAAGCGTGTTGAGGAAATCCTCGGCGGTAGCAACCGCCAGTCGGCTCAGACTGCGAATCGGAAACCGGGAATCGAGAATCACAAATTGGCAATCACCAACGGCTGGCTCACTGTGGATGGCAAACTCCTTGTCGGCGGCCTAGCCGGCGTGTCGTTCTGGCGCGGCAACATCCGGCCGAACGAAGCCAGCCAATTTGGGCTCGGCCTCACACGCTTCGTGCCCGGGCGGGTCGGGCCGGGGTTTACTGATGACCTAGAAGAGGTCGCGGCAACCCTCATTGAGCAGGGCAATGTCGCACTCGATCACCACCACGGCCTCTGGTACGACCGCCGGCGTGACGACCACGAGCGCGTCCGCCGCATCGATGGCGATGTGCTGCCGCCGTTCTACGAGCAACCGTTCGCCCGTAGCGGCGAGCACACTGCTTGGTTGGGTCTCAGCAAATACGATCTCACCAAGTTCAATCCGTGGTATTGGTCGCGGCTCCGTGAATTCGCCAACATCTGCGATCAGCACGGGCTCGTTCTCTTTCACGAGAATTATTTCCAGCACAACATCCTCGAAGCCGGCGCGCACTGGGCGGACTTCCCGTGGCGCTCCGCAAACAACATCAACAACGCCGGCTTTCCCGAACCGCCACCTTACGCGGGCGACAAACGCATTTTCCAGGGGGAACTGTTTTACGACGTTAGCCACCAGGTCCGCCGCAAGTTACACGAAGGCTACATTCGCCAGTGCCTGGACAACTTCAAAACGAACGCCAACGTCATCCAGTTCACGAGCGCCGAATTCACCGGTCCACTGCGCTTCATGGGATTCTGGCTCGATACCGTGGCGGCGTGGGAGAAGAAGAACCGCCGCTGCCATCCGATCATCGCATTGAGCTGCACGAAGGACGTCCAGGACGCGATTCTTGCCGACAAGAAACGCAGCGCGGTCGTGGATGTGATCGCATTCCGCTACTGGTGGCAGACTGACAAGGGCCTCTACGCGCCGCCCGGTGGCAAGAATCTCGCGCCACGCCAATTTGATCGCTTGTTCCATGGCGGGAAGCCAAGTGACCACAATCTCGCGACCATGGCGGCGGAGTACCGCAGGAAGTTTCCGAGCAAACCAGTGATCGCCGCTAGCGAACAAGGATATGATCTGAGCGCCGCGGATTGGGCGTTTCTCTGCGCCGGGGGCTCCATCCCGCGACTGCCCAAGACGACCGATGCTAGACTTCTCGCCGCGATCCCCCGCATGCAGCCGTGGTTTGAAGCGTCCAGAGACGGCCACTGGGTGTTGCGCGAAGCTGGCAGGCAGTTGCTGGCTTATGGCGGTGGCGAGTTGGATTTGTCCGGGCAAGCCGGTGTATATCGCGTCAGCACGATCAACCCGCGCACCGGTGAAGTTGCGCCTGGCGAGGCAGTTCAAGCTGGAGGCATGGTCAAGTTGCCCGATGCGACGGTCGTTTGGCTGACGAAGGAGTAAACCGATGAAGACGATAACACTTGGGTTTCGCATTCTACTGCTGGCGGTTATTGCAGCCGCAGGCGAGGCACGCGCGGCGGAGAGCACCAACGTCACAGCCGCCAGCGTCGCGAGCCGGCGGTACAAGATCGCCGTGTGCGATTGGATGATCCTGAAGCGCCAGAAGCTTGGCGCGTTTCAGCTCGCCAAGGACATCGGCGCGGACGGCGTGGAGGTGGACATGGGTTCGCTCGGCGAGCGCGAGACGTTTGACAGCCCGATTACTACAAACGCCGTGTTGCGCCAGCAGTTTCTCGACAAGGCCCGCGAACTGGGCCTGGAGATTCCGTCGCTTGCGATGTCCGGTTTCTACGCGCAGTCGTTCGCCGAGCGCCCCACCGTGCCGCGCATGGTGCAGGAC
>CAYJNU010000350.1:0-8802 GCA_964371005.1 uncultured Verrucomicrobiota bacterium | reverse complement strand
CCCACTATTAGGACCACGACGGGGGGCGGGGTTGCCTCGGGTGGACACATTAGTGTCATTGCAGGAGCAAACTTCGAAGCCGAGACAGGTGGGAACGAATAGGATTGGGCGGAGACAATACGGGCAACGTTCGGCGGTAGTGCCGCAATACCGTCTCGAATCCAGCCACTCGAATGTTTGCTCGGAACTCATTCTGTTTGCATCATCGTACAGATTCGGTCGGAAGCAACGCCAATAGCGATTCTGAACTTACGTTCTTTTTATTCTGAATGTCATCCTGACGTTTAGTTGACATTGAGATTGCGAATAGAATCTGTTCAGAGTAGATTGTGCGGTGAATCGGTTCTGAGTAGAATCGTCTGTCATTTGAAGCTTATGCCGGCCAATCGAAAAACTGAAATCCGCTCCTCGGCCGCTAGGTCTAGGTCTGAAAATCAAGCTTTGATTAAGGCTGTGGAGCGTGTCATTGCCCGGTTCAAGACGCTTGGCGATTTGGCCAAGATTGTTGGGTGTTCAGTTCCAACTTTAAGCGCATGGAGAAAAGGCGGGACTCAGCTGAGCCTGAAAGACACTATTTCAATGGGGTTGCTTGACGCGGATGCAGGCCAGAGCGATTACGAAAGGGTCGTTTTTTGGGTGAAAATGTGCGGTCACGGAAGCCGTTTAGATGATCCCAAACTGGATTTAGCTGATGAGATTCGAAAAAGGACAAGTCTGGGTGCTAGGCTCGACGAAGCGTTGTTGAATTTGAGGAGCGTAGCAGGAGTTAAGGGAAAGGCCGTTGAGCAGAAAGACTTCCGCCTAGCACTCTCATGTTACCTTGGGCAATCCCGCCTTCGCGAGGACATCGACGATTGGAAGAAGAAAAGCAACGGAGTCGGGACAATGGCCTACATTTGGCGATGGCATGAGAACACGTGCAAGCGGTTTCAAACCGATGCGCTCAAGCTCTTCGTGCAATCGTTGATTCAGCAGCCGCCTCATGAGATTTCGCTGACCTGGTCGCCGCCAACGAGCAAATCACAAATCGGTGTTACCATTTACCTGCAGATCAACTTGAAAGGAGACGCCCTCATTGCTGCGATGAATCAGCTCACAGCCGCGGTGGCAGATTTTCTCGATGACGTTAGGTTGAACAAGGAGGAAAGGGCGCGCTTCAATATTTGCACTACGACGGAATCTTACCGGCATCCTGCAGACTGCTGCGTATTTGCCTCCCCCGCTCCCGGCAAGACCTTCGCTGTTCTCGTGTCAGAATACAGCGATCTCGTCAAAGAGATGGAAAAATCCAACGATCCAGAAATCAAGAGCAATCCGTATGCATGGTCGGGACAGATTATCCATCTCAATGACCCATCGGTTGCCGCAGATGACTATTTGTCCGAGTGTTGCCTGCAACTTAAGAATGGAATCCTAACTCACCAAAATCGCTGGAAGCAGTTTGTGCCTTCTCAACAAGGTGGAGCAGGCCGGCAAAAAGCGTCGTCGGCCACATAAACATCAATCAATTCAAACGTATGCCTGTTATCGCAACAAATACCATTGAAAGGCGGTGCTCGTCATTGGGCGAGCATCGGCAACTGCTCGTCAATATCGAGCTAAACAACTCATGCGCACACACCAAGTTGTGTGGTCAGACCTGTTATCTCAACGTCGTCTCGCCCATCGGCAAAACATCGCTAGGGCCGGAGCGGACCATGGCGGCTGCACGCGAAGTCATTCAGAACGGCGAGTTCGTGCGTCATCTTGTCCTTCCGGGCAAAGAGGTTTTTGAAACGCCGGAACTGTTGATGCAGGTCGTCGAGGAATTCCACGCAGCACCCGTGCAGAGCCGCCCCGGCGGCATCAGCATCATCACCGCCTCCCCTGCCGGTCTGACGCGATACGCCCCTCGCTTGACCGACATGCCATTGGGCGCAGTAAACAGCAGCATGGACACGGCGGAAAGTGGCCTGCGTTCGCCGCGAAACAACGAGCCGTTGTTGGATGCCGTCCTGCGATTGAAGGAAGTCGGGGGCACTGAGGCAATTGGGGTCAATACGGTGGTAACTGAGAACAACATCGACTCTGTGGTCCAGATTGGAAAGCGGCTCCAGGGCGCTGGTATTGATCAGTGGACACTTGGGCCGCTTTTGCACCCGGTCAATTCTCGTATGGAATCGGTGTTGTCGGCAGCGCAGTTGCGTGAAGTTCTTGATCGTGTATGTCAGGAATTTGCAGGTTCTGACTTGAGCATCGTGGTTGATTTGGACGTGCCGCTCCTGACCGGACTTGTTGACGCACCGGAGGTGTTTGAAACGGGTAAAGCGCGTTGGCGGTATGAATACGAACTACCCGATGCGCCGAACATTCTATTCGAGGCAGGCAATCCCGCCGCCGGTTTCTTCTTCCGTATGGACTGGTCGGGTCAACTCATGTCCAAGGAGGATTACCGGCGGATTGGCTGGCCGGCGTCCTACGGTCAGTATGCACCGGGGGCAATTTCACACCTGATCAAGAAACTGCGGGAGCAGCGCCCTGAGCCGTCCCTAGCGATGTAAGAATCACCATGAAAACCATTCGCGTCATTTATTCCTGCCTTCCCGTAGTGGCAGTCATCGGCCTGTTGTCGCTCACCCCGGGTTGCAAGCGGGAAGCGAACGAGACGACATCAACGGCCACAAAGCAACTCACGATTGCGATTGGGGAAGCTCCGACCACGGCTGATCCGATTGCAGCCCTCGACGTGGGCAGCACCCACCTGCTCAATTCCATGCACGCCCCATTGAGCGTCGTGGGAACGGATGGCAAGCCGGTAATGGTGCTGGCGGAATCCGTGGCGATGGCTGCCGACGGCATGTCGTGCGAAATCAAACTTAAAGCGGCCAAATTCTGGGACACCAATGCTTCGCCTGTGACCGCTGAAGACGTTCGTTACAGTTTTGAGCGTGTGAGAGCCAGCGCACACCCGCACAAATGGATTCTGGATCGCATCGCGGGCGTTGAAGCTTTCGACAAAAAGGAGGCGGAGCATGTGGCTGGATTTGAAATCAAGGGAGAGCGGGAATTGACCATTCGGTTTTCAAAGCCTGAACCGGACTTCCCGTTACTGATCTCGTCGGGCTTGACCGCCATAATCAAGTCCGGCAGCGGGACGTTGACAAATATGCCATACGCCCAGCAGATAGTCGGAGCTGGGCCGTGGAAGCCACTGCACTTCGAACCTGGAGTGTCTTTCGAACTGGCGGCAAACACCGGATTCCCACTCCCCAGCAATGCAGAGCGTCTGACGTTCGTGGTAGAGGCCAATCCACAAAATCAGATGGAGGGAGTCGCAAAGGGAAAGTTTGACGCAATTCGCCTGCGGGGACCGATGATTGTGGAAGCCTATGGTGCGGGGGGCGGCTCGGCGCTGGAGCCGAAGCCGGCGTTCAAAAACACGCACCTATTACAAGCCCGCGCAAACGAACTGACATTTCTAAAGTGGAACTGGGCCAACCCGCAGTTGGCGGATATTCCAGAAGCTCAACGGAAGTCGCTTCTGGCCACTGTATCAGCCACAATCAACCGTGCGGCTCTCGTGAAGAGCCATTACGTGGGTGCGGGCGAAGTGGCCTACAGTATCGCACCGCCATCAACTCTGCCGCCCGCCCAACCTCCGACACCGTCCGCAGGCGGGTTCACAAGCCCCGGTAAACGCACTTTGACGATGGTTCTGGCAAACGACCCGTCCAGCCGACAGTTGGGTGCTTACGTGCAATCGGAGTTGAGAGGGCTCGGTTTGGAATTGGAACTCAACTTCGTGGACCTGCCCAATCTCGTGCAGCGAATCATCAAGGGTGATTACGCCGTGAGCCTCCTTTGGGTTGAGCAGCAAATACCCAGCACTGGATGTTTTGCCTGGACAATGTTTTTCACACCCGGCGCTCCATTCACGCTGTTCGGCCAACCGATTGACGGCTTGGGCGAGTCTGCCAGCGCGGCGCGCGGCGTTCTGGACCTGCCGGATCGCCGGATGGCTTACGCCAAAGTAGCCGAGGAAATAAGCCTCAAACAAACAGCATGGACGCCTCTCTTGTCCAGGTCGGCTGTGATGATGGTCAAGCCAAGATGCGAAGGGCTGTTCCTCGATGCAAATGGCTTCCCTTACTTCCTTTTCCTCCACGTGAAAGAATGAATGAACCAAGATTCGTCAGCCTTCGAGGCACGCGCGCGGCTTCCGCTGCGGGCGTTCTATTTCCTCGGCAGATTGCTGGCGTTTTATCTGTTACTGCACGCGCTGGTCTTCGCGCTGTTTGACCTGCTGCCGGGAGCGGAATTTCTGCAAACGGGATGGGCTGGCGTCGATCCTGCACTGGTGGCGAGCACGCGCGAGCGTCTCGGGTTGAACGGAAGTTGGATTGAAAGATACTGGTCCAGCCTAACCCACCTAGTTCAGGGAAATTTGGGACGAAGCGTGGCCGGCGATTATCCGGTCGCGGAACTGTTCGCAAACAGATTACAGAACTCCGTGCCACAGTGGCTGGGTGCCCTGCTCGTTTGTGCGTTGGCGATTCCGTTGGGCATGGTGTTTTGCACGCGCCGAATCGGACGACCGCATCGTGCATGGCTGTTCACTTCTCACGCGTTGCTCATCCCGCAGTTCATGGCGGCAATGGCTTTATTCGCTCTGTACATCTCAGCCATATCACCATGGATTCCACAGAGCTTGGACACAGTTGCGAGGGGATGCTTCGCTGTTATAAGCGCGGCGTTGCTCCCGGCTGGTATGCTGTTTATCGCAGCCGCCAATTCAGCCGAAAGCAGCGCGCGGGAAAACTTCACCACGAGCTATTTAGCAATGGGAATGAGTTGGGCGCAAATCAGATGGCGGTTGTTCCGCAACGTGCTGATAGCCATGCGTCCGCTGATTGGGAGAGTAGTTCTTGCCGTGTTTACCGGAACGCTGTTCGCGGAACTGACATTTTCGATTAACGGAGTCGGCAAACTGTTCGTGGATAGCCTGCGAAGTTCGGACTGGCCGACGATGCAGGCTTGGATGCTCTTTGTCGGGGTTATTACGCTTACAGTCTCCTTGGCAGAAAGGAAGCCGGCATGATGTTGCAAAGCACCAAAGCATGGCTATGGGGGATCGGCGTGGTGGCGACGCTAATTGTGCTCGGAGCAAACCTCGCACCGCCGTCACCGAACCCTGGAGCAGCCTTGTTGTCTCCATCCGAGGCGCACTGGCTTGGAACTGCGCCTGACGGGCGGGATATGGCGCTTTTTTGTATCGCGGCAATGATCAGGGCTATTGGCGAATCACTCTGGGCGACCGCATTGACGGTGCTGACTGGAACACTGGTCGGGCTAACGGCGGCAAGCCTTGCTGGCAGTTTCATGGACAAGGCCCAGGGCGTTGGGGCGAAATTGCTGGATTGCATTGGGCCTTTTCTACTCGCGGCCTGCCTAGCCAGCATTGCACCACGAGTGAACTCCTGGAAACTCGCTTTTTTTCTCGCGATGGTCACCTGGCCTAACGTAAGCATCCTGATTCGGTCCGAAGCGCTGGCGATTTCCCGATTGCCTTATGTCGAGGCGGCGCGCGCAATCGGCGTGAAGCCGCTGCCGCTGGCATTGAATCACTATTTACCGGCGATGCTCGACCGCCTCGCGCCACTGTGCTTCGGGCTTTTTGGTGGGTTCATCGCCCTCTTCGGCGCGCTCGGTTTCATAGGCGTTGGCATTTCGACAGAACAGGGATTGGGCTTCATGCTCTTCGACGCACAATCGTATATTCGTAGCGCACCATGGTATTGGATCAGTTGTTTTGGTGCGTTCATCGTCCTGTTGCTGTCATCAGCCGGCATGGTGTGGGCGATCAAGCAGCTTCACGCAAGACAAGCCGAAAACACTACGGAGGCGGGCAGTTTATGATACCAAAGGAAGCGAATTCCAACGGTGTCGTCCCGATTCTTCGAATTCAGGATTTGATTGTCGAGTTCGGCGGCCACAAGCGCACATTGCGAGCCGTGGACGGCGTTGCCTTCGCCATCAATCAGGGAGAAACATTTTGTTTGGTAGGCGAGAGCGGTTGTGGAAAAACGGTTACTGCGCTTGCCATTGCCCGTTTGCTGCCTACGCCGCCGGCATATTTCGCGGGTGGGGAAATCTGGGTGAATGGGACGAACATTCTCAAAAGCTCTGAAAGCGAACTGAGGCATATCCGCGGAAGAGTCGTGAGTTATATTTTTCAGGAACCAGGCAACTCGTTGAATCCAGCTTTCACTGTTGGCAGCCATATCAAGGACGCTCTTCGGCTGCATCGCCCCGCTTTCGCAACTGATGAAGAAGTGGTTCGGCTGTTGAAGCTGGTGGGCATCTCCGCGCCCGAGAGGAGGCTAAGGAATTATCCGCACCAGATGTCTGGTGGTATGCAGCAGCGTGTCATGATCGCTGCCGCACTGGCGTGCGAGCCGAAGCTGCTCGTGGCTGACGAACCAACAACTGCGCTGGATGCAACCATTCAGGCGCAAATACTGGATTTACTGCGCGAACTCAAGCAACGCCTTGGCATGGCGATTCTGCTCATCACGCACAACCTCGCCATCGTGAAGGACATGGCAGATCGCGTTGCCGTAATGTATGCCGGCCAGATTGTGGAAAACGCGCCCGCCCTCGAAATTCTTCGCAACCCGCTGCATCCCTACACCCGCGCGTTGATTGGTGCGGTTCCAAAGTTTGGGCGAGCAGAAGATCGGCTTGCTCCCATTCCAGGGAATGTGCCATCGCTCGACGCCATCCCAAGCGGGTGTCGGTTTCATCCTCGCTGCGCCGTGGCGCGTTCCGAATGTTCACGAGTCGTGCCTGAGTTGAAAGAAGTCGAGCCGGGCCGATGGGTAAGGTGTCCGTATTGGCAACAATAATCCCCAAATGAGCCTCCTCGAAGTCCAGAACCTTTGCATTCATTTCCCCGTCAAGCATGGCGTGTTTGGCCGTGTGCGTGAATCTGTGAAGGCCGTGGACGGCGTGAGTCTGGAGGTTGTGCATGGCGAAACGGTTGGGCTGGTCGGCGAAAGCGGCTGCGGCAAAACAACGATGGGGCGGGCGATCGTGCGGCTTATCGCGCCGACGGCGGGCCGCATAATGTTCGAGGGCGAGGACGTTACTATTCTGAATGGTGAGGCGCTACGCGCACGGCGGCGACACTTTCAGATGATTTTTCAGGATCCGTTCGGTGCGCTCAACCCGCGCATGACGGTGCGGCAGATCATCGCTGAGGCCATTGACGCGCATGGATTGGCCGACACCGAACAAGCTCGCCAAACCCGGATTGACTCGCTTCTGCAAGTCGTAGGATTGGATCCCGGGCACGGGCAGCGGTATCCGTCCGAATTCAGCGGCGGGCAACGCCAGCGGATTGGGATTGCGCGGGCGCTTGCGGTCGAGCCGAAGCTTATCGTATGCGATGAGCCGATCAGTGCGCTGGACGTTTCGGTTCAAGCGCAAATCGTCAACCTTCTCCAAGATTTGCAGCGAGATCGCGGCCTGGCTTATTTGTTCATCTCGCACGACTTTGCCGTCGTGGAACGTGTCAGCCGGCGGGTGCTCGTCATGTATCTGGGGAAGATTGTCGAGGCGGGTCCAGTTCAAGCGGTGGTTCGCACGCCTCGCCACCCTTACACCCAAGCATTGATTTCAGCAGTGCCGGAACTTGATTCCGTCACTCAAAGAAAGCGTATTGTGCTCCCGGGTGACGCACCCTCTCCAATTTCACCTCCCGCCGGCTGCCCGTTTCATCCGCGCTGCCCAATGGCCGAGGCGCGATGCAGAACTGACGTTCCGAAGTTGCGAGAAATACAGCCCGGGCATTCTGTCAGTTGCCATCTGGCTTCAACCTGACGCACTGCAAAACCATGAGTGAATCCAAAAATCCAGCGGCGGTTGCTCTGGGGCGGCTCGGAGGGTTGAAGAGCAGGAACGCGAAGATGCTCACGGCGGCAGCGCGCAAGCGAATCGCGATGCGCGCGACCGATCAGCCGGGTTGACCAGATTCAAGGTCGTAGAGCATGTGCCAGATGCGGTCCATTTCACCGCGCTCCACGAGTTGCAACGGCGTCGAGCCGTCGAACGCCGGATTCGGGGATTTGAGCCAGTGACCGACCTGGGCGGGCTGCATCACCCGCGCGAGGCCGTCCAGCAAACGATCCATTTCCACTAGTGCCTTTTCCTGTTTGGGCGAGGGCTGCACGCCTTCACTCCATTTGGCGACGGAGCGCGGGGAGAAACCGGTCAATCGCACGACGATGGGTTGCGGCATTTTGAACGTGGCCCGGTAGTGCTGAAGCAAACCGGCGTAATCCTTCGCCCCCCGGTGGCTGAATCGGAAGCCGGTGAGCGCCGGGTGCGCGTTTTTGAATTTTTTAGCAATGACTGGCATAACTTTCTGCCTGCACAATAACCTGCATTATTGCAGGTGTCAAACCTTTATTCGGGCGGCCAGTTTTTCCAGTTTTGCGCCTTCAACGACTTCCAAGTGGTCGCCGGCGCACACACCGGGAAAGATCGCGACATTGACGCCACGGGGCACGGCGGCGGAACGCGCCAGCAAGCCACTGCCATCGGCTGCGGCCACGGCCCGCCCGATCGCTTGTGTGAAACTCTCTTTTCCGGCGGCCAGCAGCTTGCGCCAGTCTTCCGCCGCAAGTTCCGCAAGACTCACGCCCATTCCCCGGCGGATGGCCGGCGAGGTCAAATCCATTACGCGTGTCAATTGCGACTCGATGGCGACCAACAAGCGCGGGCTTTTGGTTTCCACACCATAGTAACGGTCGTTGGCTTTAC
>CAYJNU010000349.1:0-8810 GCA_964371005.1 uncultured Verrucomicrobiota bacterium | reverse complement strand
GCCGTCTGACCCCACTCCCGCCCTTTCGCTCACCTGGATCCGCCGGACGGATACGCCCAAACCGGAGAGCGACGGCGGCAAGTCTGTGTTGGCCGCGCTGCGGGAGCGGCGGACCAACCGGAACATCCGACCGGACCAACTGACGCCGCAGACGCTGTCGAATCTGCTGTGGGCGGCCTGGGGCGTGAATCGTGAGAAAGGGAACTTCGGCAAGCCTGGACGGACGGCGGCCTCAGCCAGCAACTCACAGGAGATTGATCTTTACGTGGCCTTGGCGGAAGGGGTCTATCTCTACGAGGCCGTGCCCCACCGGTTGACGCCGGTGGTCAGCGGGGACTTCCGTGCTCGCGCAGGACGGGGCACTGCGGCGACGGCGCCCGTGAACATCTTCTTCGTGGCCGACCTGACACGCTACGACCAAGGACCGAGCCAGCCGGACCGCCGGATCGGTGATCCTGAAGCGCAGAAGGGGTATTACTACGTGGCCACAGGACTCATTGCGTCGAACATTTACCTGTTCGCCGCCTCGCAGGGATTGGCGGCGTGGTTTCACAACTGTAATCGCGACGCGGCGGCCAAGGACTTCAAGCTGCGACCGGAGCAGCGGGTGCTTTACGCACAGACCCTTGGCTACCCGGCCTAATGCGCCGGAAAACTGGTCGCCCGCTGCTATGGCTCGAAATCCAAATCGCCTTGCATGGTCTGGCGGCGCCGCTGCGGGACTCGTAAGGCGGCGCAGTGCGCAGCCGCGGGTCCTCGACGGGACCGCCGAGGGTGAAGTGGTAGAGGCTCTGCCAATCGTGGCCGGCCAGACCGAGCGCTCGGTGCAACACATCGTCGAAGTAGCAGCCGATGCCCGTGCCGCGAACGCCGGCTGCCTCGGCAGCCAGATACAGCGCCTGGCCGATCATTCCGGCTTCCCAGAACAACTCGCGATAGGCCGCCGCGCCGCGTTCCCGCAAGACCGGCTCGAACCGTGCCAGCATTCCCAGGCTGAACGCACCGTCGGCGGCAATGTCCTGATGGCAGGAAAGGGTCCGCGCGAAATCACGCAAGTCGCCCCGCCCCAGCCGATACAGCGGCGCTGTGATGGCGGAATCCGTCACCGCTTCCCAATTGAGGTTCGCCCGTAAAGCCTGTCGCAAGGCATCCGCGTCATCCGGAGCTCGCAGCCAGAGGTACAAGCCGGGCTCTAGTCCGGTCACCCGATGTACGAACAACACCAGATGCAGTCGTGGCGGGAAGGGCCAGGCATCGAAGGGCGGCGCGGAAGTGCGTGGCAGCGTTGTATCGAGAATGGCCAGGAAGGTTTCCCGAGAGATGTGGGTCACACCGTCGAAGTCCACGGCACTGCGCCGCTGGCGAATCAATTGACCTGCGGAATGGCTGCAAATAGGCGGACACGGCAGGGGCCACGCAAGCACGTTACCCAATGCTGATTGGATCACCCTCCCAGCGATGCGTTCCGAGGCCGTGATGGCTTCGTCAATCACCGGCCACGCAACATGGGAGTTGCTGAGCCGATTGGCGCGTCCGAACCATTCGGTGGCGGGGTCGGCAGCGAGCGGCAGAGTCGTTGCTGGCGCTTGCTCCACGATCACCTGGACGAGTAATTCCGGAGTTTCCCGTTCCGCATCGGCAAAATCCTCTGCGCGGTCCAGGCCGAGCAGCCGGGCGAGTTGTGAGTCCTGCCAATCCGGCAGGAGTCGTACGCCCCAACCCAACGCCGCCGCCGCGAAACGCAACGCCGCGAGCGCGTGTCCCACGTCATGCTGACAATACCGAAAGGCCCGTTCCCCGTATTTCCACGCCTCGCGCCAGGTGATGGACGTCAGCCCCACGTGGAATCCAAGCGCGTCGGATTTGACACTCTGCGGCCAGCGCGCCCGTTGTTCCAAAGCGTGATCAAGCGGCGCGTAGTGATAGACCCCGGCGCCACCCGGCAAGCCTTCGAGAACGGGCAAGACCGCGTAGGCTTCCGTCGGATGCAGGTTGCCGCTGGAAGGGTTCATCCGCAGATACCAGCTTGAGCCGGCAATTTCCTTGCGGGCCGAAAGCCCCAGGGACAGTTCAAAGAACAAGCTCACCGCGCCGAGCGTGAACGGTCGCGCAGGGACGGCTGTTGCGCCGAACAAGGCGGCCGCAGGGGGCGTGTCGTCCGGGCGGGCCAACGGTAATTGAAGCGCTGGCGCTCCGGAGAAACGGCGGAAGGGGTTTGGCTGAGTCGCCCAGTCGAGGCCGCCCGGGCCGTTGGCGTAGCGTTCCGGATGATGCTTGGTCCGGTCGTGATAGGCGATGATGTCAGCGACTGCATCCGGCATTGGCGGGTCTTTGGCTGGGGTGGATTTCAAGTGGTGTGCTTACCATAGCCATTCGCGGCTCACCGTGAAGCTCAATTCTCGGTCGCGCTGCAATCCTATACGGGTGAGTTCGTCGCGCGGCAAGTAAATGAAGGCAGCCTCGTCGCACTGAAATCGGGGGAATGCGGCATCCACAACCCATCCAACGTCGGGGCAGCCTCACTCGCGGAATTGCAGGGCAGCAAGTCGCGGCCTATGCTCACCGCCATGGTCAAAGCCAACCGCAGGCTCCTTTTTTGCCACACAAGGTCAGGGTGGAGCAGTGGTCTCATCCAAGACCGCATCGGATACCGGACGCTGACGTTCGGAATGTTGGCCGGCCTTGCTGCGGGTTTGCTGACCGGATGCGCAGCAGCCCGATCAAAGCCTGCGGCGTCCACCGGTCATTCCAAGGCGGGCGACCTTCCTCTGCAGATTCTGGATCCGCGCAGCGAAACCGTCTCCACCACTCGCGACTCCGTCAATATTCTCGGGCGCTCGTCTCCCGACGCGACGGTCAGTGTTGGAAGCGAATCGGCCCGGGTGTTCGCCACCGGCATCTTTGTGCGGGATCAGGTGCCGCTGCAACTGGGGGAGAACCCGATCAAGATTATCGCCACGGCCCGGGACGGACGGCACACCGAGCGCGTCGTGACGGTGAACCGCACGGCGGAGGCGGAGGCTTCGCCACGCCCACCGCGGCAAGGCCTTGAGATTGATCCGGACAGTATCGAACCCGCGCGCAATGCCTTCCTCACACGCGGCGACGTACTGGAGCTGAGTTTCCGTGGCACGCCCGGTCAGATGGCGGAGTTCCGCTTGCCCAACGCGGATTGGCGGCCCATGGCGGAAATCCCCGCCCCAGAAACGAGTACGCCTTCCGGACTTTACCGAGCCAGCCTGGTGGCCACACCGGCGACTGACTCCGCGCCCGAGCCAGTGCGGTTTCGGTTGCGGTCGGCAAACGTCGGCACGAATGACAGTCGTGCCGCCGGCGAGGCAGTGATAGAGGCTGCGAGCAAGGCGAAGGTGGGCTTCTGGGACGAAGCCACAGTGCGTCTGGCGCAGGTCAAGGGCGACGGCGCGGCCTTGAGTTTCGGTATGCACGAGGTGCGTCTGGGCGGGCCGTATCTCGCCGAGCTGCCTGCCGGCACCTTGCTGCGCATCACGGGCATGCAGGACAACAACTATCGCGTCCGGCTCAGCCCGGAGCTTGACGGTTGGGTGGCCAGCCGGGACGTCGAGTGGGCGCCGCCCGGAACAATCCTGCCGCACCTCGCCTTCACCGACCTCTCCGCCTACGGTGATGCCTTCGCGGATTATGTCTCGATTCCCTATCCCGCGCGCGTGCCGTTCTCGGTGACGCCCACGATCAGCCCGGGCGGGCGGGCAGCCATCGAAATTGACTTCTTCGGAGCCCATCACGCCGCAACCTGGATCAGCCATCGGCCGACGGCGAAAACGGTGCGCGAAGTGACCGTCAAGCAGGTAGCGACCGATCATCTGCGGGCCTGTGTGGAACTCCAGGGCCGGCTGCTTTGGGGGTATCAATGGAGTGTCACCAACAATTCCGTGCGGCTCAGCGTCCGGCGACCACCGAAACTGGCGTCGGCGCCGGCCTCGCCGTTGAAAGGGCTCACCATTGCGTTGGAGCCCGGCCACGGCGGCAGCAATTCGGGGGCTCGCGGCGTGAGTGGCAGCCTGGAGAAAGACATCAACCGCATGGCCGTGGAAGAACTGGCGCGCCAGTTCCGGGCGGCCGGTGCGAACCCCGTCATCGTGCGTGAGAACGACGAGGACCTGTTGCTCAGCGAACGCACACGGCGGGCCATTACCTCGAACGCCGTGCTGTTCATCAGCGTCCACGCGAACTCCGCCGGGCACGAGCGGGGTTACCTGCGCGTGTCCGGGACCAGCACCTATTACAAGTGGCCGCTCAGCCGCGATCTGTCCGAGGCTATCCACACCCGCCTGCTCGCCCATACCAAACTCAATGATTTCGGCAACGTGGGGAACTTCAATTACTCCCCGATTCGCGCGAACACGTGGATGCCCGCTGTGCTCGTCGAACAGGCGTTTATGTCCAACCCGGAAGACGAAGCCAAGATGCTGGATCCGCTGTTTCGCAAGGAGATGATGCGCGCAGTGGTCTTGGGCACAGAGGACTGGCTCAAGCGCGTGAGGTCCAAGGCGACCCACTAACGGTCACCAAGTAAGAAGGGCTCTCGGCGCCACCAACGCGGCAGACGGACATTCCCGGACCCGGAGCCGCCTCGATCCTCAGTGATCGTCGCCAACGGGAAAAGTCCGGTCTTTCGGGAAGGGAGGGAGGTTGGTCACCGCTCGCACCACGGCTCCGGCTGGCGGGCAGATGACCATGGCGACCCCGCCCTTGGTTCGCATCCAGACCTTCTCGAAGTCGCTCTGCAACCACTGGCAGAGGTAGCCCCGACCGCTCTTGCCCAGTGCGGAATCCGTCACCACTACGCGACCGTCATCCGTCACGCTGATTGATTTCTTGCGAGGGTGTCACGAGCACTGCCGCGCGGGGCGGCAGCAGCAATAACAACGCGCTGTCTTGTTGCCGAAACCGCAACACCCGGGTCATGCGCCATCTCCGAGTTGTGAGATTCAGATTTCGCCGAGAGTCGATGACTTCTCGAGCGCGTCCAAGAACGCATGGACGGCAGTCTCGATCAAATCAATCCGCTTGCAGTGCTCATCGACCTGCCTGGCTAGTTCTTCGCCAAGGCGTTCATCCAGCTGCGCCCTTGCCTCCTCCTTCGCAGCTAAACCCACTCGTACATCCAGTGGGTCAAATACGTCGTAGCCGGTCCACAATTCCAATCTTAGGAACGTGTCATGGGTGTTGCGATTTCGCAGACTGATATCTGGGTCAACTGTGGACATGAGCGAAAGAAAAGTCTCCCCGACAACCACAGGCAATCCAAGCTTGCGGACTACGTCTTCACGCGTCCGCTTGCTCCTCAAGAGATCTGCATCGTAGGCATTCTCGACTGCAGTGTAGAGGAGTAGCTTCACCGCCCGTTCGCGCAGTGCATACACGGTGTTTAGGTAATTCTCGATAAGGACGACGATCCGCGAAAGCGCTTCCTCAATGGACAGTGTTTCTAACATGGTGTGAAGGGCCTGTTGAATGACGTTGAGCCTGACAACACTTCCAAGAAGTTCACCCACATAGTGGGACGCTTCCTCCCCCTTGGGAATCATCGTCCAACATAATTCCAGCGTGGGGAGCTGCTTTTTCTCGTCGCTCACGGGCATGCACCTTAGGAGGAAATACCGGAAGGCGACAAGGTCAATGTGCGCCATCTGCTTGCGATGCGCCCCCCTCAGATGATCATGATTAGCCGCCGTTCCGGGACTGGCGCTCGGGCTCGGCGTCTCTGGTTGGTTTATCCGCCGGGATTGAATTGGCCGCATTGCGCTCATTGGAGGGGCATCGGCAACCGGCACATTCGGGATTTCATGCGTTATCTGATTGATTGTAATCATCTTGTTTTCGGTTTGATTGTGGTGTGGTCGAAGCGATTGCTTTGTCTCAGCGAAGGACCGGGGATCGGACCCGACCCGGAAACGCAATGGAACAGGGGACACGATCGCACTGCCAGCGAGCTTAGGTCTGACGTGGGGTTTGCTTGAAGCCCTTGACCGGAGTGAAGCTCCGGCTCACTTCACCTTCCTGGGTCGCCATGGCGACGACGTTTACCTCACACTTGTCGTCGTATGCTTCATCGCGAACCAAGCGTGTCAGTTCAGCGTAGAACTCAACGGCAGCGCGCAGGTCGTTCATGAATTGCAGTTCCTCGGCTTCTCGGTGTTCCGTGTGGAGGTTGGCCGAGATGTCTCGCAGCCAGAATGAGGCCGGGCCTTGGCTCATCGCCGCGTAGAAGCAGGCGCCAGCCACCGCCAGCATGTCATTCCCGGTCCATCCATCACCGCTCGGGGTAATGGGGGTTCCGGTGTTCAGGCAGTGGAGGATCTGTTCTGCGCGTGTCTTGTTGAATTTGACGACGACGCCATTTCTAAGGGCCATAATATACTTAACCTTTCTTGGATGGTCCCGCCCCGGTGCAAGCTGCGATCACGGTGATGATCGATGTGCCCACGCTGGACTGGACGAGTTGTGGTGTTGAATTGATGCCGGCTACAGTCAGCGTTCAGGTTTCACGTTGAATGGGTTTTGTTCGCCGCCAACACAACCCGACCGCAGTCGGGTTGTGCTGCGTGCGCGGTGGTCACTTGTCAGAGCTTCGCCTCAATCTGCTCGAAACGTCTCAAAGCTCCCGTGATGAAACCCTCGATCCAGCGACCGTCGTCGGAGTCTGCGCCGCCCAGTTCTTGAAGGTGGCTGTGGATTTCCTTTCCGTCTCCGTGTTCACCGGCGAGGATGTCGGCCAAACCGGACGGACCAAACGCTTCGAGGTCCAGGTCGGGATTGTCGCGTGTCCTTTCCCACCAGCGTTCGAGGCGGCGGAGCTCGCCGTATTCGGCGGTCGTGTCAACGAAGCGAACGCCCGCCTCCTTCCCAGACTCTTCCAACTCCCGCTCTGACTCGGTTTTGGCGTCACGGAACCGGGCGATGATCGATTCGTTGATGGTTTCAGATTCACTGTCGACCTTGGGTTGTTCACATGTTACATCAGTCATACTTCGTTCTACTTTCTACCACGGCGTTTCGCCGCGGGTTTGTTTTTTCTTTTTTCGGCTACCGGCATTCCGGCGACGAAAGTGGATTGTCCTTCACGCTGCTGACCAGCGCATCGTCCGCACCATCCCCGTAGATTTCGGTGTGGAGCGGGTGCGGCCTCAGGTCGGATAGGGGCATGGTTGTCGCTTCGGAGAGTCTTGCAGTTGTTCGAGTGTTCATAAGATTCATTAGGTTGAACGCAGGCAGCATTCCACGGAACGTCGTCATCGCCTAGACCACCGAAAATGGCGGAAAATGCCGAGATTCGCTTGGGCATGGCGAAAAGTGGCGGAATATGTCGTAAAACTGCTTGCGCAAGATGCAAAATGGCGCAATCTCGCAAGCTTGCGCCCAATGGCTTCGAATCCCTCAACCCCATCAATGCGCGGAAGACGAAAACAGAAGAGACTCGAATCGTACCACATCACGTGGTTGAAATCGCAGATCCAGAACAAGTTCAAAGTAGACAGGAGATTTTACGAGGCGGTATTCAACGAGACGAAGAAGCGGGAGTATGCCCTATACGACCAACCCAAATACCTGGATTCCGTTTCTGGGGCCTTTGCGTGTGCGTTCCGTGGGGAACGGCCCCTTCCCGCCATTTACTCCGCAGCGCTTTGCGTCGTGCTCAACATAGACGAGAATTCGTTACCTTGGCGAAAAGACAAACCGAAAGAAGACCTAGGGCCAAAGGCAACACCACAAGCGGAGCATTCGTCTGGACCGTCTCCGAACTCCACGGCCATCCCACTTTGGGTGGAGGTGCCGTGTAAACCGACTGGGTATCCACTTCGTGATAAACTGACGCCGGACCTCTTCAGGGGATTAACCATCCCCGAAATCAAGGGCTGCATCGTGGCGGCACTGATGGAGCATCGTGCGCCGGACGGGGTGCCTGAAACTGAATCCTTGCTGCCCGAGGCAATCCATGTTCTGGCTGAAAAGCTGGTTCGAGGCTCCGTTGACGACTTCGTTGACTTTTATTATGGCGATTACGACAGTCCCCCTCACATAAAGCGAGAAGTGGGCGCTCTCATTTGCGCAAATCGTATCTTAAGAGGTGAATTGGCGGCCAAAGTGGTTAGAAGTGGAGCCGATGATTTGGCTGGCTGGTTTTCGGTCTTCTCTTTTTGGTGTTCACATGAAATGATGGTTGAGGTCGAGAGGGAGTTTCTAAAGTTTGAGAAGGAGCAGAGCTTCCAGGAACAATATGGAGGCTACAGGTCGCATTGGGCTTCGTGCTTGATGGAACAATTCTCCAAATTCGGCTGTGTTTCAGCAGTATCAGTTTTGAAAGCGCTTATACGATGACGGCCCTTCGCCGTAGGTCTTGTAGATCCGCACCGCCCGGCTCGTGGAGACGCCGTGCGACTTGCGCCGGGCAGGCTACACGGTCTCTGGCGGGCATTGATTCGCTGCCGTCAGCCTTGCCAGCAACCCCGTGAACCGGCTCTCCGTCTTGTTGTTCCTGACCGCCATCGCCAGCGCCTTCCGCTGACCGATCAGCACGACGAGCTTCTTACCCCGCGTGACGCCGGTATAGACCAGATTGCGCTGGAGCAGCAGGTAATGCTGTGTGGCCAGCGGCGTGACGACCGCCGGGAATTCTGAGCCCTGCGATTTGTGGATCGTGATTGCGTAGGCGAGAGCGATCTCGTCGAGTTCGCCGAAATCATAAGCCACTTCCCGCTGGTCGAACCGGATCGTGACCTCGCGTTCGACGGAATCGATCTTCACGATCTGCCCGATGTCGCCGTTGA